>NZ_JAGSXH010000004.1 GCF_018283645.1 Actinocrinis puniceicyclus | reverse complement strand
CGCGTGATCGCCATGAGCGTGGCGCAAGTCTCACCGACACAGGCCCAGGGTGCAATCCAAGGCACCATTGCGGCGCGGAGTGCACGCCTGGCCGAGGCAGGTTTGGCGCTCGGTGCGTCATCAAAGATGATCAAGAGGGGAATGATCTTCCGCGAGCTGGGACGCGTCGCTGAAATTCGCTTATCCGCGCAGCTCAAACCAACTCGCAAACGGCCCACTCCACAACGGATCAGGGCCGGTAACCCGTTGAGGGTTCCGGCTCTGACTTGTTCTCGGGTCTCAGTTTCGGTCTCAGTCGCGGGGCAGGACTACTGACCCCGCCTGTGCCATCGGCGTCGCTTTGGTTCGGGACTGCGCCGCTGGGCGGCCAACTCGGCGAAGTTCCGGAGCTCCATATTGCGTAGCGCAGCCTCATGTTCTTGGAGCGAAGGCGGCAGTGTCAGCTGTAGCTCGCGCGAGCGGGAGATCCAGTATTCGCGGCGACGTGAGGGTGTGCCGCCCTCGACGTCGGTGATGCGGGTATCGCCGCCCGGCCGCAGCTGCCATCCGGCGTCTTTACCCGGCACGGGGACGATCGGGTTGCAGGTGGGCGCGAGCAGCCAGCAGTCGTCTACGCCGTTGTCGTCATCGCTCGCGCTCGGTGCCGAGCGCTTGTCCGCTGTGTGCGACCGCTCATGTTGCCGCAGCTCACGTTCCGGGCATCTCGACGGCAAGCCCTGCTTCCCGTGCTGCGTCGGCCAAGCGTTTGTCGTAGGTGATGAAGGATGCGGGACGGACCCGCAGCGCGGTGGCCAGGTGAATTGCGTCTAAGGACCGCACGGCCGCCGGCTTGACGGTCTGAGCCAGGATGCGGATGTCGACGTCGATGTCGATCAGGTTCACCAGGTCGAGTACGTGGTGAAGCCGGAATGCCGATTCCGGAGCGTAGCGCGCCAAGGCACGGAAAGCCTCGACCTCCAACAGGGCCGAACTCGTCCAGGGCGAGTCGATGCGTTCGTCGAGCCATTCACGCAACGCCTGAGTCTCGTTCTCGGCGTGGACGAGCTTCACGACCGCGGCCGAGTCCAGGTAGATCGAACCCGCCACCTCAGCGTCCGTTCGTCCGCTCGGCGGCGATGAGCTGCGCGACGTCGACGCCGTCGGGTTCGCCCAGTTCCGTGCGCAAGATGGCCCGCTTCATCGCCGCGGCGCGCTCAACGCGCATCCCGGCCTCGATGATCGCCTGCCGGATCGCGGCGGAGCGGCTCGTACCGTCGTGCGTGAGTATGTCGAGGGCGTGAGAGGTTTCGGCGTCGGGGCGAATGGTAAGGGTGTCGGCCATGGACCAAGCGTAAGACGATTTGTCTTACATTACAACTGGCGATGGGCGGGCTTCGGGGCCTGGGCCCTACATCATCTCGCCGTGGTCGCAATCGCCTGGGGGCCGCGCAGGGTGAACAACCACCGTCCAGGTGCGGATGCGGTGGTTGCTGGTGTTTGATGACCGGTGTGAGTGACGGACCGTTGGAACGATTGCGGCAGGCGGTGGAGCGCACCAGCGCCTTGACGTGCGGCAGGCCGCCGAGCGGTCGGGGGCACGACGACGCGGATGACCACGTCGGCACCATCGCCACGGACAGTGCCCGGGGCTTCGATCCGTTCCCGTTGCTGCGGGCACTTCACGAGGCCGGCGCGCGCGTGGCCGTGATCGGGCAGGTCGCGGGCATTATGCATGGGTCACTCGAATTGACGGGGGACCTCGATCTGCTTTGGGATGGTGATCCCGCACAGGTTGACGCTCTGGCCCACGCTTTCGCCGTCGCGGGCTGCCACCTGCTGGATGAGGAACGCAGGCCCGTTGAACCGGGACCGCAGGCCTTCCTGCTGCGCAAGGTCCAGTTTGAGTCGCCGCGGGTCAGCGGCGACTGCTGTACCCCGGCGCTGCCGTGGGGAACGCTGCCGGTGCGCGACTTCCTCGCCCGGTCCCTAACCGCGTCGGATCCGGACGGCTTGGCTGTGCACTATCTGCGCCGCGAGGATCTGATTCGGATGCGCCGGGCGATAGGACGTCCGAAGGACCTTCGCCGCGCCGAAGAACTCGAAAACCTGTGAGCGCGATCAGGGCCCTGCATCAGCTGGAGGCGCAGGAGGCGAGCATCACCCGCTTCTCGACATCACAGGAGGCTGTTGCGTCGAAGAACCTTGCAGGGCCGAGGCCCGCTGAAGCGGCGGGCAGCCCGTCGCCGCTGAGCGTCCGCGGCGGCCGTCCCGCATCCGTCCCGCTTCGTTTCGCTGTGATCGTGTGCGCTCGTTCACGGCTGAAGGCGGGTGCTGATCTGAAGCGCCACGGTGCCATACGCCTCAGCGAGGCGGGTGTTTCCGTTGCCGCAGGCGACGAACTCACCTCGTCCGGCAACGACTACGCTTCGGATGAACGGCGATCGGCACACTCCTTGGGGAGAGACCGGTTTCCCGCCCGCCAGCCAGCCAGCCAGCCAGCCAGCCAGCCCGGTCGGTCGGCGGTCGGCGGTCGGCGGTCGACGCCGGGCGTCACAGCAAGGAGCGCATTGGCGATGATCGTCTCGATTGCGGCGCTGACCGTTGACTGTGCAGACGCCGCCGCGATGGGTGTGTTCTATCGGGCCGCAGGCGGCGGCGAGGTGACGCACAGCGACGCGGACTCCTGCTGGGTCGCGCTCGGCGGTCTGCTGCTCGTCTTCCGAGCGGTGCCGGGCTATCGGCCGCCCACCTGGCCCGCACCGGACGTGCCCGTTCAGATGCATTTCGAGTTCTATGTCGAAGATCTGGACGAGGCGCAGGACCATCTGGTCGGGCTCGGGGCGACGGTGCCTGCGCATCAACCGCACCCGGAGGCGTTGCGCACCCTGCTGGACCCGGCCGGCCACCCGTTCTGCATCGCTACTCGCCGGTAGTCCGGCACGACCAACCGGAACGCTGGGAGCCAGGTGAACACGATCTCCGTCATCACGGCGGTTCACAACCCGGAAGCCGAGTTCCTCGCGGCCGCTTACGCCTCTCTCGCCGCGCAGAACCTGCCCGTCGGTTGGCGGTGGGAATGGGTCGTGCAGGAGGACGGCGAAAGCGGAGCCGCGCGCGCGATCCTCCCCGGCGATCCGCGCATCAGTCACGGGTACAACGCGCACGGCGGGGTCGCCATCACCCGGAACCTGGCCCTCGCGCGCGCCGCCGGCGGCCTGATCAAGAACCTCGACCAGGACGACCAGCTCACCGAGGGCACTCTCGCGCGCGACATCGCGGTGCTCGACGCCGACCCCGACGTCCAGTGGACCGCTTCTCGCGCGCTCGATCTCATGCCGGACGGGACCACGGCCGCGTTCGGCGACGACCCGCCGCCCGGACGTCTGCGGCCGGGCCGGATCCTTGATTACTGGCACACTCACGACTATCGGCTGCCCGTCCATCCGGCCACCTTGTGTATCCGCAGACCGCTGCTGATGGCGGTCGGCGGTTGGATGGCCGTACCCGGATCCGACGACGCGGGAATGCTGATCGCCGCGAGCGTGCTCGGCGTCGGCCACTTCATCGGCGACGTCGGACTGCTGTACCGCAAATGGCCCGGGCAGGTCTCCGCCCAGCCGCAGCACACGGAAGCAGCGTCCTGGAACCTGCGCATGCGGTTGATCAGGGAACGCGCCGCCGCCATCACTGAGTTCTTCGGTCCACGCTCCTGATTCCCCGCGGTCAGTAGTACTTTGCCGGGTCGCTTCGCGTAGCGATTCTGGCGGTGGCTCGAATCGCGCCGCGACGTGCCGCTTACCGCTGCGCGAGGCACGACGGCTTGGCCGAGCGGCTTGAGAGTGAGCCGCGCTCGTCGGGGAAAAACAAGCGAAGCGCCAACCTGCTCTCTGGGTGAGTGGGGTGCGTGAGGGGGGTGACGGGCCATGGCGAGTACGCCGAAAGACAAGGACTTCCTGACACAGCCGCGACCGTGGCAGAAGCAGATCGAAGATACCTGCCCGGTCGACGGCGAGCGGAAGGTTTGGATCGAGGACCGGATGCTCTGGCTGTCCGATCAGTTCGGCGCGAAGATCGCTCAACGTGAACTGGCGGTTCCGGGCCCGGCCTTCTACCCGAAAGGCTACCGGGCCACCCCGGAGGCGATCAGGGAACTGGTGCGCCGGGTCGAGGTAGTCATGGGCGTGGAACCCGGCCGGATCACGGTCCAGCTGTTCGACGGCAGCCAGGAGGACAAGAGCGAGCCGAAGCGCCACTTCGACAAGACGAGGGCGGTGGGCCACTACTGGCGCAGCGGCGGCGACGAGTACATCGACATCGACGTGACCAAGGCCGACGATCCGGCGGTGCTCACGGCGATCATCGCTCACGAGCTCGCGCACGCCCGGCTCATCGGCGAGGGCCGATGCTCACCGAGCAGCGCGAAGAACGAAGAGCTCACGGACCTGGCCACGGTGTTCCTCCGGATGGGCATCTTCGTGGCGAACGCGTCGATCACGTTCCAGCCCACCACGCGCGGCTGGTCGGCTGAGCCCCTGGGTGAGCTGAGTGAGCGGGCCCTGCTGGGATCGGGGGACTTCAGGTACTCCCACCTGGGTTATCTCGACGAACCTGAGTACGGCTACGCGTTTGCCTGCCTGTGCGGGCTTCGCCGAGAACAGGATCCTGCGTGGGCGGTTCATCTCGACCCGACTCTCCGCGTCCTGCTGCGGCGTAGTCTCGCGTATTTCAAGAAGATCGCGCAGACATCGTGAGAATCCGCGTTCTGCGGAGGCTTCCGAAGCCGGCACGCGCCGGTGTCGGTAGTGTGCCGCCATGGGTGATCAGGTACGGCTGCGGCCGATCGTGGAGGCAGACCTGCCGGTGATGAGCGGGCTGTACGACGACCCCGTCGAAGCCTCGGAGTTCGGTTTCTTCGGGTACCGCAATCCGGGGACGCTGCGCCGAATGTTCGAGCAGGGGTTCTTCGACGACAACGGCGGCAGGCTGGCCGTGGTGCGTGACCTGGCCCCCGCCGAGGGCCCGGGCGGTGCCGAGTCGGCTGAGGTGTTGATCGGCGACGTCGGGTGGCGCAGCGTGCAGACCGCACCGAATTCGGCCACGTGGAACATCGGGATCGGGCTTCTGGCGGCCGAGCGGGGGAAGGGGTACGGAACGATCGCGCAACGGCTGCTCGTACGTTATCTGTTCTCGTACACGCGGTACCACAGGATCGAGGCCGGGACCGAGACCGCCAACCTGGCCGAGCAGCGCGCCCTGGAAAAGGCCGGGTTCACGCGCGAGGGCGTCGCGCGCGGCGCCTGCTTCCGGGCCGGCGCATGGCGGGACATGGTGCAGTATTCGATTCTGCGCCCGGAAACGGACCTCACACCCTGAGGCGAGCAGCAGCCCCGCGTGGGCCGGCCCGGAGCGCGCGCAGCGGCCCGCAGCGGCGGGCGGGCAGCGGCTATTTGAGGGAGGCCACCTGTACCTCCGCCGCGTCGAGGGCCGCCTTGAGCCGTGCCCGCAACTCCCGAGCCACCTCGAAATCCTTCTGCGGCGCGGTGCGCGCCTGTATGCGGATCACCACGTACGCACCGTCCAGTGACTCAACGCCGACCACCTTCGGCTTGTCGTCGGTGAAACGGTCGCGCCACGCCTCGTCCGAGAACAGTTCGTCCGCGGTCAGCGCCATGATTTCCCGCGCCCTGCCCACATCCTCGGTGTAGGCCACCGGCACGTCCACCACGACGCGGGACCAGCCCTGCGACTTGTTGCCGACCCGGTTGATCGAGCCGTTGCGCACGTACCACATGACGCCGTCCGCGTCCCGCAGCTTGGTGATGCGCAGGCCGACCTCCTCGACCGTGCCCTTTGCCGCGCCCGCGTCGATCACGTCGCCCACCCCGTACTGGTCCTCGAAGACCATGAAGATCCCGGAGATGAAGTCCGTGATCAGGCCCTGAGCACCGAGGCCGAGAGCCACCCCGACCACCGAGACCGAGGCGAGGATCGGTGCGATCGGGATGGTGAGCACCGAGACGATCATGAGTCCGCCGATCACGAAGATGATCGCCGAGGCCAGCGAGCGCAGCACCGAGCCGATCGCCTGGGTGCGCTGACGCGTGCGTTCGCCCGCGATCAGGCCGGTGCCGCCGAGCAGCCGGCCGGCCCCCTGCGCGGCCCGGGTCGCGTGCCGCACCACCCGGTTGATCGCGCGCGTGGTCGCCACCCTGATCACCACACAGGCCACGATGATCGTCAGGATCTGAGCCCCGTGGCTGATCAGCAGCGAGCCGTGCACCGAGAACCAGTGCCCGAGGCTGCTCGAGTCGATGTGGGAGGACATGGACGTGGCGGAGGGCGACGGCGGGTTCACTATCGGGAACGCGGCCGGGAATGCGGGCACCGGTCGTGTCATCCTTTCGGGCCAAGGGGGTGGCGGGACGGTCCGACCGTAGCCGAAACCCGGACGTCAACGACCAGATTCCGAGGGGATCAGGAACTATTCATGCCGTTAAGTCCGTTTGATCCCGCGATGCGGCGCCGAATTCGTGCACTCCGCGTTGAAACACGGTGGCGTGGGAACAACACAGGCAGCCACACTGGATACACGCCCGACGACGGGCGGCTGCGGTCAGGCTTGGCAAGCCTGCTGCGCGGCGGATGGGCCATGGTTCCGTCATGGCCGGACCGCCCGCAGGGCTCGACGCCTTCGGGCACCGCACCACCCTCCCGTCGGGTACCCGGAGCCCGGTGCGAGCCACGCGCCGGGCGCTGATAGGAGGAGGCACCCGTGCCCCACTCGCTGGTCCTGAACGCTTCCTACGAGCCACTCTGCGTTGTCCCGCAGCGGCGCGCGGTGGTCCTCGTCCTCAATCTAAAGGCCATAACCCTCGAAGAGGCCGGCTCCCCGCTGCACGCGGCCTCGTTCGAACTGCCCGCCCCCGCGGTGGTCAAACTGACACGCTATGTCCGCGTTCCCGTGCGTCGCGGCGTGCCGCTGACCCGCAGGGCCGTCTTCGCACGCGACGCCGGGCGCTGCGTCTACTGCGATGCCCCGGCGACCAGCATCGACCATGTCATCCCGCGCTCGCGCGGCGGTCGGCACGCCTGGGACAACGTGGTCTCCTCCTGCCGCAGGTGCAATCACGTCAAGGCCGACCGGCCCCTGATCGAACTGGGCTGGAGGATGAAACGGCAGCCGGTCCAACCGAGCGGGTCCGCCTGGCGGATCCTGTCCTCGGGAAGGACCGACCCCCGCTGGATGCCGTACCTCAGGGGATACGGTGCCGATGTGGAACTGCTGCCGTTCGAGCCGCACTGGCCGGACGGCATCGTCGTCTCTGAGGGCGCGAGGAGCCAGCGTCTGGCCGCGTGACCGGCCGCGGGCTCAAGGGTTCCGAGGCGGCGTCGCCCGGCGGCACGGCCGGCTCCCGAGACGATCGGACAAGTGAATGATGGAACCGCCGCGATGGGGTACCGGGCGTTGTGAGCGCTTCGCAACACCGGCTTCCAGAGCGGCGGATTCCGTCTGTAACGGCGCTGTGAGAACTTGGTAACCATGAACTCCGTGACGCGGCATGGCGCGGATCAGGACGTCCGAGACCGGCGGATCGACGAGCGCGAGCAGTCGGGTACGGTCGGCTCGCCGGCCGTCTGGCCCGAACTGATCGAGACGGCGCGCGCCTACCGGATCGCCACCGACTATCACGACTGGCACGGCAGACGCGTCGAGGTCCCGGTCGAAACCCTGATCGCCGTGCTGGCCGGCTTCGGCGTGGACGCTTCGACCCCCGCCTCCTGCCGCGACGCGCTGCGGGAGCTGACGGACCGTCAGTTCCGGGCGCTGCCGCCGTGCGTGGTGGTGCGTCAACTGCCGGAGCGGGCCGGGCACGCGGCGCAGGCCACCGCGGTACCGCGGGTGACCGTGCACGCGCCGCCGGGCTCGCCGCCCGTGCTCTGGATCGCGCTTGAGGACGGCGGCCGGCGCTACGACGTGGCCCTGCTCTCGTCCACGCCCACCGAGCGTCGTGGTTTGACCGCTTATACGTTCGCCCTGCCGATAGCGCTGCCGATCGGCTGGCACACGCTGTTCGCCCGGATCGGCGGCGAGGTGAAGCAGACGTCGCTGGCCGTCGCGCCGCACCGGTTGACCACGCCGACCCGCCGGCGCGCCTGGGGCTACACGCTTCAGTTGCATTCGGTGCGCTCGCGCCGGTCGTGGGGGATGGGCGATCTCGGCGACCTGGCCGAGTTGGCCGCGATCGCCGGCCACGACCTTGGCGCGGGCTTCCTCGTCGTCAATCCGCTACACGGCAGCAGCGGCGTACCCCCGGTCGATCCCTCGCCGTACCTGCCGGCGACCCGGCGCTATCCGGACCCCATCCACTTGCGCATCGAGTCGGTACCTGAGTACGCGTATGTCCCGACCGAGGTCCGCGAGCAGATCGACCAGATCGGAGCGGAGCTGCGCAAGCGGGATCTGTCCGATGACCTGATCGACCGTGACGATGTGTGGGAAGGAAAGGCGCTGGCACTGCGCCTGCTGTACTCGACGCCACGCACGGCTGGACGCTCGGCGGCGTACCGCGCTTACCTCGCGCGTGAAGGCCGCGCGCTGCGACTGCACGCGACCTGGTTGACCCTCGCACAGTTGTACGGAGGCAACAGCGCCGCGTGGCCGGAGACGCTGCGGCGGCCCGATACGGACGCGGTCGCGCAGTTCGCGGAGTTGCAGCAGGCGGAGATCGACTTTCACTGCTGGCTCCAGTGGTTGCTCGACGAACAGCTCGCGGCGGTCCGCACCGCCTGTGCACACGCCGGGATGCCCTACGGCGTCTTCCACGATCTGGCCGTCGGCGCGCAGGCGGATGGCGCGGACACGTGGGCGGATCTGGACGTTTACGCGCGGGGCGTCACCGTCGGCGCGCCCGCTGACGAGTTCAACCAACTCGGCCAGGACTGGAGCTCGCGGCCGTGGCGGCCGGACCGCCTCGCCGAGACGGGGTATCTGCCGTACCGCCAGATGCTCGCCGGGGTCCTCCGGCACGCCGACGGTGTGCGGATGGACCACGTCATGGCGCTGTTCCGGCTCTGGTGGGTGCCGGCCGGCGCGAAAGCCAGCCAGGGTACGTACGTCTACTACGACCACGAGGAACTGCTGGCGGTCCTCACGCTGGAGGCGCACCGCAGCGGCGCGCTCGTGATAGGGGAGGACCTCGGGACCGTCGAGCCCTGGGTCCGAGAGGCGCTGGCCGATCGCGGCATCTTCGGCACCAACGTGCTGTGGTTCGAGCGCGACGCCGACGGCAGCCCGCATCCGCCCGGCCGCTGGCGGGAGAACTGCCTGGCCGCGGTGACGACGCACGACCTGCCGCCGACCGCGGCGCTGCTCAGCGGCGCCCATCTGCAACTGCGCGACCGGCTCGGCCTGCTGGCCCGGCCGCTGCACGAGGAGAAGGAGGCGGACCGCGCCAACGTCCAGGCGTGGATCGACCTGCTGCGCGGCTGCGGGCTGCTGCGCGCGGGCGCCGGCGAACAGGAGACGATCGAGGCGCTGCACCGCTTCCTGGCCTGGACTCCGGCCCGGCTGATCGGCGTTTACCTACCCGATGCGGTCGGTGACGTGCGGCCGCACAACCTGCCCGGCACCTCCGGCGAGGTGTACCCGAACTGGCGGCTGCCGTTGGCGGACTCGGGCGGCAGGCCGGTGCTGCTCGACGAGTTGGCGGCGCATCCGCGGGTGCGGTCGCTGGCCCGGGTGCTGCGCGCGCTCGCGTGACGTGCCTTCAGCACAGTCGGGAGGCGGGTCTGTCCCGCGGCGGTACGGCGGCTCGGCCGCGATCGGGGCGCGAACCACGCCCGAATGCGGACCTGAACGCAAGGCGGCTTTCGTTTTGAGCTACCGTTTTCACGTGTCCATCACCACGCTCTTCCGTACGACGTCCCAGGCGCGACTGCGCGTTGCGGCCCGGGCGGGTGCCGTCGCCGCGGCGACCGCTGTCCCGCTGCTGGCCGCGTCGAGCGCGTTCGCCGCATATCACCATTACGACGGCGAGGATTCCGGGCCGGGCCTGAGCGTCCTGCAGACTCTCGGCATCTATCTCGGCATTCCGCTGGCGCTGTTCCTGCTCATCTCCTTCCTGGTGGTGATGCCCGGCTGGGTCCGCGGCGACCGCAACCGCCGCGAGGTCGGCTGGGCCGGCCAGAGCGGCCAGGCCGAGGCATCCACCTCGGAAAACGCGCCGGGGTCCGGTTCGTCGTCCTCCGCGCAGCAGGGTGTGGGCGCGGGCAAGTCCCCCGGGAGCGGTGGGGCCAGTGGCTCCTGGTGACCGGGCGACCTCCGACGACGTGTCCGGCGAGCAGGTGACCCCCGTAGCGGCCACCACGGGCGCCGCCGCGGATCGCGCCGCCGCGTCCGCTTCGGCCCCGCACGGTACCGCCGTGAACAGTCCGGTCCCGAGCACTGCCGGGTCCGTTCGAGCGGCCGGCCCGCTGATCGACTCGACGCAGATCCGCCGGGCCATCCGGCTCGCCGAGAAGCGCACCGACCTGAACTGGTCGGTCTTCATCGGCACCCTCGGTGAGAACCCGCGCGCACAGGCCGAAGCCCGGCACGCCGAACTCGGTCCGGCCGCGGACAAGTCGGTGCTGATCGCGGTGGACCCGGCCGTGCACCGGCTGGAGATCGTCACCGGCACGAACGCACGCGCCCTGCTCGACGACCGCTCCTGCGCCCTCGCCGCCGCTTCGATGACCTCGGCCTTCTCCGTGCGTGACCTGGACGGCGGCATCGCGCACGGCATTCTCGCGCTGGTCGAGCACGTCCGGCACCGACCCACCAGGTGAACCGCGCTCCCGACGGCGTGAGCCGGATCACACTGGCAGCTTAGTTACTCGCCAGTAAACTCCGCAGCAGAGGCGTCGACCACGTGTGGCGGCGACGATGAAGCGGAGGTCTGCTGACACCATGGTGCACGCGGTGGAATCTGCCGGGCCCGCTCGCCGGGACCGGCCATGGGTCATGCGCACGTATGCCGGCCACTCGACCCCGGCCGAGTCGAACGCGTTGTACCGGCGCAATCTCGGCAAGGGGCAGACCGGCCTGTCGGTGGCTTTCGACCTGCCCACGCAGACCGGCTACGACCCCGACGCCGACCTGGCGGCCGGGGAGGTCGGCAAGGTCGGCGTGCCGATCGCGCATGTCGGCGACGTGGAGGCGTTGTTCGACGGCATTCCGCTGGCCGCGATGAACACCTCGATGACCATCAACGCCACCGCGATGTGGCTGCTCGCGCTCTACCAGGTGGCCGCCGAACGACAGGGCGCCGACATCAGCGCGCTGGCGGGAACCACGCAGAACGACATCGTGAAGGAATACCTTTCGCGTGGCACCTACGTCTTCCCGCCCGGTCCCTCGCTGCGGCTGACCACGGATCTGATCGCGTACACCGTCAACGCCCTGCCCAAGTGGAACCCGATCAACATCTGCAGCTACCACCTGCAGGAAGCCGGGGCTGATCCGGTGCAGGAAATCGCGTACGCGCTCTCGACCGCCATCACCGTGCTCGACGCGGTACGCGACAGCGGACAGGTGCCGTCGGACGAGTTCGACCGCGTCGTCGAGCGGATCTCGTTCTTCGTCAACGCCGGCGTCCGGTTCGTCGAAGAGCTCTGCAAGATGCGCGCCTTCACCCGGTTGTGGGACGAGATCACGCGCGAGCGTTACGGCGTGACCGATCCGGCGAAGCGGCGCTTCCGCTACGGCGTTCAGGTCAACTCGCTCGGCCTGACCGAGGCGCAGCCGGAGAACAACGTCGCCCGGATCATGCTGGAGATGCTGGCGGTCACGCTGTCCAAGGACGCGCGTGCGCGCGCCGTGCAACTGCCCGCCTGGAACGAGGCGCTGGGGCTGCCGCGGCCGTGGGACCAGCAGTGGTCGCTGCGGATGCAGCAGGTGCTGGCCTTCGAGTCGGACTTGCTCGAGTACGGGGATCTGTTCGCCGGTTCACCGGTCGTGGAGGCGAAGACCGCGCAACTGGCCACCGCGGCACGCGCCGAGATCGAGCGGGTGCAGGCGATGGGCGGGGTGGTGGCCGCGGTGGAGTCCGGCTATCTCAAGGCCCGACTGGTCGCCCAGCATGCGCTGCGCCGCGCCCGCATCGAATCCGGCGAGCAGATCGTGGTGGGCGTCAACGCGTACACCGAGACCGAGCCGAACCCGCTGACCGCCGACCTCGATGCGGCGATCCAGAGCGTGGATCCGCGGGTACAGGAGCATGCCGTCGACGCGCTCCGCGCTTGGCGTGCGGCCAGGGACACCGCGGCGGTCGAGGCGGCGCTGGCCCGGCTGCGCGCCGACGCGGCCGACCCGGCGGTGAATCTGATGCCTGCGACGCTGGCCTGTGCGCGGGCCGGGGCCACCACCGGCGAGTGGTCCGGGGCGCTGCGGGAGGTGTTCGGCGAGTACCGTGCGCCGACCGGTATCTCAGCGGACGCGCCGACCGCGAACGCCTCGTCGGAACTGGTGGCGCTGCGCGAGTACGTGCGCGAAGCGGGCCGCGAGCGCGGGCGCAGGCTGCGCATCCTGGTCGGGAAGCCGGGGCTGGACGGCCATTCGAACGGCGCCGAGCAGATCGCGGTGCGCGCGCGCGACGCCGGATTCGAGGTCGTATACCAGGGCATCCGGCTGACCCCGGCGCAGATCGCGGCCGCCGCCGTCGCGGAGGACGTGCACTGCGTCGGCCTTTCCGTGCTCTCCGGCTCGCACCTGCGGCTGGTCCCGGAGGTGATCGGGCGGCTGCGCGCGGCCGGTGCCGGCGATATCCCGGTGGTGGTCGGCGGGATCATCCCGGACGCCGACGCGAAAGTGCTCAAGGAGTCGGGCGTCGCCGAGGTCTTCACGCCGAGGGACTACGACATGACGCGGAGCCTGACCCGCATCGTGGACCTGATCCGCGCCTCCTGACGCATCCGCGCACACCGTCGTGTGCGCGTTCCGTCATGTGCGCATCCTGACGCGTCACCGCCCGGGCCAGGGCGTCTCGCGCCTGTGCCCGGGCGGTCGTGTGCTGCTTCAGGAAGCGGCCGCGGCGGGCGCGGGCTGGCCGTCCACCAGGTCGTGGGCCTTGATGAACTCGTCGCCGAGCACCTCGTGCGCGGCCTTCAGGTGGTCGAGGTCCACTTCGCCGTGCTCGGCCGCGTGGCCGTCGAGCGCGCCGAGGATCCGCTCCACCGGGCCGTGGTCGCCGCCGAGCCGCTGCTCGGCGTACACCGCGATGCCCAGCTTGAGGAACAGCTTCGCGCCGTGCCGGTGGATGTTCCACTGCTCGATCGCGTGCTCGGTTTCCTCGAAGCCCTTCTCGGTGACTTCCAGAATCTTGTCGAACATGCTCATATCGGGTCCCCTCACTTCCGCTTGGGAGGCGAGGTGAATCACCGTCACCGTCCCCCCTGTGGCAACAACTTCGGCCAGACTTTACAACCAAACGGGTGATAGAGGCCGGGTCGGCTCCGAACCGTGACGTGTCACCGTCCGTATGCCGTCGCGAACGCTCGGAGCGGATCGGTGACGCCCGGGACGGATCCGTGACGCCGGAACGTTCCCGGACGTTCCGGACACCTCGGACGGGATCAGGACACGGCGCCGTTACCGAGGGCCACGTAGTTGTAGTTGCTGCCGTTGTTCGCGCTGCGGTTGCAGCTCACGATCAGCCGGTCCACGCCGGAAAGCGGGATGCGCACGACGGCCGGCTGGCCGATGGCGGTCTTGTTGACCGACAGCACCTTCCCGTTCTGGTCGGAGAAGGTCATCGTGACGGTCGCCCCGGTCGCGCCCGAAGCGTTGTCGGGGATGCCGAGCGTGGCGGTGAAGACCGAGTAGCCCGCGACGTTCCAGTCGATCGCGGAGTAGCTGGGGCAGTTGAAGCGGGAACTGTAGGGGTAGTCGGTGCCTGAGATGACCACGTCGGTCTTGGTGTCCACGTTGTTGCTCCCGTCTACCGGCGTGCCCAGGTAGGCGACGCCGTTGACGGGCGAGAACGCCGGGTTCGGCGCGCTCGAAGCCGTGCTCTGGGGGCTGGCGCCCGACGTCGCCTCCCCGGACGCGGTGGGGCTCGGCCCGCCGGCCGGCTCGGTGGGCGACAGCGCGGCCGACGGTGACGGCGAAGCGGAGGGCGCCGTCGCGGTCGCGCTCGCGCTCGGCGAACCGGTGGCCCCGGCCTCGGCGGCTTTGGGCGATGTGTGCTTGAGCAGCGCGTACAGCAGCCCCGCGACCAGCGCGAGCAGCAACACGAGCGTGAGCAGCACCCACAGCGCGGTTTTGCGCGGAACCGGAATCGTCTTGGTTGGCGCGCGTTCGACCGGCCCGGGAATACGCACGTCGATCCCGCTGTGCTCCTCGTGCGGAACGATTTCGCCCTCGACCGTGGGCAGCGCCGCGGTCTCCTGTTCCGGTTCTTCCAGCGGCTCGCCGCGCTCTCCCCGCGGCCGCGGGTTGGACTGTCCTGACACGCTCTCCCCTTGACGATGCTCGCAGCTGAGTTGTGCTGGCCACAGTGTCGCGGAGAAACTGATGCACCGTCAGGTATTGGCGCAATCGACGCATCACGGTTGTGCATCAGAGGTGGCGGAAGCGGCGTCGCGGCCGCGGCGATACTTCTCGAACACGGCCTCGGTCAGAAGAGCCGTGAGCTCGGGTCGTCGCGGCCACGCATGACTTCGTAGTCGAGCACGGCGCAGGTGATCCCGCGGTCGACCGCCAGCACCCGGGCCTGCGGCTTGATCTCCTGGGCGGCGAAGACCCCGCGGACCGGGGCCAGCAGCGGGTCCCGGTTGAGCAGTTCCAGGTAGCGGGTCAGCTGCTCCACGCCGTCGATCTCGCCGCGGCGCTTGATCTCCACGGCGACGGTGGCGCCCGCGGCGTCGCGGCACAGGATGTCCACCGGGCCGATCGGCGTCGGGTACTCGCGGCGGATCAGGCGCCAGCCCTTGCCGAGCGTCTCGATCTGCTCGGCCAGCAGCGCCTGCAGGTGCGACTCGACGCCGTCCTTGCGCAGGCCGGGATCGACGCCGAGCTCGTGGGCCGAGTCGTGGAAGACCTCTTCTATCGCGATCACCAGCTGCTCGCCGGCCTTGTTGGTGACCGTCCACACCAGAGCGTCGCCGCCCTGGCCCTCCTCCTTGAGCGTGCATGGCGGTGACATCCAGTTCAGCGGCTTGTACGAGCCTCCGTCGGAGTGCACCAGCACGCTGCCGTCGGCCTTCACGATGAGCAGGCGCCGGGCGCTGGGCAGGTGAGCGGCGAGCCGTCCGGCGTAGTCGACGCTGCACTGGGCGATGACAAGTCGCATGGTTCGAAACCCTAGCCCAGAGCGCTTCGGGGCGTGCGGCCGCATGTCGTTTCGAGGATCGTGCGAAGAGTCGATCAGTGGATCTGACAGCCCATCAGTCATCCGGTGAGGCGTGATTGTGACGAGGTCTCGGCTGAAGGTGTGAGCCCGGCGGCGCGGGGTCATTGAAGTTGTGTGAGCGTTGCGTGACTGACGGGAACGTAACGCAATGACAGCGGGCCGGCGGTGGACGTGGCCGCCGGGCCGGAACCGGCCGGTTGTGGGAAGGAGTGATCGATCGCGGTGACCGAGCGGACCCGGTGATGAGGGTTCACCTGATTCCCACCTCAGGCGGGGAGTCGCCGTCGTGACGGTCTGCGTGGCGCTGTGGAGGACGCCGCGTGGGGAAGAGCCGCTATGACGGGGACGGTGGACGGAAGGCGGGCCGGACCAGGCGCACTCACGGCGCCGGGCCGGCCCGCCCGCGCGTCTGGGCGCGGCGCCCGGTCGCGTGGCACGGTCACTCTGCGCGGTCACCTGGGCGGCCAGGCTGCACGGTCAGGGCGCCGCACGGGCGTGGACCGGCGTGAGCAGCCTCACAGCCGAACCGGCGCGGTCGGGCGCGCTCCAGCACTGGCGCGAGCCGGTCCCGCTGGGGATACTCATCGGTAACAAGCGCCCAGCGCAAGCGGATGCGGGCGACTTTCCAACCCTCAGGGAGTGCGCAATGGGGCGCGAGATCGCCACAGTCGGGGTCGTCGGACTCGGCACGATGGGCGCCGGCATCGCCGAGGTGATGGCCCGCAACGGCCTGCGCGTACACGCGGTGGAGATCGACGCGGCCGCCCTCAACCGGGGACGCGCGCACATCGCGCACTCGACCCGGCGCGCGGTGGCCCGCGGCAAGCTCACCGCCGAGCAGGCCGCCGAACTGCTCGACCGGATCGAATACACCGTGGACCTGGAGCCGCTGGCCGGCGCCGACCTGGTCGTGGAGGCCATCCCGGAGCGGCTCGAACTCAAGCGGGAGCTCTTTCGCAGGCTGGACGGGATCTGCTCGGCCGAGACGATCTTCACGACGAACACCTCCTCACTGTCGGTGACCGAGATCTCGGTGGCCACCTCCCGCCCGGCGCGCGTCGTAGGCCTGCATTTCTTCAACCCGGCCCCGGTCATGAAGCTGGTCGAGGTGGTGCGCACGGTGGTCACCGACCCGGGCGTGCTCGCGGATGTCGAGGCGCTGGCGGCGCGGCTGGGCAAGTCCCCGGTGACCATCGGCGACAAGGCCGGGTTCATCGCCAACGCGCTGCTGTTCGGGTACCTCAACCACGCCGCGTCGTTGTACGAGGCCAAGTACGCCACGCGTGAGGACATCGACGCGGCGATGCGGCTGGGCTGCGGGCTGCCGATGGGCCCGCTGGCGCTGCTCGACCTGATCGGCCTGGATACCGCCTACGAGATCCTGGACACGATGTACAAGCAGTCGCGCGACCGGCTGCACGCTCCCGCCCCGGTCTTCAAGCAGATGAAGACCGCCGGCCTGCTGGGCCGCAAGTCGGGCCGCGGCTTCTACACCTACGAGCAGGCCGACGTGCCGACCGTCGTCGCCGACGCGCTCACCCCGGTCGAGGGCGCGGCCGGCGAAGGCGCGCGCGACGTCAGCCGGGTGGCCGTGGTCGGATCCGGGACGATGGCGAACGGCATCGCGGAGGTCTTCGCCAAGGCCGGGTACGCGACCGTGCAGATCGCGCGCAGCGAAGAGAAGGCAGCGGCCGCGCGCACGGCGATGGGCAAGTCGCTCGCGCGTGCGGTGCAGAAGGGCAAGCTGAGCGCCGAGGACCGCGACGCGGCGCTGGACCGGCTCGTCTCCAGCAGCGCGCTGTCCGACGCGGCCGACTGCGACCTGGTGGTGGAGGCCGTCGTCGAGGACCTGGGCGTCAAGACGGCGTTGTTCAAGGAACTGGACGCGGTGTGCAAGCCGGGCGCCGTGTTGGCGACCACGACATCCAGCCTGCCGGTGATCGAGTGCGCGATGGCCACGGGCAGGCCGCGCGAGGTCGTCGGCATTCACTTCTTCAACCCGGCGCCGGTGATGAGGCTGGTCGAGGTGGTGCACACCGTGGCCACGGCCGCGGACGTGCGGGCGACGGCGCACGCGGTATGCGAGCGGCTCGGCAAGCACGCGGTGGACTGCGGCGACCGGGCCGGGTTCATCGTCAACGCGCTGCTGTTCCCGTACTTGAACGACGCGGTGAAGATGCTGCAGGCGCACTACGCGACGGCGGACGGCATCGACACGGCGATGAAGCTCGGGTGCGGCTACCCGATGGGGCCGTTCGAGTTGCTGGACGTGGTCGGGCTCGATGTCGCGCTGGCCATCGAGCGCGCGCTGTACCTGGAGTTCCGCGAGCCGGGCTTCGCGCCCGCGCCGCTGCTGGAGCACCTGGTCACGGCCGGGTACCTCGGCCGCAAGACCGGAAAGGGCTTCCGCGACTACGGGGCCTGACGTTCGGTGCGATCGGGGCCCGCCAGGCGATAACGGTTCGGTAACCTGGTGCGGTGAGCCCGAGGAGGAACGACGCGCGCGCGAGCGGCCGCGGGCGTTCCCCGGGCCGGGGCGCGGCGCCGGGGGGCGGTGAGCCGCGGGACATCGAGAAGGCGTTCGGCTACCAGCGGATCGAGTCGGCGCGTGACGGCGAGTGGATCGTGCGTTCGGTGACCGGCGCGAGCACGGCGAAGACTTACCGCTGTCCCGGCTGCGACCAGGAGATCAGGCCCGGCGTGCCGCACCTGGTCGCCTGGCCCGCGGACACCGAGTTCGCCGGCTGGCACGGCGGCGGCGGGCTCGACGACCGGCGGCACTGGCACACGCCCTGTTGGAACGCGCGCCTGCGCCGCCGGTAGCCGCACCCGGCTCGGGCCGCCGCGGTTGATCAGGCGTCGCGCCGCACCAGCAGCCAGGCCGAAACGGCGAGAAGTACCGCCGTCCACAGCCCGAAGACCCCGAAGCCCTGCCAGGCGCTGAGGATCTGGTCCTTCGGATAGATCTGCATGATCTGCTGGCCGGCGTTGGTCGGCAGGTACGCCGAGACGTGCTTGCCGATATTGCCTGGCAGTAGACCGGCCAACGGGACGAGCACCAACACCAGCGCGATGACGGTGGTGATCGCGCCGGCGGTATGCCGGATCAGCTGCCCGATCGCGAGCGCGAACAGCCCGAGCACCGCCAGGTACAGTCCCTCGCCGACCACCGCGCGCATCACGTGCGGGTCGCCCAGCGAGGTACGCACCTTCGACGCGAGGATGGACTTGCCGATGCCGTAGCTGGTGAAACTGAGCACCTCACCGACGATCAGCACCGGGATCGTGAAGACGACGCACTTGGCGCAGAGCATCCGCAGCCGGTGCGGCGCGGCCAGCAGCGTCGAGCGGATCATGCCTGTGGAGTACTCGGACGTGGCCACCAGGACGCCGAGCACGCAGATCGCCAGCTGGCCGAGGAACAGCCCGCTGCCGAGGATCTGCGGCACCGGGTCGAGTTCGGCCTGTGCGCGCGCGTCAGCGCCCATCTGCGACCACTGCTGCACGGTCAGGAAGGTGAACAGCGCAGTGAACCCGAGGACCGCGACGATGAGGATCGCGAACGACCACACCGTGGAACGCACGGTCCGCAGCTTGGTCCATTCCGCGGTCATCAGCCTGCCGAAGTTCGCGTGCCCGGTGCCGGTGGACGGCCGGGCGAGCGTGCTGCTGGTCATGACGCGCCTCCGCTCTGCGGCGCACCCTGTGCCGCCGCGGCCTGGCTCTGTGCCGCCGAACCCGGTACCGCATCCCACGTGGCCATCGCCGGTGGATGCTCGGCCGGGCCGTGGAACTCCACGTCCGCGCGGGTCATCTCCATGAACGCCTCCTCCAGCGAGCCGCGCTGCGGGGAAAGCTCATGCAGCACGATGCCCTTGGACGCGGCCAACTCGCCGATCGTCGCCGCCTCGACCTTGTTGACCAGCAGCGCCCCGTCCGGCTGCGCCCTGACCTGCGCCCCGCTTGCCCGCAGCGCCTCCGTCAGGACCTCGGCCTGCGGCGAACGCACCAGCACCACCTGCTCCGCGTGCCGGGCGATGAACTCCTCCATCGGCGTGTCCGCGATCAGCCGGCCGCGGCCGATCACCACGACATGGTCCGCGGTGACCGCCATCTCGTTCATCAGGTGCGACGAGACGAAAATGGTGCGGCCCTCCGAGGCCAACTGCTTGAGCAGCGTGCGAATCCACACGATGCCCTCCGGGTCGAGCCCGTTCACCGGCTCGTCCAGGATCAGCAGCCGCGGGTCGCCCAGCAGCGCCGCGGCGATACCGAGCCGCTGGCCCATGCCCAGCGAAAAGCCCTTCGTCCGCTTCTTCGCCACAGCCGAGAGCCCGACCAGGTCCAGCACCTCGCTGACCCGCGACTTGGGCACGCCCTGGGTCTGCGCGAGGTAGAGCAGGTGGTTGAACGCGGTGCGACCTGGATGCACCGCTCGCGCTTCAAGCAGCGCGCCGACATTGCGCAGCGGGTCCGGCAACTCCCGGTACGGCTTACCGTCGATGAGAGCTCTGCCGGACGTCGGCCGGTCAAGGCCGAGGATCAGGCGCATCGTGGTGGACTTGCCGGCCCCGTTCGGGCCGAGAAAGCCCGTGATACGGCCCGGCTCCACGGTGAAGCTCAGGTGGTCCACCGCGGTGGTCTCCCCGTACCGCTTCACCAGGTCTTTGACTTCGATCATCGGTTACCCCCATTCGCGAGCCATCCTTCCACGATCCGCGCTTGTGCACAGCTCAGACACGGCCGACGGCCGTCACAAGCGGGGGAGCCGTGTGACAGCCGCCGGTTCGTCCGCTGCCCGGCCACGCCGGAACGGCGCGGCCGGGCAAGGGGGCTGACGACGCCTGACCACCTGTCAGGCGTCCCGGTTGCGGAAGACGTAGGCGCCGAGAAGCACGGCCACCGCGCCGTAGATCATGAACACCCCGAAGCCGGTCCACGCGCTCAGGTCGTTGCCGGGCACGTGCTGCGTCGCCCAGACCTGGCCGCCGGAGTTGAACGGCAGCCACTTGTCGAGGTGCTGCTGCCAGTTGTCCGGCAGGAAATTGGCCAGGATGGTCACCACGAACAACAGCCCGACGCCGCTGGTGATCGCGCCGGCCGTGTGCCGCAGGATCGCGCCGAGGCCGAAGGCGAGGATCGCCGAGCCGGCCAGGTACAGCCCGCCGCCGATCACCGCCTGCATCGCGTGCGGGCTGCTCAGGCTGAGCGAGATGCCCTTCGAGCGCCAGAACGAGGAGGAGATCAGGAACGAGACGAACGAGATGACCTCACCGATCACGAACGCGACGAACGAGACGACCAGCAGCTTGGCCGCGAAGACCGGCGCGCGGCGCGGCTGCGCGGTCAGCGAGGTGCGGACCATGCCGGTGGAGTACTCCGAGGTGATCGCCATCGCGCCGAACACGACCATGATCAGCTGGCCGAGGATGATGCCGAAGAGCGTGCGCTGGGTCAGGTCCTCCTGAGCCAGCCTGGCCGCGTTCGCGCCGGAGTGGTTGGCCCGGCCCCAGTTGCCCAGCACGCTGATCCCGATGGTGACCACGACGGCGGAGCCGAGCGTCCACATCGTCGAGCGCACCGAGCGGATCTTGGTCCATTCCGAGCGCAGCGCGCCGCCGAAGCCGGCGCGGCCCGAGGCCGGCGGCAGCGCGGTCAGGCCGCCGAGGGCCGAGGAGGTGGTAGCGGTGGTCATGTCAGCGCCCTCCGTGCTGAATCGCGCCGGAGACGACTTCGGTGGCGACGGCCGCGGCGTCGGCGATCGCGCCGGCGGCCGGCCGTCCGGGCACCGCGGCGTGGTACTCGACGCTGTCCTTGGTCAGTTCCATGAACGCCTGCTCCAGCGATGCCTGGATCGGTGAGAGCTCGTGCACCCGGATCTGGTTGTCGAAGGCCAGGTCGCCGATCTCGGTCATGCCGAGCCTGGTGATGCGCAGCGCGTCCTCGCCGTCGTGCGCGACCACACCGCCCTTCCCGGTGGCCAGCCCGGCGAGCCGGTCCCGCTCCGGGGTGCGCACCCGGATGGTCAGCTCGGAGTTCTGGTCGATGAACTCCGTCACGGTGCAGTCCGCGACCAGGCGCCCGCGGCCGATCACGATCAGGTGGTCCGCGGTGTTCTCCATCTCGCTCATCAGGTGCGAGGAGACGAAGACGGTGCGGCCCTCCGCGGCCAGCGCCTTCATCAGGTTCCTGATCCAGAGGATGCCCTCCGGGTCCAGGCCGTTGACCGGCTCGTCGAACATCAGCAGCTTCGGATCGCCGAGCAGCGCGGCGGCGATACCGAGCCGCTGGCTCATGCCCAGCGAGAAGCCCTTGGCCCGCTTCCTGGCCACCTCGCTCAGGCCCACCAGGTCCAGCACCTCGCCGACCCGCGACTTGGGCAGGTTGTTGGTCTGCGCAAGGCAGACCAGGTGGTTGTACGCGCTGCGGCCCCCGTGGATCGCCTTGGCGTCAAGCAGCGCCCCGACCTCACGCATCGGGTACGCGACCTTCGAGAAGGGCCGGCCGTCGATGGTGACGGTGCCGGAGGTGGGCGCGTCGAGGCCGAGGATCAGCCGCATCGTGGTGGACTTGCCCGCGCCGTTCGGGCCCAGGAAGCCGGTCACCTGGCCCGGCTTGACGGTGAACGTGAGCCTGTCCACCGCCAGCCGTTCGCCGTAACGCTTCGTGAGGCCGTTCGCCTCGATCATCTGGAAATCCCTCGTGTAGTTCAGAACCGTGGATAGTCGTCCGTAGCAGACTTGCGACACCGTATCGGCGGCGCGTGCCGCACCTCGTCCACCCACGGGACGGTCTTTGCGCGGCACCGTCCTACGACTCCAGGTGGACCCACCCTTAAGGTGGATATCGAAATGGCTACCGAAATCACCGCGCACCTGATCCTGCCCGCTCGTCGCGAGCCGATCGAGCTGAAGACCGCAGACGGCCTGACCCTCGTCGGCGAGCTGGCCCTGCCGCTGGAGCGCGAGCCGGTGGCCACCCTGGTCACCTTCCACCCGCTGCCCACGCACGCGGGGATGATGGACAGCCACGTGCTGCGCAAGGCGGCCTGGCGGCTGCCCGCGCTCGCGGATCTCGCGGTGCTGCGCTTCAACACCCGCGGTACCGCCTCGGCCCGCGGGCGCAGCGAGGGCGAGTTCGGGGCGGGTGTGACAGAGCGCTTCGACGTGGCCGCGGCCTTCGAGTTCGCCGAGGGCCTCAACGACCTCGGCCTGCACCTGCCGAACCTGTGGGCGCTGGGCTGGTCCTTCGGCACCGAACTGGTGCTCAAGTACGGCTGCGAGCCGGACGTGCTCGGCGCGATCCTGCTCTCCCCGCCGCTGCACCGCGCTCAAGCCGAGGATCTGAAGGCCTGGGGCGAGTCCGGCAAGCCGGTGACCGTGCTGGTGCCGCAGTTCGACGACTACCTGCGCCCGGCCGAGGCCCGCGAGCGCTTCGCCCCCATCCCGCAGGCCGAGGTGATCGGCGTCGAGGGCGCCAAACACCTGTGGGTCGGCGAGAAGTACGTGCGCATCGTGCTCGACCACATCGTGCGCCGGCTCAACCCGGCCGCGGCGCCGCTGCCGGTCTCATGGGACGGGCCGTACGAGAAGTACGCGGCGCCGATGGGGACACACGCGCCCGGCCGGCCGTAGGCGGGTGCTCGCGGCCGGAACATCCCGCGGCGCCGCGCGAAAGTTCCACGCCCGCGGACCGGCGTGTTCGACGAATCATCGACGTTCGTTCGACGGCGCGCCGGGCGGGGCGCGAGTGTAATTTTCGCGCATATCGCGCCGCGAGTTGGGCCGACCCGGGCGTATCGGGCCGAAGTGTTGACGCGCGCCGCGCGGCCCGTACCTTCCGATCACGAAGAGGCGCGCGGCCTGAGCCGACCGGGACGCGTCGCGTCCGCACGCCGCCGTACCCACCGGCGGCCCACGACCCGATACGGAAAGGCCCGACCCATGATGGTCAGACCACTGAGACGGCTGCGCCTGGTGCTGGCGGCCGCACTCGGTCTCGCCCTGCTGACCGCGCCCGTCACCGCGGCGCGCCCCGCGCACGCCGCCAGCACCCTTGGATCAGGTTACTGGCATACCAGCGGGCGGCAGATCCTGGACTCGGCGAACCAGCCGGTGCGCATCGCCGGACTCAACTGGTTCGGCTTCGAGACCTCGAACTACGTCGCGCACGGCCTGTGGAGCCGCGACTACAAGAGCATGATCGACCAGATGAAGTCGCTCGGCTACAACACGATCCGGCTGCCTTACAGCGACGACATCTTCAAGGGCACCCAGCCGCAGAGCATCAACTACTCGGGCGGTATGAACGCCGACCTGGTCGGCCTCAACTCGCTCGGCGTGATGGACAAGATCGTCAACTACGCCGGCGCGGTCGGCCTCAAGGTCATCCTGGACCGGCACCGCCCCGACGCGAGCGGCCAGACGGCGCTCTGGTACACCAGCTCCGTGCCCGAATCCACCTGGATCGCGAATCTCAAGGCACTGGCCTCCCGGTACCAGGGCAACACCGCCGTCGTCGGAATCGACCTGCACAACGAGCCGCACGACCCGGCCTGCTGGGGCTGCGGCGACACCACGATCGACTGGCGGCTGGCCGCCGAGCGCGGCGGCAACGCGGTGCTGTCGGTGAACCCGAACCTGCTGATCTTCGTCGAGGGCGTCCAGACCTTCAACGGCAGCAGTTACTGGTGGGGCGGCAACCTGCAGGGCGCCGGCCAGTACCCGGTACAGCTGAACGTGGCGAACCGGGTCGTCTACTCCGCGCACGACTACGCCACCAGCGTCGCGCAGCAGAGCTGGTTCACCGACCCGTCCTTCCCGTCGAACATGCCCGGCATCTGGGACCAGAACTGGGGCTACCTGTTCAAGCAGAACATCGCGCCGGTGTGGGTCGGCGAGTTCGGCACCACGCTCGCCTCGACCACCGACCAGACCTGGCTCAAGGCCCTGGTGACCTACCTGCGCCCGACCAGCCAGTACGGCGCGGACAGCTTCCAGTGGACCTTCTGGTGCTGGAACCCCGACTCCGGGGACACCGGCGGCATCCTCAACGACGACTGGACCACCGTCAACACGACCAAGGACGCCTACCTCGCCAGCATCAAGGCGCCCGGGTTCGGCGGCGGCAGCAGTTCGGGAGGCGACTACACGCCGCCCTCCACCCCGAGCGGCCTCCAGGTGACCGGCGTGACCGGATCGAGTGTCTCGCTGACCTGGACCGCGTCCACGGACAACGTCGGCGTGGCCGGGTACAACGTCTACCGCGGCTCGACGCTCGTCGGCACCTCCAGCGGCACGACGTACACCGACGCCGGCCTGACATCGGGGACTGCGTACACGTACTCAGTCGCCGCCTATGACGCGGCCGGCAACGTGTCGGCCAAGTCCACCGCGGTCACCGCGACGACCTCGAGCGCGTCGTCCGGCGGCGGCGGCTGCCTGGCGAGCATGCACGTCGACACCAGCTGGACCGGCGGCTTCAACGCGACGGTGACGGTGACCAACACCAGCACCAGCACCGCGACCAGTTCCTGGAAGGTCAGCTGGACCTGGTCCGGCGGCCAGACGGTCGGCAGCATGTGGAACGCCGTGAGCACCGCTTCCGGAAGCACCGAGACCGCGACGAACGAGCCGTACAACGGCGCGATCCCGGCCTCGGGCTCGACCAGCTTCGGCTTCCAGGCGAACGGCGGTTCCGCCACCCCGATCCTCACCTGCACCGCGACCTGAGCGGCCGCGATCGTCGTGAGTTAGAGCACTGACACGGCGGCGGACCGGGCGCATCCGCTCCCGGTCCGCCGCCCGTCGGTCAGGCTGCTCACGATCGGTCCTGCCGCGGCAGCAGCACCTCGCGCACGATGTAGCTCAGGCCCGCGGACAGCGGGATCGCCAGCAGCGCACCGACCACACCCAGCAGCGCCGCCCCGATCAGGGCGGCTATCACGGCGATCATGGGCGGTACGTCCACCGAGCGGGCCATCACCCTCGGGTAGATCACGAAGTTCTCGAACTGCTGGTACACGACGAAGAAGATCGCCGCGACCACGGCCTTGACCGGGGAGTCGAACAGCACCACGAGTGTGACGATCAGCGCCCCTATCGTCGCGCCGACCATCGGCACGAAATCCGTCAGCGCGATCAGCAGTGCCAGCGGCAGCATGTACGGCACGTTCAGCACGGCCAGCATCAGGTAGGCGGCCAGGCCCGCGAGCCCCGCCACGGTCACCGCCCCCGAGACGTAGCCGCCGATGCGCGCGAGCACGCCGTCGGCCAGCGCTCCCACGCGCGGGCGCCGCGAGGCGGGCACGAGCTGGTAGGTGGAGTGCTTGATCGCGGGCAGCGAACCGAGGAAGTAGATCGTCATCACCAGCACCGTGAACGCCTTGAACACCGAGGAGATCAGGAACTCCCCGAAGCCGAGGATGCCGCCGGCGATCATCTTCGCGGTGTCCGCCTGCGAGATCAGGTTCTGCAGGCGCCCGACGACGCCGTACTTCGCGTCGAAGCGGCGCACGGTGGCGTTGCGGCCGAAACGTTCCAGGTGCTGCGGCAGCGAGGCGATCAGGCTGGAGGTCTGATCGGCCAGCGGCTGTGCGATCGCGGCGACGAAACCGGCGAACAGCAGCAGGCAGGTGCCCGCGACGATCAGCACGGCCCAGCGTCGCTGCAGGCCGCGCGCGGTCAGGCGCTCCACGAAGGGGTTCAGGCCGACCGCGAGGAAGAGGGCGACCACGATCAGCACCAGCACGCCGGTCAGCGAGACCAGCGCCTGCGCGAGGTAGTAGGCCAGGATCAGGCCGAGGCCGCCGACGAACCCGACGTAGTACGGGTGCGAGCGGCGCAGCGGCCGGCCGGGGCGGCGTGAGGCCGCGGCGGGGGCTTCGACGTCGGCTGACGCCGCGTCAGCGGGGCCGTCCGTCAAGGCGGACCCGGACTCGGCCGCGTCGGTCCGCTCGGTCACGTCGGACGCTTCCTCGACAGCCATACCCGGGATTCTGCCACTGCCCGTACGGCCGCGGCCGAACGCCTGCGTGGCGTTCGGCCGCGGGAACGCGCGGGCTGTGCCTGCTGCTGTTGCGGCTGCGGCGCGGTTACCGACCCTGCGCCGGGACCGCGGAGTTGTCGTCCGACTTGTCGCTGTCCAGGTTGAGCCCCGCCAGCGCGCCGCCGACCGCCCCACCGGTGAGAGTGGCCAGCATCTCGCGCACGTTGTGCAGCTGAGCGTTGATCGAGTCGCGCCGGTGGGTGAGGGCGGCCAGTTCCCGCTCGGCCTCCGAGCGGATCCGGTCCGTCTTCGCCCGCGCGTCGGCCACGATGTCGTCGGCCTGGCGCTGCGCCGTCTCGATGGTCTGGCGGGCGCGCCGCTCGGCGTCGGTGCGCATCTTCTCCGCCTCCAGGCGGATCTGCTCGCTGCGGGTCTCCACCTCGGCCAGGTGCTTCTCCGCCTTCGCCTGGCGGGCGGCCAGGTCGCGCTCGGACTGCTCGCGCCGCTTGGCCAGCTTGGTCTCGAAGTCGGTGGCCGCCGCCGCCGCCGAGGCCCGGATGTCCTCGTAGTGCGCCTCGGCCTCGGCCCGCTTGGCCGCCGCGTCCTTCGCGGCCTCCGCGCGGATCTGGTTCGCCTCGTCCTTGGCCTTCTCGTTGAGGCGGATGCCCTCGGCCTCGGCCTTGGCCCGGCTTTCCTTGGCGTACGCCTCGGCGTCCGCGCGCACCTGCCCCGCCGCCTGCTCGGCCAGCTCCCGATGCTGGTCCGCGGCCCGGCGGGCTTCCTCGCGCAGGTCCTTGGCCTCCTCCTCGGCAAGCCGCAGGATCTTCTCCACCCGAGCGCCGAGCCCGGCGTACGAGGGCTCCGAGTCGCCCATCTGCGCCTGGATCGACTGGTTCTCCAGGTGCAACTCCTCGATCCGCTTCTCCAGCGCGGTCACCCGGTTGATCGCGCCGTCGCGCTCGGCGGTGAGCTTCGTGATCCGGTCGTTCGTCTGCGGGATGTCATAACCCTTGCGAACGATCTCCAGACCGAGGGGCGATGTGGTCTCGCTCATCTTCTTCAATCTCCTGATGACCGTCGAGGTCGGTGGGGCCGTGCTGGGGTCCGCGTAGGCGCTCCGCGCCTACGCGAAGCGGTCCGCCGGGCCGGGATCGTGCCGATACCGAATCCTGGCACGTTTCCGGCGGGCGCCGGGCCGGCTCAAACGGATTGGCGGTAGCCATCGCCCGACGGGGTGGCCGCATCGGAGCGTCCTTTCCGTCCCGGGCCGCGAAGCCGCCGCGATGCGACTCCGGCCGCACCGCCGGACCGCAACGGGATGGGCCGCTCCCTTAGCGTCATCACCCTAACCGCTGAGCGTGCCGGATCGGCAGGCATCGCGGGGGTTTTTCTGCGAACGGCACCGATCCGCCGAGAGCGCGTGGGGCATGTGTGACGCAACGAACCCTGATTCATCGCGTGCGTGTTCGCCACGAAGCGCCTGTGTGCCGTGGGTGAGAGCCGCTGCGCGTATGGGTAGGCGACGCCCGGTTCAGCGCTGAGCGCCGACTCATCGGGACGTGTCTCCGGACGGCTTCGAAGCGGCCGGGGGCTGCGCCTGAGGTTTGACGATCGGGCCGGCCAGCGCGTCGAGCACGCCTTGGACCCGGCTCATCTCCGCCTTGATCTCCTCGCGGCGGATCTGCAGCGCCTCGACCTCCCGGCGCGCCTCGCCCATCAGTGTCTCCGCCTTCGCGCGCGCCTTCGCCACGACGGCCTCCGCGGCCTTGTCCGCCGCCGCCTTGAGCGTCTCGGCGTCGCGCGCCGCCTCGCTGCGTACACGCTGCGCCTCGCGCTGCGCCGTGGCGACCTGCTCGGCGACCTTCGAGCGCAGGGCGTCCGCGCCCGCCTGCGCGTCCGTGGCGATCTTCGTCGCCTCGGTGGTGGCTTTCTGCAGCTGGTTGCGGGCCTCGGTGACCAGTTCGTCGGCGCGTTTGGCGGCGCTTTGCAGCGTCTCGGAGGCCTGCCTGCGGGCGGCGCTGGTGGTCTGGTCGGCCTCGGCGGCGGCCGCCGCGCGGGCGCGCTCGGCCTGCGAGGTGGCGTCGGCCCGGACGCGCGCGGCCTCCGCCTGCGCCGCCGAGGTGGCCGCGCTCGCGTCGGCCCGCGCCCGCTCGGTGACGCCCTGCGCTTCCTTGCGGATGCGGTCCACCTCGGCGCGGGCCGCCGCGGTGATCGAGTCCGCCTCCGCACGGGCCCTGGCGACCAACTGTTCGGCCTGGTCCTTGGAACCGCGGGCGAGTTTGCCGGCCTCTTCGCGCGCGGTGGCCACCAGCATGTCCGCTTCCCGCGCGGCCTTGGCCAGCCGCTCCGCGGCGTCCCTGCGGGCCTGCTCGGCGACCGCGCCGGCCTCGTCGCGCAGCCGCTGGGCGACCTCGGCCGCCTCCGCGCGCACCCGCTCGGACTCGCCGCGTCCGGCGGTGAGCATGGCGTCGGCCTTCGTGCGCGCCTCGGTGAGCAGCGCGCTCGCCTCCGCCTTCGCGCGGTCCAGCACGCCGTCGGCGCTGGAGCGGATCGCGGCCACCTCGTCCTTGGCGGCCTGGACCGCCTGCGCGCTCTGCGCCGCGGTCTCCTCGGTGAGCCGCTGCGCCGCGGCCTTCGCCTTCGCGGCCAGTTCGGCGGCGTCGGCCCGGATCCGGCCCGCGTCCCTCTCGGCGTCGGAGCGGCGCCGGGCGGCGTCCTCGCGGGCTTCGGCCAGCAGCCTCTCGGCTTCGCCGCGGGCGTCGGTGAGCGCCTGGTCGGCCTGCCGGCCCAGCGCGTTCGCGGCGGACTGTGCCTCGGCCCGAGTGCCGGCGGCCTCGTCCCGGGCTGCGGCCAGCAGCCTTTCGGCGTCCGCGCGGGCGTCCACCAGCGCCTTCTCGGCCTGCTGACGCAGCGAGAGCGCGGCGGACTCGGCCTCGGCGCGGGTGGTCGCGGCCTCCTGCTGGGCCTTGTCGATCAGGCCCTCGACCGCCTTGCGCACCGAGTCCGCCTCGGCGCGCGCCTCGGCCAGGGACTTCGAAGCCTGAGCCCCGGCCTCGGCGAGGGTGCGCTCGGCCTCGTCCCGGGCGGCCTGCCTCGCGGCGTCGGCGTCCCGGGCGGCCTGCGCCTCCAGGTCCGCGATCCGCGCCTCGTTCTTCTGCTTGAACTGGGCGATCTCGGCCCGGGCCGCGTTGCGCATCGCCTCGACACCGGCCTCGGTGTCCAGCCGCAGCTTCTCCGCCTCGGCGCCGGCCCGGGCGCGCACCTTGTCGGCCTCGGCGGCGGCGCGCGCGGCGCTCTCCCCGGCGGCGGCCGCGGCCCGTGCCTCGACCTCCCGCGCGTCCGCGGCGGCCCGCTGCGCCGTCTGCTCCGCTTCCGCGACCGCTCGGGCCGTGAGCTGCTCAGCCGCCTCCGCGGCGCGCTGCGCCGTCTGCTGGGCCTCGGAGCGGGCCGTGGCGAGCGCGGCCTCAGCCTCGGCCCGGGCGCGCCCCAGCGCCTCCTCAGCCTCGGCACGGGCCCGGCCGACCGTCTCCTGCGCCTCGGCGAGGCTCTGCTGCCGGGTCTGCTGCGCCGCCCGGTCGGCCTCCGCCTTGAGCTGGTCGGCCTCGGCCCGCACTCGCTGGGCGTGCGCTTGGGCCGCCGCGCGCAGATCTTCCGCCTGCGCCGTGGTTTCGGCGCGCAGCCGTTCCGCGGCCGCGGCCGCGTCGTCGCGGATGCTGGTCGCCTCGCCGCGCAGCCGCTGCGCCTCGCCCGCGGCGTCCGCGCGCAGCCTGGCGGCCTGCGCCTCGGCATTCTCCCGGTGCTGCGCCGCTTCCGCCTCGACCTGCGCGCGGTGCTGTTCGGCGGCGGCCTGGGCGGCATCGGTGATCTTCCGGGCGGCCTCGGTGGCGACGCCGTGCGCTCCGGCCGCTTCCTCGTGCAGCCGCTTTGCTTCGCCGTGCAGGTTGTCGGCCTGCTCCCGCAGCGCCGCGACCTCGGCCCGCACGCTCTCGTCGTGCCGGCGGGTCTGGTCGGTGGCGTCGGCGATCAGTTTCTGCGCCGTCGCCGTGGCCTTCTCCAGGGTCTGCGCGGCCTTCTGCTCCGCTTCGGCGGCCTGCTGCGCGGCCTGCTCGCGCTGCGCGTTCGCGGCCGCGGTGGCCTCCGCGACGGTCTGCGCCGCGTTCGCGGCGGCCTCGGACCGTACCCGGCCGGCCTCGGCTTCCGCGTCCGCCTTGAGCTGCTCGGCCAGCGCCGCGGCCTCGGACCGGACCCGTTGGGCCTCGGTCTGCGCCATCGTCATCAGCTTCTGCGCGCTGGTCGACGCCGAACCGGCCTGCTCCGCGGCGTCCCGCTCGTGCTTGGCCGCGCGGGTCGTCGCCGCCTCGGCCGCCGCCTGCGCCTCCGCGAGGACGCGCTGCGCCTCGGCGTTGGCCTTCGCCACGACCTGGTCGGCATGGCTGCGTGCCGCGGTCGCGGTCTGCTGCGCCTCGGCCTGGAGCGAGGCGCGCATCTGCTGGGCGTACTCCTGCGCCTGCCGCACCTCGTTCGCGGCCTGCTCGCGCAGCTGCCGCAGCTCCGACTCGATCTGCGTGCGGGCCTGCTCGGCGGCCTGCCGGCGCATGTGCTCGGTCTCGCTGCGCACCCGCTCGGCCCAGGCGACGGTCTCGTTCACCTCGGCCTCGCCGCGCTGCCTGCGCTCGGCAAGCTCCGCCTCCAGCACCCGGCGGCGCTGCTCGAAATCGGCCTGGAAGCGCTGCGCATCCTGCTGGGCCTGCGCGCGCACCTGGTCGGCCTGCGCTTGCGCGCTGCGCAGCATCTGGTCTACCTGGCCGGAGATGTTGCCGTAGTTCGCCCCGGCGCCGTTGCGGCGCAGCTCGTGCAGCTTCGAGCGCAGCACCTCGACCTGGTACCCGAGGTCCTCCCCGTGCGCTATAGCCTCGTCGCGCTCGCTGCGCACCCGTTCCAGGTACGCTTCGAGCTCGTCGAGGTGCGCTTCGACCTCGTACCGGTCATAGCTGCGCATACTCTGCTCGGGACCCGCCTGCTCCCAGTCGTCGCGCGGCCGACCGGTGCCGCGGTCGGCCGTCTTACCGCGCCTGCCCGGCGAGTGCGGAGTCGACTCATCCCGGCCCGGCTCCCAGACCCTGCGCGGGTCCGGGTCGGCGTAGCCGGATTCGTCCGACTGCGCCGTGTAGTACTCCTGGAACCGTACGTCACCGGAGGCGTCGTGGGGAGGGCGGGAACCATAACCGGTTCGCTCGTCCACGCGCCCATATCCCATGACAGACAATCCTGTCAGATTCCGGGCCGGGGAGCCTTAGACGTTACGAAAGCGTTCGATCGCGCTCCGGTGCCGCTCCCGCAGTGCGCTGTCACGCACCCCCAGCCCTTCCTCTGGTGCTAGACACAGTACGCCCACTTTGCCCTGATGCAGATTCCGATGAACGTCGAAGGCCGCCTGACCGGCGTCGGCCAGCGGGTAGGTGCGGGAGAGCGTCGGGTGGATGCGGCCCTTCTGCACCAGCCGATTGGCCTCCCACGCCTCGCGGTAGTTCGCGAAGTGCGAGCCGATGATCCGCTTGAGGTTCATCCAGAGGTAGCGGTTGTCGTACTCGTGCTGGAAGCCGCTCGTCGAGGCGCAGGTGACGATCGTGCCGCCGCGCCGCGCCACGTAAACCGAGGCGCCGAAGGTCTCCCGGCCCGGGTGTTCGAACACGATGTCAGGGTCCTCGCCTCCGGTCAGCTCGCGGATGCGGGCGCCGAAGCGCTGCCATTCCTTCGGGTTCTGCGTCGTCTCGTCGCTCCAGAACCGGTAGCCCTCAGCGCTGCGGTCGATGATCAGCTCGGCGCCCATCGCGCGGCAGATCTCGGCTTTCTGCGGGGAGGAGACCACACACACCGGGATCGCGCCGCCGTTCAGCGCGAACTGCGTCGCGTAGGATCCCAGGCCGCCCGACGCGCCCCAGATGAGGACCACGTCGCCCTGCTTCATCCCGGCGCCGTTGCGCGAGACCAGCTGCCGGTACGCGGTCGAGTTCACCAGCCCCGGACTGGCCGCCTCCTCCCAGGTCAGGTGCGCCGGCTTGGGCATCAGCTGGTTCGTCTTGACCAGCGCGACCTCGGCCAGGCCGCCGAAGTTGGTCTCGAAGCCCCAGATGCGCTGCTCCGGGTCGAGCATGGTGTCGTCGTGCCCGGCGGCGTCCTCCAGTTCCACGGACAGGCAGTGCGCGACCACCTCGTCGCCGGGCCGCCACTTGTTCACTCCGGCCCCGGTGCGCAGCACCACGCCGGCCAGGTCGGAACCGATGACGTGGTACGGCAGGTCGTGCCGCTTGGTCAGGGCGGACAGCCTGCCGTACTTGCGCAGGAAGGCGAAGGTCGGCACCGGCTCGAAGATCGAGGTCCACACGGTGTTGTAGTTGATCGCGCTGGCCATCACCGCGACCAGGGCCTCGCCGGGGCCCAGCTCCGGCAGCGGCACGTCCTCGACGTGCAGGGCGGCGCGGGGGTCCTTCTCCCGGGTGGCCAGGCCCTCGAACATCGCGGTCTCGTCCGCGTGCACCGTGACCGCCCGGTATGCCTCGGGCAGGGGCAGTGCGGCGAAGGCCTCCGGCGCGGTGTCCCCGGCGTTGATCGCGTCGAGGATCGCTTTGAGCTGCGGGGAGGAAGGTGCGCACGTGGATGCGGGAGCTGGGTTGATCGTGCTCATGGGGGTCGGCCTCCAACTGGATGGTCGCGTGAGCGTCGTGTGCTGTGCGTAGGTGTACTCGGACCGGCATGTAACGGGGTTTTGTGGCCGTCGGCTGACAGCGATGTGTTACTTGCGAGTAACTATGCCGCCGACCGCCGCCGTTGGCTAGATGGGTGCGCCACACAGTCGGGGTGGTGCGGATCACAGCGCGGGACCTGGCACCGTGGCCGGGACCGGGACGTGGCCGGAGGCGTCGGGCCGGATCCGGGATCCGCCGCCGGCCGCCCCGAACGGACCGATCGGCGTCGGCCTGATCGGTCCGGGGGCGGGGCGGCACGAGACGGACGCCGCGCGGTCAGTCCGTCATGGCGCCGGCAATGGTGTCGGTCCCACGCGGTCCGGAGCCCGGTCGGCAGATATAAAGCCTCTGCGTCGCGCGGGTGAGGGCGACATAGAGGGTGCGCGTCCCGGCCGGTGACTCGCCCTCGATCTCCTCCGGATCGAGCACGACCGCGGCGTCGTACTCCAGGCCCTTCGCGTCGAGGGCGTCGATGACCACCAGCCGGCCATCCGCCGCGTCCACCCGCGCGCCCAGGCGGCTGGCCGTCGCCCGCGCGGTTCCGAGGGCGGTGATGACGCCGACCGTGCCCTCGACCGCCGCGAGCGCTTCGTCGACCGCTGATTCGAGGTCCTCGCGGTGTTCCGGCGGGATACCCGTCGAACGCACCGCGTCAGGCAATGACGCCTCCGGGGCCGCCTTCCTCGCGTACTGCGCCGCGTATGCGAAGATCTCGGCCGAGTTGCGGTAGTTGGTGCGCAGCTCGTGCACGTAATGCGTGCGGTCACCGAGCGCCACCCGCATCGCCGCCGCCGACTCCTGCGGATCCGGCCACGCGGACTGCACCGGATCGCCGACGATCGTCCAGGTCGCCCGGCGCCCGAGGCGCCCGAGGACGCGCCACTGCATCGGAGAGAGGTCCTGGGCCTCATCGACGATCACGTGGGCGAAGCTTTCCCGCACGCGGTCGCGACGGCCGGCCTGCGCCGTTCGGTCCGCCCATGAGGAGACCTCTGCGACACTGCTGCCCTCGAAGAGGTTTGAGTACAGGTCCTCCTCGTCGTCGTCCTCCTGGGGCGCGGTACCGAGCAACTGCGCGAGCTCGTCGAGCAGCGGCACGTCTTCGACGGCGAAGTCGCGCGCGCCGTCGTCGCCGCGACCGCGCCAGGACTCGGCGAGCGCCTCGACCTGGGCGCGGTCCAGGTGCCGGCCCGCGTAGCGCGCCAGGGTCTGCGGATCACCGCACATGCGCAGCACCTCCTGCGCAGTGCGGTAGGGCCACCACTGCTGGACGAAGAGCTCGAAGTCGGAACGGTCGCGCAGGTCCCGATCGAAGATCGCGCGCTCGGTGCGGCGGCGTTCGCGCAACTCGGCGGGCAGCCGCTCCCAGGCGGCTTCGACCAGCGCGGTCTCGGCGTTGGCGCGGGCCGCGTTGGGGCGCGAGTTGCGGTGCAGGACCGTGCGGCGCAGGTCGTCCAGGCGATGGCCGTCGAGTTGGATGACATGCCCGTGGTACGTCGCGCGGAACTGTCGCGGCGTGCCCGGCGGTGTGGCGCGCACCGCCCGGCCGAGCACCGGAAGCAGCGCGCCGGAGCCCTTCAGTTGGGCGAGGTCGGCCGGGTCGTGCCGGGTCGCGCGCACCCCCTCGACCAGTTCGCCGAGGGAACGCAACGCGGCGGTGTGCTCGCCGAGCGAGGGCAGCACCTGTTCGATGTAGGACACGAATACCGCGGAAGGCCCGACGATCAGCACGCCGCCGGACTCGAATCGCTTGCGCTCGTTGAAGAGCAGGTACGCCGCACGGTGCAGCGCCACCGCGGTCTTGCCGGTGCCCGGTCCGCCGGTGATGATCGTCGCGCCCTCGGCCGGCGAGCGGACCGCGAGATCCTGCTCCTTCTGGATGGTGGCGACGATGTCGTGCATCGCCGCGCCGCGCTTGCGCGTCAGCGCGGCCATCAGCGCGCCGTCGCCGACGACGGTCAGTTCCAGCGACCGCGCCCGGTCCGGGTCGAGCAGGTCGTCGTCGAGGCGGGTGACCTTGGCGCCGACGCAGCGGATCGTGCGCCGACGCACGACGTCCATCCGCTCGGCGGGTGTGGCCCGGTAGAACGCCGCGGCGGCCGGCGCGCGCCAGTCGACGACAAGCGGTTCGTACTCCTCGTCGCGAACCCCGATCCGGCCGATGTGCCGGATCTCCCCGTCGTCGAAGTCGAGCCGGCCGAAGACCAGCCCCTCCTCCTGGCTGTCCAGCCGCCGCAGCCAGACCGCGGCCTGGTACACGATCGCGTCCCGCTCCACCAAGCCGCCCTCGTTGCCGAACAGGGCGCGCCGGTGCCCCTCGGCCTCGTACGCACGGGCGTGCCGGCGCATCACCTCAAGGCGCTCGTGCACCCGGTCCACGTGGCGCTGCTCGGCTTGCATCTCGGCGCGCTGCGCCCGATCAGGCGCGCCGGTGCTCGTCGCGGGCTGAGGCAAGGGAAGGACGACCTCCGATAGGACTCTTGGACGCGGTCCAACGCGCCTGGACCTGGTTCAGGCAGGACCGGACAGTCTATCCGGGCGAGCGGACACGGAGGGGAAGCGGCCGGCGGGGACAACCGGCCCGGCCGCAGACGACCTGACGCTTGATCGCAGACGCCTGAAGCCCGGCCGCGGTTGCTCAGCGGTGTTCAGCGGTGTTCAGCTGTGATGCGCGTCGGCGGGGTCGGCTGCCTGGACGAGTTCCGTGAGCACTCCGTGGCAGTCCTTCGGGTGCAGGAAGTTGATGGAGGAGTTGGACGTACCGCGCCGGGGAGCGGGGTACAGGGCGCGAATCCCGGTGCTCGTCGCGGCTTCGGTGGCGGCGACGACATCGGCTGTGCCGAAGGCGATGTGGTGCACGCCCTCGCCGTGCTTCTCGAGGTACTTGGCGATCGCGCAGTCGTCGCGGATCGGCTCCAGCAACTGGAGGTAGGACGCGGCGCCGTCGTCCGTGCCGTTGATGCGGAGCATGGCCTCGCGCACACCCTGCTCCTCGTTGACCTCGCTGTGCACGACCTCGAAGCCGTGGGCGCGCCGGTAGAACTCGATACTCGCGTCGAGATCCCGGCAGGCGATGCCGATGTGGTCGATGCGAGTGATCATGGATGCCTCCAGGGTCGCTGGGTGTTGTACCTGACGGATGCTGCCCGAAGCGGGGCTCACGGCCGGGCTGGGTTCATGCGGGCGGCCCCGGCACTGCGGTCAAACCGGCACTGCGGTCAAACCGGCACTGTGGTCAAACCGACAGTGACAGACCCTACTGGGGGGTAGCTAAATTGTGGATAGTGTCGAACACGACACTCGACCGCCATCTTCAGGAGGCGTACCGATCATGGCCAGCTCTGTCATCGTCGCCGGAGCGCGCACCCCGATGGGCAAACTACTCGGCGCGCTGACCCCGTTCAGCGGGGCGGACCTCGGCGGATTCGCGATCAAAGGCGCGCTGGAGCGCGCCGGGGTCGCCCCCGACCAGGTCGACTACGTGATCATGGGCCAGGTGCTTCAGGCCGGCACCGGGCAGATGCCGGCGCGGCAGGCCGCGGCGAAGGCGGGCATCCCGCTGCGCGTGCCCGCGCTGTCCATCAACAAGGTCTGCCTTTCCGGGCTCGACGCGATCGCCCTGGCGGACCAGCTGATCCGGGCCGGCGAGGTGCAGATCGTGGTCGCCGGCGGGCAGGAGTCGATGACGAACGCCCCGCACCTGCTGCCCAACGCCCGTACCGGATACAAGTACGGTTCGATCGAAGTGCTGGACGCGATGGCCTTCGACGGGCTCACCGACGCCTTCGACCACGTCCCGATGGGCGAGTCCACCGAGCGCTACGTGGGCAAACTCGGCATCAGCCGGCAGGAACAGGACGAGTTCGCGGCGCGCTCGCAGCAGCGCGCGGCCGCCGCGCAGAAGAACGGGGTGTTCGAGGCCGAAATCGTGCCGGTGGAGATCCCGCAGCGCAAGGGCGACCCGATCGTGGTCAGGGACGACGAGGGCGTGCGCGGCGACACCACCGCCGAGGGCCTGGGCAGGCTGCGCCCGGCCTTCGCGAAGGACGGCACGATCACCGCGGGCAACGCGTCCCCGATCTCGGACGGCGCGGCTGCCGTGGTCGTGATGTCCAAGGCCAAGGCCGAGGAACTGGGGCTGGACTGGATCGCCGAGATCGGCGCGCACGGCATCGTGGCCGGCCCGGACAACTCGCTGCATTCGCAGCCCTCGAACGCGATCAACGCGGCGCTGGCCAAGGCCGGGCTGACGGTCGGCGATCTCGACCTGATCGAGATCAACGAGGCTTTCGCGGCGGTCGGCATCCAGTCCATGCGCGATCTCGGGGTGGGCGAGGAGAAGGTCAACGTCAACGGCGGCGCGATCGCGCTCGGACACCCGATCGGCATGTCGGGCGCGCGGCTGGCCTTGCACCTGGCGCTGGAGCTCCAGCGTCGCGGAGGCGGCACGGGCGCGGCGGCGCTGTGCGGCGGCGGCGGTCAGGGCGACGCGCTGATCATCACCGTGCCGAAGCGTGGCTGAGACGGTCGCGGGAGACGGCCACGACGACGCCCCGAGATTGACCGGCATGGATAGGGTCTTGAGTCGTGACTGACGTCCATGCTCTGGTGGACCGCGCGCGCGGTGGCGACCCGCGCGCGGTCGCCCGCCTCATCTCCATGGTCGAGGACGGCTCGCCCGCGCTGCGTGAACTCATGGCGATCCTCGCGCCGCACACCGGCGGTGCGTACATCGTGGGGTTGACCGGCGCCCCGGGCGTAGGCAAATCGACGTCCACCAGCGCGCTGGTCACGGATTACCGGGCCCGCGGCAAACGGATCGGCGTGCTGGCCGTCGATCCCTCCTCGCCCTTCTCCGGCGGCGCGTTGCTCGGCGACCGGGTGCGGATGCAGGAGCACGCGACCGACCCGGAGGTCTACATCCGTTCCATGGCCTCGCGCGGTCACCTCGGCGGGCTGTCGGCGGCGACCCCGCAGGCGCTGCGGGTGCTCGACGCGGCGGGCTGCGAGGTGATCCTCGTGGAGACCGTGGGCGTCGGGCAGTCCGAGATCGAGGTCGCCTCGGCGGCGGACACCTCGGTGGTGCTGCTGGCGCCGGGCATGGGCGACGGCATCCAGGCGGCGAAGGCGGGGATCCTGGAGATCGGCGACGTGTTCGTGGTCAACAAGGCCGACCGGGACGGCGCCGATGCCACCGCGCGCGAGTTGAACCACATGCTCGCGCTCGGCGAGCGGCGCGAGGCCGGCGACTGGCGGCCGCCGATCGTCAAGACCGTGGCCTCGCGCGGCGAGGGTGTCGGCGAGGTGGTCGAGGCCCTGGAGAAGCACCGGGCGTGGCTGGCCGAGACCGGAAAGCTCGCGGTGCGCCGCAGGGCGCGCGCGGCGGCGGAGATCGAGGCGATCGCGTTCGCGGTGCTGCGTTCGCGCTTCGGTTCGCTGCACGGCGATTCGCGGATCGCGGTGCTGGCGGACCGGGTGGTGTCGGGCGCGCTGGACCCGTTCGCGGCCGCCGACGAGTTGTTGGAGAGCGTCGAGTAGAGGCCGGTCCGGGCCCGTCTGAAGGGTGCGCAGGTTCCTCAGACGGGCCCGGCGTCATCGGCTGGGAAACCGGCGAACGTCCGTCGGGCTCAGTTCGCCGGCGGGACGCCGTCGTCGTAGTAGCCGAAAACGTCCACGATCAGCTGACTGGTCCCTGCGCTGCCGTTGAACAGCTTGATTCCGTTGTACTCGAGCGCGCTGACCGTCAGGTTGGGCACGGTCTTGCCGGCCGTGAAGTTCAGGGTCGAGGTGCCCGGCGGCGTCGTGAGGTAGTTCGGGTAGACGGTGATGTATCCACCGCTCGTCGGCTGCGTCACGGTGACGTTCGCTGCGATGGCTCCGACGTCCGTGGCCGGTAGCGGTGCGACCCCGATCGTCTTCAGGTTGACTGTGCCGTTCGGTGCCACGGCTGCCGCCGGCGCTCCGATTCCCTTCCGCGTGTCGAGCATCCGGGTCGGCGTGATGGGTACGTAACCGGCGCCGCCGAAGGTCGTGAATTCGGCGACGATGTCTGCGACCAGGTCGGTCGTACCGCCGCTGCCGTTGTAGAAGTCGATCTTGCCGTCCGCGCCCACCGGGACGACCACCATATTGGCGATCGCCTGCCCCACGCCGAAATTGAGGTTCGACGCGGTCGGCCGCGTTGTGGCGCCCGGATAGGCCGTCAGGTAGCCGGAGGCCTTCGGGTTGGTGATGGTCACGTTCAGGACCACGGCGCTGACACCGGTGAACCAGTCACTGCCGAAGCTCAGCGTGCCTCCTGCCGTGATCGGCGCCTTCGCCGTTCCGGTGCCGTTGCGCGTGTCCAGGATGCGCACAGCACCGCTGCCGAGCGCTCCGGCGCCGCTCCCGCTGCCCTGGCCGTAGTAGCCTGCCACGTCGGCGATCAGGTCGGCCGTCCCGCCGCTGCCGTTGTAGAGGGCGATCTTCCCGTCCGCGCCCACGGGAACGATGGCCATGTTCGGCACCGTCTGGCCTGCGGTGAAATTGAGGTTCGAGGTAGCCGGCCGGCCCGTGGCGTCGGCGTATGCGGTGATGTACCCGTCGGCCTTGGCGTTGGTCACGGTGATGTTCACGGCGACCGCGGTGACGCCGCTTGCCGGGATCGAGTCGGCGCCCTCGATGGTCACGGCCTGCGTACCGCCGGGTTGCAACGGCGAGATGACGCCGTTCGTACCGGTTCCCTTACGGGTGTCCAGGACGCGACGCGGCGAGAGCGGGTGATAGGCGCCTGAGGCCAACATCGAAACCCGGGTGGTGGCCGACGCGGTTCCGTACGAGTCGGTTCCCGTGACGGTCACCGTGAAGGAGCCGGACTTCGTGTAAGTGTGGCTGATCACCGAAGGCGACGTCGTGCCCTGCTTCGCGCTTCCGTCACCGAAGTCGATCGTCCATTTGCTCACCGGGGACCAACCGGCCGTGGCCACCGATTCGGTCGCCGTGAATGTCGCGGGCGCCGTCCCGGTCTGCGAGTCGAGGGCCACCGCGACGGCCAGCGGGTCCTGGTACTCGACTGCGCCCCGGTCGTAGTAGCCGGCCCCGGTGCCCGTGTTCGCGGCGTTCGGGTCGTCGACCCGCGCGGCGCCGGCGTAGTCGGTGCTCAGTTCGCCCGGCGCGTTCGCGTCCGCCGAGTCGACGAGCGGGGAACTGTCGCCCGTCGGCCCGTAATCGATGCCGAGCTGGAAATCCGTGTTGATGTCGTGTGCGGCTTGACCGGTGACTCGGTTCAGGTCCGTCGCGCTCGAGTAGGACGCGCCGGCCCAGGTGTACAAGTCCGCGTTGGACTCCAGCACGTTGTAGTCCACGGTGGTTCCCGAGGTCGCGTCAGCGTCGACCTCGATGTCGGTTTGCGGGTCGGTGGACGTCAGGCACGAGTTGTACGTCGCCGGCTCTTCCACCATGTAGATCGCGTTGTTCTCGATCGACGCACCGGTCGAGGCGCCGTGCAAGGTGATCGCCTGGTTGCACACGTAGTAGAGGGAGTTGCTGGCGATTACCGCGTCAGTCGCTCCGTTGACGACGATCCCGCCGCTCAATCCGTCGAACACGTTGGTGGTCACCGTGTCATGCGCGCTACCGCTGTCGATCTGGATCGCCGCGCTGTGCCCCTCCGTGCTGAAACGGCTGCGACTGATGGTGGCGTACGTCGAGGTGCCGGTGATCTCGACCACCGGGTGTGGGTCCGTGTTCCCCAGGATGTCCTGGACGCCGTCCATCGTCACGTGCGAGGAGTTGTCGATGACGACGGTCTGCCCGCTGGTGGCGCTGACGTCGAAGCCTTCGAGAGTGACGTAGGCGGCGTTCGACACCGTGATCGCGGGTCCGGTGTCGATCTCGATGTCCGCCTGGTCCTTGACCACGGAGCTGATGGTGATGGGAGCGTCCGCGGTCGCGGTCTTGGAGATGTCGACCGGCGAGGCGTAGAAGCCCGGCTCGACGAGCACCGTGGTTCCGGCCGTCGCCGCGTTCACGGCCGGCTGGATCTTGCAGAACGGCGTCGTGCTGCTGCCCGTCCCCGAGTCGGAGCAGTTGGCTGAGGGTGCGTTGTTGACGTAGAGAGTGCTCCCCGTAGCGGCCGCGGCGTGTGTGACCGGGGCGAGTGAAGCTGCTGTCAGGAGCAGAACGGTCGATGCTGTGATTCGGCGCAGGCGCACCGTATCCCCCTAAATGAATGCACTGACACCTAGCGGAGCGATCTGACTATACGCTCACGCGCCGCGTTGTTCCGCCGAGATTTTGCGGCCAGTCGCAGGATGCTGCGGACAGGCCGTCGCGCACGTCGCAGAAGCGGCCGGGCAACGCCCGGCCGCCGCCATCCCCATGCTTTCCGCCGGATCAGTGCCCTACGGGCGGTTCAGTGCCGCGCGAGCCGCGCGCAGGCGTTGAGCGGTATAGGCAGCCAGGCCGGCCGGTTCGCCGCCTCGTAACCCACCTCGTAGACCGCCTTGTCGATCTCGAACGCGCGCAACACCGCGGCCTGCGCCCGAGGATCGTAGCCGAGCGACTCCGCGTAGCCGCGGCAGAAGGCGTCGCGGTTGCGCGCCGCCCACTCGGCGGCCCGTACGGTCATCAGTTCGGTCGCCGCGGGCGGCTGGTCCGCCAGCGTCGACATCGTGCCCAGCAGGTGATGCGCCGCGTAGTCGAAGGAACGCAGCATTCCGGCGATGTCCTTGAGCGGGCTGACCATGGCCCGCCGTTCGGTCAGCGACCTGGCCGGCTCGCCCTCGAAATCCAGCAGGATCCAGCCGGTGACGGTCCGCATCGCCTGTCCGAGGTGGAAGTCCCCGTGCACGCGCTGCACCGGCAGTGGACCGCCGAGCGCCGCGAGCCGGTCTATCGCCTCGCCGAGCCCCGGTGCGTACGGCAGCAGCTGCGGCACCTGACGCGACGTCAGTTCCAGTTGGCGGCGCATGCTTGCGGCCAGCTGCTCAAGCTCCTCGCCCTCCAGCCAGCCGGTCGGCAGCGTGGCGGCCAGTGCCCGGTGCACCCGCGCCGTCGCCATGCCGAGCCGGTGCGCCTCGGGCGCGAAATCCGCCCCCGCGCGCGCCGCCGACACGTCCGGCTCCGCGGCGAACAGATCCCGCACGCTGGTCAGCGCGAGCGCCCATCCGTCGGTCGCGCTCGGCAGGAAGGCCTGAAGGGTCAGCAGCGTCATCGGTTCGTCGAGATCCGGGTCGGCGTACTCGGCCCAGCCGATCGGCGGCGCTATGTGCGGTGACTCGGCCACCGCCAGCGCCAGGCCCAGCTCCAGTTCCGGGCTGCGGCCGGGGGCCGGGCGGCGGAACACCTTCGCGATGTACCGGTCGCCGTACACCACCGAGGTGTTCGACTGTTCCCCGGTGAGCACGGTCCCGCGCAGGTCCGTGCGCAGCACCTGCCCGGCGAACCTGTCGAAGCGCAGCGGCCCGACCGTGTCCCGCGCGGCGAGTCGCTCCAGCAGCCAGGCGGCCAGGTGCGCGTCGTGCAGCCCGTCGTAACAGTGACCACCGAGTTCCGGCACCGCCGTGCCCGGGTCGCCGATCGCCGCGTGCCGCAGCCGGTCCGGCAGGGAGCGCCGCACACCCACGAAGACCTGGTAGGTCTGCGGCGCCTCGCCGTTGTTCGCCCCGTCCGGATACGTCACCTGCGCCAGCACGTGCCAGAGCCGGACCTCTTCGCCGTGGTCGTCGCCGATCCCCGGCGTGGCCAGGCAGGAAGCGAGGGTGACCGACTGGATCCGCCGGCCCTTGCCGCCGAACCAGCGCTGCTGCGGCAGCCAGCCCGCCAGCAGTTCGGCCAGCCGGTCGGCCGCGCGGCCGTCCAGCGTGGCGTGCGCCATGTCGATCGTCGACGTCATCGTCGGTCATCCTTTCCGCCGTGGCTGTCTCGCCCAGCACCCGCACTCCGGGGCACGTCGATACCGCGCCTCCTACCCTGCTTTCGGCGCGGTAATTGGGTGCGCCGACCGGCGATCCCGCCCAGGGCGCTTCGCAGTTCCCCGGGCAGGAGCCGTGAAACGGCGGCTAGGGTCGTTGCAGCTTGAACCAGTAGAACCCGTGCCCGCCCAGCGTGAGCAGGTAAGGCAGCTCGCCGATCTTCGGGAAGTGCACCCCTCCGATCAGTTCCACCGGCTCGATCGCCTCGAAGGCGCGCAGGTCCAGCTCGGTCGGCTGCGGGAAGCGGGAGAGGTTCATCACACACATCACCAGGTCGTCGGTGCCCTCGGCGCCGCGCGGGGCGTCCTTGCCCTTCAGCTCGCGGATGAACGCCAGCACCGAGGGGTTCGTCGAGCCCAGTTCCTGGAAGGTGCCCAGGCCGAAGGCCGGATTCTGCCGCCGGATCTCGATCATGCGCTTGGTCCAGTGCAGCAGCGAGGAGGAGCTGGCCATCTGCGCTTCGACGTTCGTCGACTGGTAGCCGTAGACCGCGTCCATGATCACCGGCAGGTTCAACCGCCCTGGGTCGCACGAGGAGAACCCCGCGTTGCGGTCCGGGGTCCACTGCATCGGGGTGCGCACCCCGTCCCGGTCGCCGAGCCAGATGTTGTCGCCCATCCCGATCTCGTCGCCGTAGTAGAGCACCGGCGAGCCGGGCAGCGACAGCAGCAGCGCGGTGAACAGCTCGATCTGCCGCCGGTCGTTCTCCAGCAGCGGGGCCAGCCGCCGCCGGATGCCCACGTTCGCCTTCATCCGCGGGTCCTTGGCGTATTCCGCGTACATGTAGTCGCGGTCCTCGTCGGTGACCATCTCCAGCGTCAACTCGTCGTGGTTGCGCAGGAAGATGCCCCACTGGCAGTTCGACGGGATCTGCGGGGTCTGAGCCATGATCTCGGAGATCGGGTAGCGCGACTCGCGGCGCACGGCCATGAAGATGCGAGGCATCACCGGGAAGTGGAACGCCATGTGGCACTCGTCGCCGCCCGCCCGCGGATCCCCGAAGTACTCCACCACGTCCGCCGGCCACTGGTTCGCCTCGGCCAGCAGCACCGTGTCCGGGTACTCCGTGTCGACCATCTTGCGCACCTTCCTGAGGAACTGGTGCGTCCTGGGCAGGTTCTCGCAGTTCGTGCCCTCCTCCTGGTAGAGGTACGGCACGGCGTCGAGCCGGAAGCCGTCGATGCCCAGGTCGAGCCAGAACCGCAGCGCCGCCAGCATCTCGGCGTGCACCTTCGGGTTCTCGTAGTTCAGGTCCGGCTGGTGCGAGAAGAAGCGGTGCCAGTAGTACTGCTTGCGCACCGGGTCGAAGGTCCAGTTCGAGGTCTCGGTGTCGACGAAGATGATGCGTGCGTCCGCGTACTGCTTATCGTCGTCGGCCCACACGTAGTAGTCGCCGTACGGGCCGTCGGGGTCGTTGCGTGAAGCCTGGAACCACGGGTGCTGGTCGCTGGTGTGGTTGACCACGAAGTCGATGATGACCCGGATGCCGCGGGCGTGTGCCTGCTCGACGAACTCCACGAAGTCGCCCAGGTCGCCGAACTCCGGCAGCACGTCGGTGTAGTCGGACACGTCGTACCCGCCGTCGCGCAGCGGCGACTTGAAGAACGGCGGCAGCCAGATGCAGTCGACGCCGAGCCACTGCAGGTAGTCCAGCTTGCTTGTCAGGCCCTTGAGATCGCCGGTGCCGTCGTGGTTCGAATCGTGGAAGGAGCGGACCAGGACCTCGTAGAAGACGGCGCGCTTGAACCACTCCGGATCGCGTTCGCTCTTCGGAATGTCCAGCGGTGAGTCTGATACCGGTTCGTTGACGATCACGGTCACTCCAGTAGTGCCGGGAGCACCATGTGGTGCGCGGATGAGGGTGGACTGCACACGGCCGCCGACCGCCCGTGGAACCGCACCGCGGGCCGGGGCCCCGTACCGCTTCCGATCAGGGCTCTACCTGATCAGGGTGAGCAGATGGGCCGGCTGATCGTGCGGGTCGAGCCGGACGTAGTTGTCCCGGCCCCAGTGGAAGACCGCGCCGGACAGCTCGTCGCGTACGGTGAGTCGGTCGTCCCAGCCGAGGCCCAGCTCGGACAGGTCCAGGGAGACGGTGGCCTCGACCGTGTTGTGCGGATCGAGATTGACGACCACCAGGACCAGATCGGTGGCTGTGCGCTTGGAGTAGCACAGCACAGCATCGTTGTCGGCGGAGTGAAATTTGAGATTACGTAACCCTTGCAGTGCAACGTGTTCACGACGCAGTGAGTTCAGGCGCGCGATGAACGGCGCCAGCGAGCGGCCCTCGGCCTGCGCGGCGGCCCAGTCGCGCGGCCGCAACTGGTACTTCTCCGAATCAAGGTACTCCTCGCTGCCCGGTCGCACCGGAACGCTTTCGCACAGTTCGTAGCCCGCGTAGACGCCCCACGAGGGGCTGAGGGTCGAGGCGAGGACGGCTCTGATCTTGAAGCCCGGGCGGCCAGAGTACTGGAGGTACTCGTGCAGGATGTCCGGGGTGTTGACGAACAGGTTCGGTCGCAGGAACGGCGAGCTGGACTGGCTCAGCTCGGTCAGGTAGTCCTGCAGCTCGGACTTGGTGTTGCGCCAGGTGAAGTACGTGTACGACTGGTGGAAGCCGATCTTCGCCAGCGTGTGCAGCATCGCGGGGCGGGTGAACGCCTCGGCGAGGAAGAGCACGTCCGGGTCGGTCGCGTGGATCCGGTCCAGCAACCTCTCCCAGAACAGCACCGGCTTCGTGTGCGGGTTGTCGACCCGGAAGATGCGCACGCCGTGGCCCATCCACAGCCGCAGCACCCGCTCGCACTCCTCCAGGATCGCCGGCAGCACGCCCGGGCCGTCGAAGTCCAGCGGGTAGATGTCCTGGTACTTCTTCGGCGGGTTCTCGGCGTAGGCGATGGTGCCGTCGGCGCGGTGCGCGAACCAGTCCGGGTGTTTCTCCACCCAGGGGTGGTCCGGCGAGCACTGCAGCGCGAAGTCCAGCGCCACCTCCATGCCCAGCTGCCCGGCCCTATCGACGAAGTGGTCGAAGTCGGCGAAGTTGCCCAGGTCCGGGTGGATCGCGTCGTGCCCGCCGTCCGGGGAGCCGATCGCCCACGGCGAGCCGACGTCCAGCGGCCCGGCCGTCGTGGTGTTGTTCGGGCCCTTGCGGAAGGCCGTGCCGATCGGGTGGACCGGCGGGAGGTAGACCACGTCGAACCCCATGTCGGCGACGCCGGGCAGCCGCTCGGCGGCGGTGCGCAGCGTGCCCGGGACCGGGGGCGTGGCACCCGTCGGGTCCACCTGCGCGCCCTCGGAGCGGGGGAAGAACTCGTACCAGGACCCGAACAGGGCACGCGCCCGGTCGACGCGCAGAGGGCAGCGTTCGCTCTCGGTCAGCAGATCGCGCACGGGGCGCGCGGCCAGCGCGCTGTGTACCCGCGGTTCCTCGACGGCGGCGAGCCTGGCCGCCGCGGGAACCTCGACGTCACGCAGCAGCCGAGCGGTCTCAAGCAGCAGCCGCACCTCGGGGTCCGAGCTGTCCGGTTCGGCCGCGACGGGCGCGGGGCCGCCGTTCATGCGTGCCCGTCCGGCAAGATCGCCGAGAGTGGCCTCCACGCGCTCGATCACCGCTTCGGCCGCGGAGCCGGCGGCCGCGCTCGTCCCTCCGAGTGAAGCAGTCGGCGCGCTGGGGGAGCGCTTGGGGCTCATGGGGCGCATGTGGGTGATGGGTTCTACTCCATCTGTGTTATTTCTGTGACCTTCGCCACCTCCCCTGGACGGACGCCCGGCGGCGGGACCGGTGACCGGGTCCGCGGCCGCCGCGCGCTCGAACAGCTGCGCGCCCTCCTCGAAGACCAGCTCCACGTCGATTCCGGCCGGAATCTTGACCCGCGCCGCGTGGTACCAGGTGGCGAGCGGGTCCGACCACGCCTCGACGTGGAAGGTCCACTCCCCGCGCCGGTCAGCGGCCACCTGCGCGCCGTACCGGTCGGTTCCGGGGGTCAGTTCGCGCATCGGGGTCCACGGCCCTCGTTCACCGTCCGGGCCGGTCAGCACGACGTTCGCGGCGACCGCGTCATGCCCTTCCCGGAACACGGTCGCCGTGACGGTGAACTGCTCGCCGGGCACGGCTTTGACGGGGCGCGCTCCGTCGAGGATCCGCGGCTGGATGTCGAGGATGGGGATGCGTCCGATGCTCATGCCGGATTCATATCCGATTTAGCGCGATGCACGCGACATGCGGGGCCGTGGAGGTCGTCCGGCGCACCGCTCGCGACCCGGTCGACCCGGGGGCGTTCGGGAGTGTACGCCAGCGCGCCGCCGCCGAACCTGAGCGACCGTGTCGCGAAACCCGGTGACCAGCCGCTACTGTCGCGAGGCATGAGGGCTATCCGACGCTTCACCGTCCGCACTGTGCTTCCCGAACCGCTCGCTGCGCTGGCCGAGTTGGCGGCGAACCTGCGCTGGTCCTGGCACGCGCCCACGCGGGAGCTGTTCGCCGCGGTGGACCCCGGGCAGTGGGAGGCCGTCGGCTGCGATCCGGTCCGCCTGCTCGGCGCGGTGCGGACCGAGCGGCTGGCCGCGCTGGCCGCCGACGGCCGGTTCACGGCGCGGATCGCCGACGCGGCCGCGAACCTGCACGCTTACCTGACCGAGCCGAAGTGGTACCAGAGCCTGACCGACGCCCCGCGCTCCATCGCCTACTTCTCCCCGGAGTACGGCATCACCGCGGTGCTGCCGCAGTACTCCGGCGGCCTGGGCATCCTGGCGGGCGACCACCTCAAGGCCGCATCCGACCTGGGCGTCCCGATCATCGGCGTGGGCCTGCTGTACAAGCACGGCTACTTCCGCCAGTCGCTCTCCCGGGACGCCTGGCAGCTGGAGACCTATCCGCTGATAGACCCGGACAACCTGCCGCTGACCAAGGTCCGCGAGCCGGACGGCACCGCGCTGCGCGTCACCATCGGCCTGCCCGGGCTGCGTGAACTCGTCGCGCAGGTGTGGCTCGCGCAGGTCGGCCGCGTGCCGCTGCTGCTGCTCGACACCGACATCGAGGAGAACGCGGACGGCGGCCGCGAGATCACCGACCGGCTCTACGGCGGCTCCAGCGAGCACCGGCTGCATCAGGAGATGCTGCTGGGCATCGGCGGTATTCGCGCGGTGCGCGCCTACTGCCGGATCACCGGCGTCCCGCAGCCCGAGGTCTACCACACCAACGAGGGGCACGCCGGCTTCCTCGGCGTCGAGCGAATCAGGGAACTGACCGAGGAGAGCGGTCTCGACTTCGCCGCCGCGCTGTCCGCGGTGCGCGCCGGCACCCTGTTCACCACGCACACCCCGGTCCCGGCCGGAATCGACCGTTTCTCGCACGACCTGGTCGCCGAGAACTTCGGCGGGGACAACCAGTCGCCCGCGGTGCAGATGGAGCACGTGCTCGGGCTCGGCGCGGAGGACTACCCCGGCGGCGACCCGGGCTGCTTCAACATGGCGGTGATGGGCCTGCGCCTGGCCCAGCGCGCCAACGGCGTCTCGGTGCTGCACGGCGCGGTCTCCCGGGAGATGTTCGGCGGCCTGTGGCCCGGCTTCGACTCCCCGGAGGTGCCGATCACCTCGGTGACCAACGGCGTGCACGCCGAGACCTGGGTGCACCCGGCCGTCTTCGAACTGGTCGAGCGGGAACTGGGGCCCGGCGCGCTGGGAGAGGACCCGTTCGCCGCGGTGGACCGGCTCTCGGACAAGGCGATCTGGGAGATCCGCTGCGTGCTGCGCGCCGCGCTGGTCGAGGAGGCGCGCCAGCGGGTCAAGGACTCCTGGATCGCCCGCGGCGCGTCCGAGGCCGAGCTGGGCTGGACCGCGGACGTGCTGGATCCGGACGTGCTCACCATCGGCTTCGCCCGTCGGGTCCCGTCGTACAAGCGACTGACGCTGATGCTGCGCGACCGCGAACGGCTCACCTCGCTGCTGCTGGACCCGCAGCGCCCGATCCAGTTGGTCATAGCCGGTAAGGCGCACCCGGCCGACGAGGGCGGCAAGCGGCTGATCCAGGAGCTGGTCCGGTTCGCCGACGAACACAAGGTGCGCCACCGGATCGTGTTCCTGCCCAACTACGACATGGCGATGGCGCAGACCCTGCTGCCGGGCTGCGACGTGTGGCTGAACAACCCGCTGCGGCCGCTGGAGGCCTGCGGCACCTCCGGGATGAAGGCGGCGCTCAACGGCGGACTGAACCTGTCCATCCGGGACGGCTGGTGGGACGAGTGGTTCGACGGCGAGAACGGCTGGGCCATCCCGACCGCGAACGGCGTGGACGATCCGGACCGGCGCGACGAACTGGAGGCGTCCGCTCTCTACGAGCTGATCGAGGCGTCGGTCAGCCGCCGCTTCTACGACCGCGACGCGGCCGGCCTGCCGACCCGATGGATCGAGATGGTGCGGCACACCCTCAGCACGCTCGGCCCGAAGGTGCTGGCCAGCCGGATGGTGCGCGACTACGTGCGGCAGCTGTACATCCCGGCGGCCGCGTCGGCGCGCGCGGTGACCGCGGACGGCTATAGCGGCGCGATCGAGCTGTCGCAGTGGGCGCAGCGGATCAAGAGCAGCTGGCCGCAGCTGCAGATCGAGCACGTTGACGCGGTCGCGGACAGCGACGGAAACGGCGAGGGTGCGCCGCGGCTCGGCGGCACGCTGCACGTGCGGGCGCTGGTCCAGCTCGGCTCGATCACCGCGGACGACCTGGAGGTCCAGGCGGTCTACGGCCGGGTCGACGAGACGGACCAGTTGCGTGACACGCATGCGGTCGCGCTGGAGCGCAACGGCGTGGACGATCTCGGCCGCGCCCGGTACGAAGGGGTCGTCGAGCTCGACCGGTCCGGTCCGTTCGGCTACACCGTGCGCGCCGTGCCCAAGCATCCGCTGCTGTCCACCGCCGCGGAGTTGGGACTGGCTGTGCTGCCGACCGAGGTGACCGTCTCCACCTCGGGCGACGGCGAGAACAACTTCATGCGCTGATGCGCACCGGCTGAACCCCGCCGTTTTCGAGGTTGGGAAGCGTCGAGCGCGGCCGCGGCCCACGCCGCGGCCGCGCGCACGATCCGCTGCCGCGGCCTCAGGTGGCCGACCAGGACTCGGGATCGGCTCGCAACAGCAGCAGCGAGCGCGGCGCGAGGTCGACCTCCAGGCCGCCGCCGAAGGTGACGTTGTCCCGCGCGCCGGGGTCTCCCTCCAGCGTCGTGTCGATCACCGTGTGGTACCAGCGCGCCCACGGATCGCCGGGCAGCACGAAGGGCAGTTCCTCCGTGCCCGCGTGCACCAGCAGCAGGAAGCTGTCGTCGGTGATGCGCTCTCCGTGCGGCCCGCGGCCTCGGATGTCCTGGCCGGAGAGATAGACCCCGAGCCCGGATGCCGGGGCGAACCAGTCTCCGTCGGTCATCTCCTCGCCGTCCGGCCGGAACCAGGCGATGTCCTGGAGACCGCCCGGGTGCGCGGGCTGCCCGGAGAAGAACACCCGCTGACGCAGCACCGGATGCCTTTTGCGCAGGTGGATCAGGCGCCGGGTCAGATCGAGCAGGCTGGACCACTCGCCCTTGTCCAGCAGCGACCAGTCGACCCAGCCGACCTCGTTGTCCATGCAGTAGGCGTTGTTGTCGCCACCCTGCGTACGACCGAACTCGTCCCCGGCCGTGATCATCGGCACGCCGGTGGACAACACCAGCGTGGTCATCAGATTGCGGATCTGACGCCGGCGCAGCTGGTTGACCGCCTCGTCGTCGCTCTCGCCCTCGACCCCGTAGTTGGACGAGCGGTTGTCGTTGGTCCCGTCGCGGTTGTTCTCGCCGTGCGCCTCGTTGTGCTTGTGGTTGTACGTCACCAGGTCGCGCATCGTGAAACCGTCGTGCGCGGTGACGAAGTTGATCGACGCGTAAGGGCGGCGACCGTCGTCCTGGTAGAGGTCTGAGGAACCGGACAACCGGTAGGCCAGGTCCCGCACGTCGGTGCGCGCCCCGCGCCAGAAGTCGCGGACCGTGTCGCGGAACTTGTCGTTCCATTCGGTCCACAGCGGCGGGAACTCGCCGACCTGGTAACCGCCCTCGCCGACGTCCCACGGCTCGGCGATCAGCTTGACCTGCTGGAGCACCGGGTCCTGCGCGATGACGGTCAGGAACGCGGAGAGCTTGTCGACGTCGTGGAACGAGCGGGCGAGGGCGGAAGCCAGATCGAAGCGGAAGCCGTCCACGCCCATCTCGGTGACCCAGTAGCGCAGCGAGTCGGTGATCAGCTGGAGGACGTGCGGCTGCACCACGTTGAGCGTGTTACCGCAGCCGGTGTAGTCGGCGTAACGGCTCGGGTTCTTCTCGTCGAGCCGGTAGTAGCTCTCGTTGTCGATCCCGCGGAAACACAGTGTCGGTCCGTCACCGCCGCCTTCCGCGGTGTGGTTGTACACCACGTCGAGGATGACCTCGATGCCGGCCGCGTGCAGGGCCGCCACCATCTCCTTGAATTCGCGCACCTGCGCGCCGCGCTCGCCGCGCCGGGCCGCCGCGGAGTACGGCGCGTGCGGGGCGAAGTAGGCGATCGAGTTGTAGCCCCAGTAGTTGGACAGCCCTCGTTCGAGCAGGTGCGGCTCGGAGACGAAGTGGTGGATCGGCAGCAGTTCCACCGCGGTGACGCCTAGGTGCACCAAGTGGTCGATGACTGCCGGATGTGCCAAGCCGGCGTACGTGCCGCGAAGCTCCTCGGGTACGGCCGGGTGCCGCATGGTGAAGCCGCGTAGATGCAGCTCGTAGATGATCGTCTCGGCCCACGGCGTGTGCGGCCGCAGACCTGTGTCGACGTCGACCTGGCCGATCACGATGCCGTGCGGGACGTGCGGGGCCGAATCGCGGTCGTCGCGCGCGTGCGAGTTCGCGGTCGAGCCGTGCTTCGCGTGCGCGTACACGGCGTCGTCGAGGACGAAATCGCCTTCCAGCGCCCGCGCGTACGGGTCGAGCAGCAGCTTGTCGGCGTTCCAGCGGCGTCCGCGGGCCGGATCCCAGGGGCCGTGCACGCGGAATCCGTAGCGTTGACCCGGCTGGATGCCGGGCAGGTGGCTGTGCCAGATGTGAAACGTGGACTCGGCCAGCGGGACTCTGTGCTCGTCTCCGGAGTCGTCGAACAGGCACAGTTCCACGGCCTCGGCTCCGGCCGCCCAGAGCGCGAAGTTGACGCCCTGTCCGTCGTGGTGCGCGCCCAGTGGGTGCCAGCTTCCGGGCCAGGGCCGGTCCCATTGTTCCGCGCGATACGGATCGCCAGCTTGGTCACTCATGGTGTCCATTGTGCCTTTTGGCGGGTCGCGCCGGGCCTTGCCGGCGCGGTGATTTCCGCGACCGCGCGCTCGTGGTTGGATGAGCGGCGCAGGCTGACGGCGATCCGAGGGAGTGTCATCGTTGACTGAGCCGAACGAGGGCGCTGTGTCCGGCGTCCGGACCGTGTGGAGCGCCGAGTACGTGCGGATCGAGGTCGCCGAGCAGAACCCCAGGGTCGCCACGATCCGCATCGACCGGCCGAAGCTCAACCCGCTGGACTCCCGTGTACAGGCCGAGCTCAAGCAGGCGGCGCAGCACGTGACGGGCGACGACGGCCTGCGCGCGGTGGTGCTCTACGGCGGCCCGGTCGCGTTCGCGGCCGGGGCGGACATCAAGGAGATGGCGCAGCTCTCCTACACCGACATGGTGCGGCGGTCGGGGGCGTTGCAGGACTCCTTCACCGCGATCGCCCGCATCCCGAAGCCGGTCATCGCCGCGGTCACCGGTTTCGCGCTGGGCGGCGGCTGCGAACTGGCGCTGTGCGCCGACCTGCGGGTCGCCGCCGTCGACGCGAAGTTCGGGCAGCCGGAGATCAAGCTGGGACTCATTCCGGGCGCGGGCGGCACACAGCGGCTCGCCCGGCTGGTCGGCCCGGCCCGGGCCAAGGATCTCGTCTTCACCGGCCGGATGGTCGGCGGCGAGGAGGCGCTGCGCATCGGTCTGGTGGACCGGGTGCTGGCCCCGCAGCAGGTGTATCCGAACGCGCTGGCCTGGGCCGCCGAGCTGGCGGCCGGACCGGCTTTCGCGCTGCGCGCGGCGAAGGAGGCGATCGACCGCGGTCTGGAGACGGACCTGGCCACGGGCCTGGAGATCGAGCGGGCGCAGTTCGCCGGGCTGTTCGCCACCCCGGACCGGGCCACCGGCATGCGGTCCTTCATCGAGCACGGCCCGGGCAAGGCGCTGTTCGACTGACGTCGGATTCAGGCTCGCAGCGCGCTTCGCGACCGACCGGCCGAGCTGTTTGTTCGATCTTCCGGGCAGGTTCGCGTCCGCGCGGGCCCGCGATGCCATACGCTGCCGTTGAGCGCACTTCCGTCTCCGACCGGGGGTCCGATGACAGAGCAGAGGGACGCCGTCCTGCCCGGGTTGGCCCGAGCGCGCATGGCGGAGATCAACGCCAGCCACACCTGGGGTTCCGCGTTGAGCACGCAGGAGTTCGCCGCCATCACGGGCGCCGGGTTCGACCCGGTCGGGCAGGTGCTGGGCACCGCGGTGTTCCACATCGGCTTCGCCGGGCGCTGGGGCTGCTCGGGCGCCTGGTCGTACTACGGCGGCACCGAGGTCTCCTCATCCGCCTACGCCCCGTTCTCCCAGTTGGTGCGCACCATGTACGGCGCGCGCCGGCTGGCACTCGCGCGCGCGATGGCCGAGTGCGAGGCGCTCGGCGGGGACGGCATCGTCGGTGTGAAACTGCGGGTGGGCCACTTCTCGGCCGGAGGCATGGAGTTCACCGCGCTCGGCACGGCGGTGCGCGCCCGCTCGAAGGCGCGGCCGGCGAAGCCGTTCACCTCACATGTCACCGGACAGGAGTTCGCCAAGCTGCTGCACGGCGGCTGGGTGCCGACCGGCCTGGTGCTGGGCATCTCGATCGCTACGCGGCACGATGACTGGCGCACGTACGGGCAACTGCGCTGGACTGCGGGCAACCAGGAGGTCGACGGTTACACGCAGCTGATCAACCACGCCAGGCACGACGCCCGTCACCAACTCCAGCTCGACGCGAAGGCGCACGGCGGCGACGGGATCGTGGTCGACGAGATGGAGTTGCGTGTACGCGAGCGGGAGTGTCCGTCCTACGAGAACCAGCGCGACCACATCGCGGAGGCCGTGTTCGTCGGCACCTCGATCGCGCGTTTCGACCGCGCGCCCGGCGGCTCCGGGCCCAAGCCACTGACCATCATGACCCTGAATCGGGAGCGCTGAGGATGACCGAGCAGTCCATCCAGCAGGAGACCGGGGACCTGGTCGCGCAGGGAGTGCCCGAGGACGCCATGCGCCGGCTGGCCCAGCTGCGGCCGGGTAAGGGCTCGATCTTCACCTCGGACCTGACGGTGAACGAGTTCCTGCTGGTGCGCGAGGTCGGGTTCCGCCCGCTGGGGCTGGTGCTCGGCTCGTCGATCTACCACGTCGGCCTGCAACTGGGCCGCTGGTCGAAGAACCAGGAGATGACCACGCTGTCGCAGGCCATGTACCACGCCCGCGAGCTGGCGATGAGCCGGATGGAGGCCGAGGCGAGCGCGCTGGGCGCGGACGGCATCGTCGGCGTGCGGCTGGAGGTCGAGTTCAAGGAGTTCGGCAACGACATCGCCGAGTTCATCGCGGTGGGCACGGCGGTGAAGGCGGACGGAGCGGACCCGGGCGCGCACGGCAGCTGGCGCAACAACAAGAACAAGCCGTTCACCTCGGACCTGTCCGGCCAGGACTTCTGGACTCTGGTCCGCGCCGGTTATGCTCCCCTTGACATGGTCATGGGCTCGTGTGTCTACCACATCGCGCATCAGCGTTTCGGCCAGGTGATCGGCAACGCGGGCCGCAACGTGGAGATCGAGCAGTTCACGCAGGCGTTGTACGACGCGCGCGAGCTGGCGATGAGCCGGATGCAGGCGGAGGCCGAGGCGCTGGACGCCGAGGGCATCGTCGCGGTGCAGCTACGCCAGCACTCGCATACCTGGGGCTCGCACACCACCGAGTTCTTCGCGATCGGCACGGCGGTGCGCCCGCTGCGTCCGGATCACGTCATCGACCGCCCGACGATGGTGCTCAGTCTCGACGCCTGATCCGCGCAACGACGTCAAGAAGCAGGATTGCGACATGGCTGAATCGCAGGAATCGAGCGATCTGGTGCCCGGCGGCGAGGGCCGCGAGGGCCGCGAGGTGCAGCGCGCTGAACCGGAGCGCGGCATGGACGTCGAGTTGCTGGCGGCCGCGCTGCGCCGCGACACGGCGGACCTGGAAATGTACGCGAAGGTGCTGTCGGTCACACTGGCCGACTCACTGCCGCGGGGGGCGGTCCAGGTCGAGCGCAAGCGCACGATGGCTGATCGTGTGGCCGGCCGTGAGGGCGCGGTGAGCAGCCTGGACGTGGCGCTCGGCGAGCAGCGCCTGGGCCTGCGGCTCGACCGGGGACGCATCAGCGGTGAGGTGTGCAAAGAGGTGCGCGGCATCGTGCTCTCGCGTCAGCAGGTGGGTCTGGACGAGTGGATCGCGGCCCTCGCCCGGGCTCTGGCCGCGACGGCCGAGTCGAGCGCGCGCGCCCGCGAAGCGCTGGAGCGTTTCCTGGAGATCTGAGTCGACCTTCATGTTCCGGTCGGAGAGCTTCACTGTTGGGCCGGATCGCTGCTGTGCAGAGATCTCCGCGCCGGCTAAGGCAGTTCTGGAATGACGTTGAAGTTGCTGGGATTCTGAAGTAAGTGGCGAGTGCCGCGTCTGATCAGGCTTCCAGTGACCGTAACCGTGACCCCAGATTCGTGAGCCCGGGTAGCACGCGAATAATCGTCCTCTGCCAACTCGACCCAGACGCGCCGAAGACGATCGTTCAATCCTCCTTCGACGATTCCTGCGATGCTGACCTCGCCGGCTCCGAATGCTCCGTCTCGGTGCAGGCGTACCACGGCACCGACGACTGTCACGTCTTCCTCGGGCGCCTGCGCTCGAAGCTCCTGCGCAGCTTCCTTCAGAACTGTGCGCTGATCGCGGGAGACGTAAATCGGCGGAGATGGTTCGACGGGACGGGAAAGCGCCCAGGAAAAATCGATCGCCACATCCCTGGCTGTTTCTGAGGAGAGACCGGCGAGCGCCTCGCAGAGGTTGGCATTAACACCACTGGCGGCGCGCCGGGTAAATGCGTCCATATCTTCTCGCCGTTGAATCACCTCACTCGCCGCATTCAACGCCTCTCTCGTTGCCTTTCTTAAACTCAACGAGACGCGTCGCTCAAATGGTTGTGTGGCAAGATTATGCCGGGGATCCTCCATCTCTATCGCAGTCTGCCCGATGAGAGGTGGGATGGGGATATAGACGGTTAGTACGTAGCTGCCTTCCAACGTCGGACCTAGCCGCACAGTGCGCATGAAATCTAACGCCGGTACCGGTTTGCGAGACGGTTGCACCAGACGGGGAAGATCACTGCTTGCGAACACGGCACCAGAAAGGACCCACTGGCGTAAACATTCAAAGGATCTCACGCCATCGTTAATCGGCGTGGTGCCGGGATCCGAGTCGGCATCGGTATGTACGTACTGCACGTCCGCGTCCGATGACGAGACCTCTAAAGTGATTTGAGCCTGACTGCGATCCTCGGCTGTTGAAAGCGTCTTGAGGACATCCTCGATATACTTTGCGTAGCCGCGCATCCTCACTGATTTCGGAACGAAGACCTGAAACTCCTCGTCAAGCGAGGTCCAGAGAGTTCCTCCGGGATCGTCATCCGGAACCCAGCCGCGCGAGGAGAGGTAGAGTGAAATACGCTGCGGATCTGGCGCGTGGGAGAAATGAAGGGCGTTCATCCCGACAAACATCTCAGTTACCTCCTTCGCCAATCGTTCCCTTAACCAGGTCTTGGAGACTGCCGACAGTCAGAAGATTCGCTTTAGGGATATGAATACTCTTCGTGGCTTGTTGAGCGGGGTCTATGGGTTGCTCGTCCATCAGATCCACCCAGTAGACGGCGTGACGAAAGTGAGTCGAGGCGGAGGATGAGTCCACGTAGTCCGTCTTTGCCGCTGGTGCGTGGACCAAGAACAGATAACGTCTCACAGGGAAGTCGGTTCCCACGGTCCCGATCAGATCATTGAAATTCTTAATTGGGATCGAGTACGAGAAGCAGTCGTTCACGTAGGTCGGGTTACTGCAAGATTTGACTTGGGCCTCGATCTGCGGATATCGCCGGGTCTCAGCCTTACCCGGGAAGCTGATCTGGACGTCTACCCCGTCAACGTCGAGGACGCGCTTCCCCGGATTTAGCCCAGCCGCACATGCCAGCGCCCAAACAAGCCCTTCTGCGAAGTGGCCCTGCCAAACCTCGCCATTCAGCGCCACGCAGCCGCTCCCCACCACCGCACTCGGTTCAAGCACACCAACTGTCTCAGTGTGGATGCTAGGCGCTGAATCGTGACCAAGCGAGGATGCTGAGAGCGTGTCGAGTGCTGACATAGTCCCCTCCGTCCGCGCGGCTCACGGATCCCGCTTGGCTGCCTCAGCATTCGGCCGTTCTCACGTCATTGTGTACGCCGCACTGGCAGTGGTCGATGGGGCGATGAGACGAGGGCGTGCAGATGACAGCTTCTTCGGTCTACTGCTTGTGTCTCACCGTCTGATCCGCCGCAGCGATCGAAACCGGAAGCGCGACGCGGTGCGACACCGCGAGATCCTCGCCGCTGCCGTCGCAAGCGAGCCACCGCCCTCTATGACGGGCGCCGTTGGTCCCGGACGGCGTCGTCAGGCAGCTCGGCCATGCGGCTGAGCAGCGGCACAGCCGCCGCCACGACGCGTTGTTCCTCGGCGGTCAGCTCGCTCGCGATGGCCTGATGCAGCCAACCGGCGCGACGCACCCGCCCATCGCGCACTGCTTCTCGTCCGCTCTCGGTCAGCACCACCAGCGTCTTGCGGCGGTCGCTCGGATGCGGCTCGAACCGCACTAGACCCTCCTCGGCGAGTTGTCCGACGGTGCGAGCCATCGACTGCGGGCGCACGCGTTGGGCGTGCGCGAGATCGCTCGTCGTCATCGGTCCGTCGCGGTCCAGGAAGCCGAGGGTGGCGCGATGCGCGAACGGCTCGTCCTCCATCACCCGCACCCTGCGGACGAGCTGTCCGATCACCAGGCGCAACTGCGCGGCGAGAGCCGAGGAGTCGCTTTCCTCCATGCTCACCCACCACCTCTCCCAAGATCCGCCGTCGCGCGTCATCCACAGGATACCGCGGAATCTCCAGCGAAGCTGTACAGTCTCGCTGTATAGTTTTTCGTGGCAGGTGCACGCTGAGCGAAAGGTGATTGGTCATGCGGGTCACATGGTTGGGTCACGCGGGGCTCCGCATAGAGCGGGACGAATACACGCTGGTGGTCGATCCGGGCGCGTTCTGCGACCAACAGGCGCTCGGTTCAGCGCTCGACGATGCCGACGGCCTGCTCATAACGCACGAGCACTTCGACCACTTCGCCGCCGACCCGGTCAGGGCCGCGCTGGCGCGAAAGAACCGGATCGAGGTGTGGACGAACAGTTCGGTGGCTGCCCTGCTCGACGGGACGCCCGCGACGGTGCACACCGTCGCGGACGGATCCGCGTTCGCGGCGGGCGGCATCGAGGTGCGGGCATTCGGCGAGTGGCATGCGCGAATCCATCGCGACATCCCCCTCGTGCGCAACACCGGCTTCCTGATAGACGGCAAGGTCTTCCACCCCGGGGACGCGCTGACCGACCCGCAAGTGCCGGTCGAGTTGCTGCTCGTCCCATCGCACGGACCGTGGACCCGTACCGGGGACCTGATCGACTTCGTCAGGGAGTTGAAGCCGAGACGGATGTCGCCGATCCACGACGCGATGCTCAGCCCCATCGGCAAGAACGGACTGGAGGCGTTCCTCAGCGAGCAGCCAGGCTATGGCCCGGGCACGGGCGTGCCCTATAGCCGGCTCACACTCGGTGAACCCTTCGAGATCTGACATTCGCGGTCTGTATTCGGGAGCGGCGTTCGGGATCCGGCACGGCGTGCCTGGAGGGTGTCCGGTCCGGTTTCGGGGGGAAACCGGACCGGACACCGATCGCCCTCTCGGCTTCGGCGGTCAGAACCGGGCCGGCTCCGTGTATGTGCCGTAAACGTCCTTGAGCACACCGCAGATCTCGCCCAGGGTCGCCTCATTCCGCGCCGCGTCGAGCATCGGCGGGATCAGGTTGACTCCGTCTCGCGCCGCGCCGTCCCGGAGCGCGGCCAGAGCGGAATGCACCGCGCCCTCGTCGCGCTCGGCGCGTCGCTCGGCCAACACCCTGTTCTGCTCCAGCTCGACCTCGTGCGAGACCCGCAGGATCTCCAGCGGCGCCTCGATGGTCTCGGTGTGCGCGTTGACCCCGACGATCCGCTTGTCGCCCTTCTCCACAGCCTGCTGATACCGGAAGGACGCCTCGGCGATCTGCCCGGTGAAGTACCCCTCGTCGATGCCGCGCAGCAGACCGGAGGTCATCGAGCCGTCCTGGCCGAGATCCTTGATCTGCTGGAAGATATCCTCCGCCTCGGCCTCGATCCGGTCGGTGAGCGCCTCGATGTACCAGGAGCCGCCGAGCGGGTCGGCCACGTTCGCCGCCCCGGTCTCCTCCAGGATGACCTGCTGCGTGCGCACCGCGATCTCGGCCGCCTTCGCGGAAGGCAGCGCGAGCACCTCGTCGAGCGCGTTGGTGTGCAGAGAGTTGGTGCCGCCGAGCACCGCCGCGAGTGCCTCGATCGCGGTGCGCACGATGTTGTTCTCCGGCTGCTGCGCGGTGAGCGACACCCCCGCGGTCTGCGTGTGAAAGCGCAGCCACTGCGCCTTGGTGCTCTTCGCGCCGTACACGTCCCGCAGCCACCTGGCCCAGATCCGCCGGGCCGCCCGGAACTTCGCGATCTCCTCGAAGAAATCGATGTGCGCGTCGAAGAAGAAGGACAGCCCCGGCGCGAACAGGTCGATGTCCAGGCCGCGCGAGAGCCCGAGCTCCACGTAACCGAAACCGTCGGCCAGCGTGTACGCCAACTCCTGCGCCGCCGTGGACCCGGCCTCGCGGATGTGGTAGCCGGAGACCGACAGCGGCTTGTACGCGGGGATGCCCTGCGCGCAGTACTCCATCAGGTCGCCGATCAGGCGCAGATGCGGCTGCGGGGGGAACAGCCACTCCTTCTGCGCGATGTACTCCTTGAAGATGTCGGTCTGCAACGTGCCGTTGAGCTTTCCCACATCGACGCCCTGGCGCTCCGCCGCGACGACGTACATACAGAAGACCGGCACGGCCGGGCCGCTGATCGTCATCGAGGTGGTGACCTCACCCAGCGGGATGCCGCGGAAGAGCACGTCCATGTCCGCGGCGGAGTCGATCGCGACACCGCAGTGCCCGACTTCGCCGAGCGAGCGCGGGTCGTCGGAGTCGCGCCCCATCAGCGTCGGCATGTCGAAGGCGACGGACAACCCGCCGCCGCCGGCCGCGAGGATCGCCCGGAACCGCTCGTTGGTCTGCTCCGCGCTGCCGAAACCCGCGAACTGCCGGATGGTCCACGGCCGGCCGCGATATCCGGTCGGGTACAGCCCGCGCGTGTACGGGTACTGACCGGGCCAGCCGATCCGCTCGAAGCCGGGTACCGGCGAGCCCGGCGGCGGGCCGTACACCGGCTCGGTCTCCTCGCCGGAGATCGTGGTCGTATCACGGTCGGTCTTCGGCGCCCGGTCGTAGGCCGCACGCCAACGCTCGCGGCCCGCGGCGATGCTCGCATCATCCATGCGACCAAAGTACTAGGACGTCCTAATATCTGTCGACGCGGCGGGCGCACCCGGCCGCCGTCCTCACCCCTCCGGCACCGCCGCGTCGTCCGGCTCGGCGAAGTCGCCGGCCGCGAGCCGCAGCTCGCGCAGGGTGTCGAACAGCGCGAGGTGCCGGTCCGCATCCAGCGAGCTCAAGCCGAACTGGGCGGCCATCAGGTCGGCCGTCGCCTTCTCCACCACGACCCGGCCCTGCGCGGTGATCTCGGCCAGCACGCCGCGACCGTCCTGCGGGTTGGGCCTTCGCGCCACCAGCCCCGACTTCGCCAGCCGGTCCACGATGTTGGTCACCGAGGTCGGGTGGACCTGAAGCCGCTCGCCCATCTTGGACAGCGGCAGCGAGCCGCGACGGCTGAAGGTGAGCAGCACCAGGGCCTCGTACCTGGCGAACGTCAGGTCGTACGGCTTCACTATCGCGTCCACCTCCGCCAGTACCAGTTGGTGCGCGCGCATCAGCGAGGTCACCGCGAGCATCGAGGTGGACGTGCCCCAGCGCCGCTGCCACAGCTCGAAGGCCCGCAGGACCGGATCGAAGGGCAGGCGCTCGCCGCGACTGGGCTGGTTCGCCATCGACCGTCTTCCTCTTTCTCCTCGGCTGCGGGAACGTGGCCGCGCCCCCGCGCCTCAGCCTTCCAGTTTGGAGCGGTCGCGCACCGCCCCGGTCGCCGCCGAGGTGGCCAGCAACGCGTACGCCTTGAGCGCCAGCGAGACCGGACGCTCGCGCCCGGCCGGCCGGTAGCCGCCCTCCGCCTCCAGGGCGGCGCGGCGCGCGGCCAGTTCCTCGTCCGGCACGTCGAGGGTGATCGAGCGATCGCGGATGTCGATCGCGATCTCGTCGCCCTCGCGGACCAGCGCGATCGTGCCGCCCGAGGCCGCCTCGGGGGAGACGTGGCCGATCGACAGGCCCGAGGTGCCGCCGGAGAAGCGTCCGTCCGTGATCAGCGCGCACTTGGCGCCCAGTCCCTTGCCCTTGAGGAACGCGGTCGGATACAGCATCTCCTGCATGCCGGGTCCGCCCTTCGGCCCCTCGTAGCGGATCACCACGACGTCGCCTTCGACGATCCGGTTGCCCATGATCGCCTCGACCGCCTGCTCCTGGGACTCGAACACCCGGGCCGGTCCGCGGAAGGACCAGATCGACTCGGCGACGCCGGCGGTCTTGACCACCGCGCCGTCCGCGGCGATGTTCCCCCACAGCACGGCCAGGCCGCCGTCCTTGGTGTAAGCGTGCGCCACGGACCGGATGCAGCCGTTCTGCGCGTCGGTGTCCAGCGAGGCCCACCGGTTCTGCGTCGAGAACGGCTCCGTGGTGCGTACGCCGCCCGGGGCGGCGTGGAAGAGTTCCAGAGCCTCGTCGGCGGGTTTGCCGCCGCGCACGTCCCAGCGCTCCAGCCAGGCGGTCAGCGTGGGGGAGTGCACCGAGTGCACCGACTCGTCGAGCAGACCGCCGCGGCGCAACTCGCCGAGGATGGCGGGAATGCCGCCGGCCCGGTGCACGTCCTCCATGTAGTACGTCTTGCTCAGCGACGCCTTGTTCGGCGCGACCTTCGCGATGCACGGCACGCGGCGGCTGGTCGCGTCGATCTCCTTCAGGCCGAAGCCGACCCCCGCCTCCTGCGCGGCGGCGAGCAGGTGTAGCACGGTGTTGGTCGAGCCGCCCATCGCCACGTCGAGCGCCATCGCGTTGCCGAACGCGGCCGGGGTGGCGATCGAGCGGGGCAGGGCGGATTCGTCGTCCTGCTCGTAGTAGCGCTTGGCCAGTTCGATGACGAGCGATCCGGCCCGTTCGAACAGGGCGCGCCGCGTGGCGTGCGTGGCCAGGGTCGAGCCGTTGCCGGGCAGCCCCAGGCCAAGCGCTTCGACCAGGCAGTTCATCGAGTTCGCGGTGAACATCCCGGAGCAGGAGCCACAGGTCGGGCACGCGGAGCGCTCGATCGTGTCCAGGGTGTCGTCGGAGACGCTCTCGTCCGCGGCCGCGGACATCGCGTCGATCAGGTCCAGCTTGTCGTACGCCACGCCGTCGCGGATGTGCGCCTGCCCGGCCTCCATCGGGCCGCCGGAGACGAACACGGTCGGGATGTTCAGCCGCAGCGCGGCCATCAGCATCCCCGGGGTGATCTTGTCGCAGTTGGAGATGCAGACCAGTGCGTCCGCGCAGTGCGCGTTCACCATGTACTCGACCGCGTCGGCGATCAACTCGCGGGACGGCAGCGAGTAGAGCATGCCGCCGTGGCCCATCGCGATGCCGTCGTCGACCGCGATCGTGTTGAACTCCTTGGCGACGCCGCCCGAGCCGACGACAGACTCGGCCACGATCTCGCCGACGTTGCGCAGGTGTACGTGGCCGGGCACGAACTGGGTGAAGGAGTTGGCGATCGCGACGATCGGCTTGCCGAAGTCCGACTCGGCCATGCCGGTGGCCCGCCACAGCGCCCGCGCGCCGGCCATGTTCCGTCCGTGCGTGGAGGTGCGTGACCGCAGTGCCGGCATGGTCGGCTCCTTGCTCTGTCGCTCGTCGTCCGTCTCGTGCGTTACTCGCACGGGATTGTCCCACCTGGTCCGTGGCGCGGACCAGCTATCCCAACTATTGGGACGTCGGCGCTGCTTCGCCCGGGTGTTGCCGCGCCTTCACGCGGTGCTTGCGGTGCTCGCGGTGCTTGCGGTGCTTGCGGTGCTCACGGTGCTTGCGGTGCTTGCGGTGCTTGCGGTGCTTGCGGTGCTCGGCTCAGCCATGGACGCCGATCGATCACGTGGTCGGTGCGCCCGGCCTCGGACGGCCCGGAGACGGTGGATTTCTCCGGGCGCGGAGGGCATCGTGGATCGTGTTTCGCGAGCACATCGCAGGAGCGGTCCACGTGTGTACAGCGATCTTTCCGACGTTGTGTCGGCAAAAAGTGCACGGCTCGCCGAGTCTCGTGCCGCGCTCGCGCGGCGCCACCTAGTCTGTGTGGCCATGGACTGGAACAGGCGCCACTGCGCGAGGCGGGGACACGTCCTTTACGAGCCCCTCGAACCCGAGTACCGCGACCGCATCAGGACCGAGACCGCCGTCGGCACGGCGTGGCGGTGTCTGCGCTGCGGCGACTTCGTACTGGAGGCGCCGCGGGGCAGCGGCCCGGCGCAGGACGCCCCGGTGATCCCTCGCGGCAAGGCGCTGCGCTCGCTGCTGATCATGCGAGTGCTCGCGGTGGAGCGGGTCTTCCGCTTCCTGCTGGTCGGCGCGGCGGCGTACGCGGTGTGGCGGTTCGAGAACTCGCAGCGGGCGCTTTCCCAGCTGTTCGAGAACGACCTGACCCTGCTCAAGCCCCTGGCCACACACTGGGGCTACGACCTGGACCACTCCTCGATCGTCGACACGATCCGCAAGTCCTTCAACTACAAGCACTCCACCCTCACGGTCGTCGCGATCCTGCTGGTCGTCTACGCCGCGATCGAACTGATCGAGGCGATCGGCCTGTGGCTGGCCAAGCGCTGGGGCGAGTACTTCGCCGTGGTGGCCACCGCGGCGTTCCTGCCGATCGAGATCGACGAGATCATCACCAAGCAGTCCCCGTTCAAGATCGCCACCTTCGTGGTCAACGTGCTCGCGGTGCTTTACCTGCTGCTGGCCAAACGGCTGTTCGGGCTGCGCGGCGGGAAAGCCGCGGCCGAGCGGGAACTGCACAGCGCTTCGCTGCTGGAGATCGAGGAGGCGACCGGGGAAACGGACCGGCACGGGCAGGTCATGGCCGAGGCGACGGCGCGGGAGCGGGTTGAACGGGAGCGGGTTGAAGCGCGGCCCGAGCCGCGAGAGCGGGAACGCGAGCAGGTGCCCCCTCGGTCGGCCGAATAGGATGTTTATACTTCAACTATTGCGACGTATGCTGTGTCTATGAGCTTGGAAGACCACAGGCCGGCGGGCGCGACCGCAACCCGCTGGCTCAGTGACGTCGAGCAGCACACCTGGCGTGCCTGGCTCGAAGTGATGCGGCTGCTGCCGGCCCTGCTGGAAGACCGGCTGCACGAGCGGCACGACCTTAACCTGACGGACTATCAGGTTCTGGTCGAGCTGTCCGAGGCGGAAGAGAGCCGGCTGCGGATGACCGAGCTGGCGAACCGCACGTCGCTGTCGAAGAGCCGGCTCTCCCACCAGATCGGCCGGATGGAGAAGGCCGGCCTGGTGGAGCGCCAGGACTGTCCCTCGGACCGGCGCGGCTCCTTCGCGGTGATCACGCAGCGGGGCTGGGGGCTGATCCGCGCGGCCGCCCCGCGCCACGTCGACGACGTGCGCGAGCTTTTCGTCGACCTGATCACGCCCGAGCAGATCGACGCGGTCGGGCAGGCGATGGAGGCCATCGCGCAGAAGCTGCGCCAGTCGCCGGGGACGGGCTGCGCCAACGCGCTGGCCGAACGCGACTACGCGAACCGGACCACTGAGAGTGCGCCGACCACCAGGCAGTAGATCGCGAACGGAGTCAGCGTCCTGGTTTCGAAGTACCGCACCAGGTAGCGCACCGAGACGTACGACGCCACGAAGGTGACCAGCGAACCGGCGATGGCCGGGCCTATCACGGCCGAGTTCTCCGGCTTCGCCAGCTCGGGCAGCTTGTACAGGCCCGCCAGCAGGATGACCGGCGTGGCCAGCAGGAAGGCGAAACGCGCGGCGTCCTCGTGGTGCAGCCCCTTGAACAGCCCCGCGACGATGGTCGCGCCGGACCGGCTCAGCCCCGGGAACAGGCCGAGGATCTGCGCCGCGCCCACCTGAACCGCCGTGCCACGCGAGAGCCGGGCGAGCCGTATGTCGCTGGCGATCTCCGGCGGCAGTTCGCGGCCGTGCCGGTCCAGTTCCCGCGGCGGCTCCAGGGTGGCCGTGCTCTGCTTGCGCCGGCTGCCGCCGGACGCGGCCGTGACCGCACCGCGGTCCGCGCGCGCGCCGCGTTCCGCCCGGCGTCCCGTGGCGCTCGCCTGCTCGGCCGCGCCGGCCCGACCGCCGCGCAGCCGCTCGGCGCCGAGCAGCAGCAGGCCGTTCAGGGCCAGGAAGACCGCGGCCCACAGCGGCTTGCCCAGGTGTTCCCGCAGCAGCTTGTCCAGCACCAGTCCGGCCAGGCCGACCGGAATGGTGCCGATGATCAGCAACCAGGCCAGCTTCTCGTACGGGGTCTCGATCCGGCGATTGCGCACCGAACTGATCAGCCCGGAGATCACCCGCACCCAGTCGCGCCGGAAGAAGAGCAACAGCGCGCAGGCGGTGGCCACGTGCAGCGCGACCACGAGCGCCAGGTAAGGCGACTGCTTCGCCGTCATGTCCATGTCGGCCGCCCAGCTGCCGCCCAGGAACGCCGGGATCAGCACCGCGTGTCCGAGACTGGAGACGGGGAACAACTCGGCCACGCCCTGAACCAGGCCGATCACGATCGCTTCGAGGTACGTCACGGTACCGGACAAGTTCAACCCCTGGTCATAGTCAGCGCGTCGGTCGGGTGGTGATGCCGATGGGAAGCCTGCCGCCGGAGCGGCGCCGCTTAGACAATAGTCACTTCGCCAGCCCGTCCGGTGCGCGATACCAGGAATCCAGCGCCTCCGGCGGCACGCCCATCGCGGCGGCGACCTTCTCCCAGGGCATCGGGTCCAGGCCGCCCGCGGCCAGCCCGACGACCTCGCGCAGCATCGCGTCCACCACCCGCCGCGCCTTGACCAAGGACGCGAGCGCGTTCTGGTATGAGCTGCGGTCCACCTCACGGATCGTCATCGGGAGCCAGCCGTTGATCATGCCGATGAACTGCCGGCGCAGATCCTCGTCCAACTCGCCGGGAATCGTGACGGAGCCGTCGCAGCGCACCTCGGCCAGCAGGACTCCCCGCTCGTCGCGCAGCACCGCGCGCACCGCCTGGTAGCTCTGGTAGCGGTGCACGTTCGCGCCGACCTGATCCGCTCCGGAGATGTGCTCGGCGAAGTCGCGCAACCGCGGCGCCACCGAGGCGGCGTAGCTGCGGAACGCCTCGCTGGACATCGAACCGCCGCCGTCGACCAGCGCCTGCGGCCGCTCCACCACGTCCACGCCGGCGGTCGCCCAGTGGCTGATCCCGGTCTGCCGGTCGAGAACCACGACCTCGTACTCGATGCGATCGGGGCGGTAGAACCGGGTCATCGTGATGTACCCCCACTCGGCAAAACCTGCTGCGGCTGCGTGCCGGGTGCCGACCGTGCGTTGCGCCTCCGTTCTGGGCCGGCAGGATCCCTTTGTTGCAGGCCGACGGGAACGGGAGGTGAACTCGTGGTGGCCGTGGGGAAACCGTTGGCGGCCGGAAGCGAAGCAGAGGCATGCGAAGACGCGGCTGTATCAGTGTCCGCTGTATCAGTGTCCGCTGTATGAGAAGACGAAGACGGCATCAGAAAGCGAACAGGGGGGTTCGCGGGAGCCGGCGCGGCGCTCGGTGGCTGCGTCAGCGGTCGAAGGTGGCCGCGAGTCGCACGCGCCTGCCGGAACCGCCCAGCCCGCAGGGCGCCGGACCGGTCAGCACGACGCGCAGTGCTCCGCCGCGTACCCGTTCCGCATGACCTTCGAGCCGAACGGTCTCATCCGGACCGCCGTCCTCCCCGAGTGCGGAGGCGATCACCTCGACCGAGTACCGCCGATTCCCCAGCGCGGTCACCTCGGCGAGTGTAAGGCGCACCGACTGGGTCTTGCCCAGCGCGATCGCGACCTCACCGACCGTCAGATGCACCGGTTCGCGAACACTCAGCGCCCCCGAGACTAGAGGGAACCACTGCGTTTCACCGCGGCGCAGCAGCGTCTTCGGGCCACCGAAGCGGCGCCCGGACCGCACCTCGACGATGCCTCCCGCCGCCAGCGAATAACTCCCGCCCGCCGAGCCGGCCCGGCGGCCCGCGCTCATGCCCCGTTCCGGCAGATCCAGCGCAGTCATGAGCCCCTCCACAGGTTGGACAGGCGCCGCCGGGACCCGGGACGTTCCATGGGCTCGGGCGTGGATCCGTACCCCGACAACCGATCGCGCGGTCGGGCCCGGCGATCCCGGTCAGCCCCGGCGGCCTTCCTGTGCCTTCACTGTCCCGCAGTTTCCTGTGGCTCAGCTAAAAACCAGGTAAGGGACCGGTGTGACTTGCGGCCGGCCGGCGGTCAGGCGGTGGCGGTCAGGTTTCCGTGCTGTGCTGGGCGAAGCGATCGCGGGCGGCCGACCAGTGGCTCCGGTCGAACTGGCCGCTGCCGAGCGCGTCGGCGGCCTCGTAGCCCATCACCATCGCGTGGTGCGTGTTGTCCGGGGTGAACAGGCCGTGCCGGCCGAAGGTGGTGATGCTGCCGAGCCCCTCCACCCACTCCTCGAGCACGGCGAGGTGCTCCTTGTAGCCGCGTTGGAAGACCGGGTAGACGTTGCGCAGCCGTTTCACCTGGAGCCACTCGACGTTCAACGGCGGCAGGCCGGTGCGCCGCACCGTGTCCGCGATCACATCGCTCAGCCCGTCGTCGGAGGCGTTCCAGATCTCGTCGCCGATGTCGCAGGGCAGCTCGAAGCAGACCACCGAACGGTCCTCCGGGTCCTCCGGGTTGATCCGGTGGTTCGCCGGCTCCGAGATCCGGCTGACCGGTGTGTCGGACGCCGGGAGGTAGTGCACGTCGTGCTTCGTCCAGCGCCCGCCCCGATGCACCGCGTACACGAGCACGATCGCGCGGAAGCGCAGGTTGCCGCTGGCCTCCACCGCCTCGTAGGGCGCACCCGGCGAGGTCATCCGGGCCAGCAGCGGCAGCGGCAGCGTCGAGAAGACGTGCCGGGCGCGAAGCCAGCCGCTGCTCTCCCAGTGGTCGAGACCGGACCAGCCGCCGCGCTCCGCGGCGGCCGCGTGGTGCTCCGAGCGGCCCAACCGCACCGCGATGTCGCTCTCGCCGACGTCCAGCCGCTCGACCATCGCGCCGAGCCGCAACCGGGCACCCGCCGTGACCGCGGCGTCGGCGAGCGTCTCGCACAACTGGCCGAAGCCGCGCCGCGGATAGAGGTAGGCGAGCGATTCGCTGGACATCGCGGAACGCACCGACCGCACCAGCGCCGCGAGCGCGGTAGGGGCGCCGGCCTTGCGGCGCGCCTGATCGGCGTCGATCTGGTCGCCGGTCAGACCCCAGAGCTTGCGCGCGTAGGGCGCGTACACCTGCTCGTACAGCGTCGGCCCGAAGCCGGCGCGCATCAGTTCGGCGTAAGTGTCAGGGTTCTCGGGGGCCTTCGACCGGCGCCACGGCGTGGAGATCGCGTCGAACGCGGCGCGCGCCATCGGGACGGCGGGCAGCGCGCGGGCCAGTTCGCGCGGCTTGAACGGGTACGTGATCCACCGCTCGCCCACCAGTAGCCGTCCGTCGCGGTACCGGGTCTGCAGGTCGCCGCCGAGCAGGTAGCGCAGATCCGCCAGCACGTACGCGGGCATGTCGGGGTTGAGGCGGTGGCTTCCGTAGTCCACACGGACCCCGGCCACGTCGAAGGAGGCTGCCATGCCCCCGACGGCCTCCGCACGGTCCAGCACCACGACGGAGAGGCCACGTCGGGCCGCTCGCCACGCGGCGGCGAGCCCGGCCGGTCCCGCGCCGAGGACGACGAGGTCAGTGCTGCTGTTCAATGTGGCCGCTACTCAGTCGAAGTCCGCATCCATGGCGCCCCGGGAGAACTCGGGCACGCTCTGGAAGTATCGCGTCATCCGGCGCTCCTTCCAAAAGCACACCCTAGTGCGCCCCGGCTCACCCGTCATGCATACACGAGTACTGCTTGCGGTCGGGCAACCGGCGTTCACCGAACGCGGCGCCGGCCGCACCGCTGTCGATCAGCGCCGATCGAGACGGGGAATGAGCACCTCGACCGTGATCAACTTGAGCGCTGCGGCGGTCGGGATAGCCACAAGTGCGCCGATGATGCCCAGCAGCGAGCCGCCCACCAGCACCGCGACCACAGTCACGATCGGCGGCACGTCCACCGCGTGCCGCATGACCTTGGGCAGCAGGACGTAGTCCTCGGTGAGCCGGAAGCCGATGTAGAACAACAGCGTCGCGATGGCCACGGGGGTGGAGACGGTCAGCGCGACCAGAGTGACGATCGCGCCGCCGATGGTCGAGCCGATGACCGGGATCATGTCCATCAGTGCGACGAGCAGCCCGAGCGCGGCCGGGTACTGGATGCCCCAGGCCGCGGTCCAGATGTAGGTGGCCAGCCCCGCGATCGACGCGTTGAGCGCGGAACCGAGCATGTACCGGCCGACCTGGGTCAGGATCTCGTCCCCGAGCGCACGTACCCGGTCGCGACGGGATGCGGGCGCGGCGCGGTACGCCACCGCGACGATGTTGGGCAGCCCGGCGAGGAAGTAGATCGTCAACGCGACCACAGCCAGCGTCGAGGTGAGTGTGGAGAGCACGTACTTCCCGGCGCCGAGGATCCCGGACACCGCGCTCGAACCGAGGCCGCGCGAGGAGAGCGCCGACTGCACCTTCGAGACGACGTGGTACTTGCCCTCTATGCGGCCGAGGAAGGTCGAGCGGTCCTGGATCTGTTGCAGCACGTGCGGGATGGCGCGGACGAGCGCGGTGACCTCCGCGGCCACCGGCGGCACGATCACCGCGAGGAACCCGGCGACCAGCGCCATCACCCCGAGTGCGACGACGAGTACCGCGCCGCCGCGCCGCAACGGCACTCGGGTCTGCCGGGTGAGCGCGGTGACGATGGGGTTGAGCGAGACCGCGAGGAACGCGGCCAGCAGCACCATGGTGATCACGCCGCCCGCGCGGGCGATCCCGCGCACGAGCAGGTAGGCGGACAGCGCCCCGGCCGCGAGACCGAAGGCGTACGTGAAGTAGGAATGCTGCGCCGACACGGCCGAGGTCTCGCCGGCCGCGTCAACAGGCCGCGGGACGGCCTGTTCCGCTGCCCCGTCCGCCTGACCGCCCGAGACCATGGGTCAAAGGTACAGGCCGGTCGCCCCGCTTGAGTCGCCGAGCCGTTCGGCGGCCACGGCGTGGATGTCGCGTTCGCGTAGCAGCACATATTCCACGCCGCGCACCTCGACCTCGGCCCGCTCGTCCGGGTCGTAGAGGACGCGGTCGCCGGTCTCCACCGTGCGCACGTTCTGCCCTATCGCGACGACCTGGGCCCAGGCCAGCCGGTGGGACATCTGGGCGGTCGCCGGGATGAGGATCCCGCCGCTGGAGCGACGTTCGCCCTCGGCGCCGTCGGCCCTGACCAGCACTCGGTCATGCAGCATCTTGATCGGCAGCTTGTCGAGGGACGCGTCCTTGCCGCGGAGTGCGGGATCGGCGGCTGGCGGGATCGGCTGCTCGTCGTCGGACTTGGCTCGCGGACTCACGTCCCGACGTTAGCGCATCCGCGGCGCGCTCTTCGCCCCGCCGCTGCCCGCGGCCCGTCCGACCACCGGGTCAGCCCGATCCGCGGCCGCGTACCGCGTGCAGTGCGACGCTGCCGCCGATCACGACGCCGAGGCCGGCCAGCAGCACGGCGACGCGCTCTTGCCGCAACTGCCCGGTGCGCCGCGAGACGAACTGGTACCTGAGGCTGAGGCCGCCGCGCCGCAGCACCTCCCGCGGCGTGAGCCGCTCGGTCAACTCGTCCAGCGTGGTGGAAAGGTGCTCGCGGGTGCGGTCCAGGTCGGCCTCGATCTCGGCGGGGGAGCGAGTGTCCTTCACCTCCATCCGGACCTCTCCGTCCTTCTGTTCGTGGGCGCCGGCCGGTACCTGGGTGCCGGCGACCTCGCCGTGGGGGGTGACCACCAGGACCGGATTCGCGGCCGCGGTTCCCTTGCGTCCTTCGTCCTTCGCGACGTCGACCACCCCGGGGCGGGTCCACTCGGACTTCTTCTCGGCCATCGCCTCGACTCCCTCGCTCGTAGCGTCCGTGACCGCCTACCCGCTTTTCGAGGTTTCCCTCGGCCGCGGGCCCGCGCGCCCTCGGGCGTCAGCCGTCTGGCGCAGCGGGGCCCGTCTCGCGCGTCGCTGTCGGCCGGCGATCGTAGGCTGGAGGCCGGGCGGGGCGGACCCGCCGCGAGCGCGAGAACGAGGACGGCCGCAGTGTCAGTACGACTGGAGCCGGGGACCGAGGCCCCGCAGTTCACTCTCCCGGACGCGGACGGCACACCGGTGTCGCTGTCCGACTATGCCGGACGCAAGGTCATCGTGTACGTATACCCGGCTGCGATGACTCCCGGCTGCACGAAGCAGGCATGTGACTTCCGTGACTCGCTCCAATCGCTGGCGGCGGCCGGGTACGCGGTGCTGGGCCTGTCACCGGACAAGCCCGAGAAGCTGGCCAAGTTCCGCGAGCGCGACGGGCTGAACTTCCCGCTGCTCTCCGACCCGGACAAGAAGGTGCTGGAGAGCTACGGCGCGTACGGCGAGAAGAAGCTGTACGGCAAGCTCGTCCAAGGCGTCATCCGTTCCACGTTCGTGGTCGGTGAGGACGGCCGTGTCGAAGTGGCCCAGTACGCGGTCAAGGCGACCGGGCATGTGGCGAAGCTGCGCCGGGACCTGGGCCTGGACTGAGCGGGCATCGCCTCTGCGCGCGGCGCGCTCCCGCAATCCCCGTAAGCCGTATGCTCGCGGGTCAACGACGGTGCTGACGCCGCGGCGCGCCTGCCGCGGCACCGTCGCCGACCACATCAGCGAACGACAGGGGGACCACCGGTGACCGCCCAAGTAAGCCTGCTTCCATCCCACGTGACCCAGGGCCAGGGTCCCGGGGTGGCGTACCGCATCGAAGGCCAGATCGTCCCGGTGCTGCACCTGGCCATGAACGGCCAGGTGCCGGTCTACTTCGAGCACCACGTGGTGCTCTGGAAGCAGCCCCAGGTCGACATCCAGATCATGCCGCTCAAGGGCGCGTTCAAGCGGGTCATCGGCGGCATGCCCATCTTCATGACCCAGGCGGTCGGCTTCGGCGAGATCGCCTTCTCGCGCGACTCGGCCGGGCAGGTCTTCCCGCTGACCGTGCCGCACGGTAGCGCGATCCTGGTGCGTGAGCACCAGTTCCTGGCCGCCACCGCGAACCTGGCGTACAACTTCGAGCGGGTGCGCGGTATCGGCTCGATGCTCTTCGGCAGCCAGGGCTTCTGGCAGGACCGCTTCGAGGCGCACCAGGGCGACGGGGTGCTGTGGCTGCACGCGCACGGCAACGCGTTCGAGGTGGTGCTCCAGCCCGGCGAGGTCATCGACGTCGAGCCGGGCTCGTGGATCTATCGCGACATGAGCGTGCAGTACTCGCAGCAGGTCTTCGGCCTGAAGACGGGCATCCTCGGCGGCGGCGGGAACCTGGTGTTCAACCGGTTCACCGGCCCGGGCCGCGTCGGGCTGCAGTCCGGCTACTTCCACCCGGGCGGCGCCGAGGTCGGCGCGGCCGCGGGCGCGGTGGCCGGCGGTGCGCGCGCGGGGCTCGGCGGCGCGGTCGCCGGTGGCATCCTCGGCGGGTTGCTCGGCGGCGGAAGCTGAGCGGGCTCTCGCTCACGCGGTGACGCAGAGGGCGGCCCGGACCTCGTTGTCCGGGCCGCCCTCTGCGTCACCGCGGCCGCCGCGCTCGTGCCCGGCGGTGTGCCGGTCTACCGCCGGCTCAGTTTCCGTGCCCGTTGAAGCCGGGGATCACGATCGTTCCGGTGCTGAGGAACGCGTTGTCCGCCTCGACGTTCGTGAACAGCAGCGGCAGCGGGACTGTGATGCCCTGCAGCGGGGCCAGCAGGCCCGGGTTCTGCGGGGTGAAGGTCTGGTGCAGCAGGCCTAGCACATCCGCCGTGAACGAGGTCGACCACAGGTGCACGTTCTCCAGCGTCACCGTCTGGCCCTGGCCGCCGTTGACGTACTGGAGCTTGCCTCCGCCCTGCTGCGAGAAGGTCACCATGCTCACCAGCGTCACCTTGGCCGCGGTGAAATCAAGGACCTGTTCCGGGCCGTTCGCGGTCTGAATCGTGGTGACGCCGTTGTAGGTCAGGCTGTACATCGTCATCGACGGCGCGGACAGGTGCCACGGCAGCTCGGCCGCGGTGTTGCCGGCTGAACTCGCCGTGTTCTTCTTGATCTGCGACTTCGGGATGCACGTCCGGGTCGGTGTCGGTGTCGGCGCCGACACCGGAGTCGGTCTCGAAAGGGAGCCGGGGCCGGGGGTGCTGCTCGCCCGGGCGATCGTACCGTCCAGATTCACCGGCTTCCCGCTCGCGTCGACGTGCACGGACGAGTGCGCGAACGCCGCGCCCATCACCACGGCGGCCCCGGCGTGCGGCAGCTGCTCGGAGCCCCAGATCCAGGTCCACACACCGTTGAGCCATCCCCAGAACCCGCCGCTGCTCGAACTCGACGCGCTCGGCGAGGGGCTGGGCGCAGTGGTACCTCCCGCGGCAGGACTCTGCGACGCAGTCGCGGAGGCCGAACGTGACGGAGAAGCGGCCGGGCTGCGCGGGCTGTTCGGTTTGGTGGAGCCGGTGCCGCTCGCGCTGGCGCCGGCCTTCGGCGTGGCGCTGGCCGAGCGGTGGGCGGATGCGGACGGGCTCGCCGAGCCGGCGCCCACCGGGGTGGCGGTGCCGCAGACCGAGGTGGGGAACGGCAGCGGCGACGACGCTCCGGCCGCGTTGGCCGGCGTGGCGAAGGTCAGTGCCCCGGCGACGGCCGCGACGGCCATCGGCGCGCCGAGCGCGACCAGGGCGCGCCGGTTCTTGTCCTCAGTCTTGCGGGTGCTGGTCGGCACCGCCGTCCTCCACTTCCGCAAGGGCGCTGGCCGGGGCCGCTTCGTCGTGGGTGCGGGCCTCCAGCGCGGCCATTTCTTCGGCACTGGGGCCGGCCGGCGCCTCGGCCTGCATGAACGCCGGCTCGTCGGCGCTCTCGCCGGCCTGCGTCTGCGTCTGCGCCGGGGTCTCGGGCTGCTGCTCGTCGGCGCCCGGCCGGCGCCGTTCGCGGCGCGTCGGCGCGACCCAGCCAGGCCGCGGGGTCCACGCCACCGCGAGGCCGCCGCCGATGAGCGAAAGCAGCGTGCCGATGAAGAAGCCGCCGAGGTTGGTGGCGGGCAGCGCGATCAGGCCGAGCAGGATCGAGGCGATCCCGGCGAACACCCGGTAGGCCGGGGCGAGCCAGACGGTGAGCCCGAACATGATCATCAGGGCGCCGATGAAGAACGCCGATACCCCGCCGACGCCTTCGTGGATGATGTTGCCTATAGACGAGAGCGGCGCGAGCCAGAGTTCGACTCCGGCAAGCACGATCAGCAGTCCGGCGGGGAAGGGCCGTCCCTTGCGCCAGTGCCGGAAGGCGCGCAGGGCGCGCAGCACGGCCGGCTGATTCGGCTCTCTGGACGCAGGGCTGTCAAGGGTGTGCGTAGTCATCGCTGCTGCTCCGGTAAGGGCGGCGAAGGGTGCGGGGACACACTTGTCCCCGCACCCGCGCCTGGCGGTTGCGGACTGCTCCGAAGTGCGGACTCTAACGGATCGTCAGGAAACGGATCGTCAGAAGCAGGGGTTGCTGCCCATGGAAATGCCCAGCGACATGTCGTGCAGCTGGAAGCTGCCCGCGTTGGTCGAGTAGGCCACCTGCTGCACGCCGCTGAGGTCGGCCTTCTCGGCCTGCTGGCCGAACAGTCCCGCCTGGCCCTTCGCGCCGGTGGCGCTCCCGCTGAGCGTCGAGGCGTCCTGGCCGATGTTGATGTTCGTGAACGTCGCGGTGCTGGCGTTCAGCTGCGACATGTCGATGATCAGGTTGTCGGCGTGCACCGGGGTGCTGCCGCCGCCGGCCCTGATGGTCAGCGTGACGTTGCCGATGCCCGGAATTGGAGTCACCACGGACTGGCACAGGTTGGTGATGTCCGCCGAGGCGAACGCTGACACGGCGGCCGGGACCGGCGAGCCGTCGACGTGCTGGTCGACGGTGCCGTACTGCACGAAGCCGGTGCCGGTGAGCGTACCCGCGGTCAGCTTGAACTGCTGGCCCGATACGGCGAACGAGGCCGCGATGGCGCCGTTGGCCATGGCGACGGAAAGTGCGCCCGCGGCAATGACGGTCGGCACCATGACGAGGCCGAGCCGTTTCCACGAGGTGCGCCCGAGAACCTGGGCGCCGGAGGTGTCCTTCACGTCCACTCCTGAAGCTTTGCGCGGCGCCGGATGTCCGGGCCGCGGCGGAACCGAGGGACCGCGCGGCGCCCGCGTTTCCACGGCCGCGCGGTGGTGGCGCTGCGAGCAATGCACCGGCGGACGCGGAAAAGACGCGACTCCATCGGCGCTGACCCGGTGGGGAACCGGGCGAGTCCCACCGTGGGGGTGGGACCCGCCTGACCGGGTAGGAGCGATCGTGCTCGACAGGTGGACGCAATACAAGGGGTTCGTTACCGACCGGTAACCAAGCGGCGGGCGAGCTCAGCGGGGATTTCGCCGGCGCTGTGGCCTCGCGGTCGCTCCGGCATGCCCGCGCAACCCGCTATTCCAGGCATTTCGCGCCGACATACGCACGGCTGACTACGCAGCGCTAGAGAAAGCGGTGACGTGCGCAACGGTAAATAGTTAGTAATGCGCTGCGCGGGGTCACTCGTTCGAGTGACCCCGCGCGGAGGGTCGCTGTGCTACGTGACGAACCGTCATCGCGTGGAAGACACAGGCCGGTCGGCCGATTCACCATGCCTTCCCTGACAATCCGGGCATCCGCGGCAGACCGGCCGTTGCATAAGACCCCGAAACCAGGCCGAAGGATCTCTGAAACTTAGAGGGCGTTTGGTCTGGTTTTGGGGTCAACCATCACGATAGTTAGACGTCCGTTTTGCCCGAGAAGTCGGGTACCAGGCAGCGAATCGGCCAAGCGGCGGCGCTCGCAAGGCGCCGGAACACCCTCATACCGGGTTGTCTGTGGGTGTTTCGGCAACGCAGCGAGCGTCGTCGATCGGCCGATTCGCCCCCAAAACCAGACCAAACGCCCTCTTAGAACAGCAGCGTGGTGAGCCGGGAGCGCGCCGGGCCGACCCGCGGATCCTGCGGACCGAGCAGTTCGAAGTAGTCGAGCAGCAGCTTGCGCGCCCGATCGCGCTCCTCGCCCGTGAAGACCCGCACCGCGGCCAGCAGCAGCGCCAGCGCGGTGTCCGCGTCGCCGGTGGCCATCGCCGCGTCCGCGGCGGCGCACTGCGCGTCGATGTCCTTCGGGTTCTGCTTCGCCAGCGTCATCGCGGCGGCCGGATCGGCGTCCCTGGTCCGCCGCAGCAATTCGACCTGCGCCAGGGCCGGCTTGGCGTCGGGATGGCTCGGGTTCTGGCTCAGCACGTTGTGCAGTGCGCGGGCCGCGCCGTCCAGATCGTCGGCCGCGAGCGCGTCGTAGGCGGCGGCCAGCGCGGGATCCATCGGCGGCTCGGCCGGCTGCGCGCCGCCGGTGTTCCCGCCGCCGAGCCCGAACTCGCGCTGGACCAGCGCCAGCAGCTCACTGACCCACTGGCGCACCTGCGCCTCGGGCTGAGCCCCGGAGAACTCGCCGATCAACTCGCCGGCCACGATCGCCTTGACCGAGGGGACACCCTGGACCCGCAGCGCCTGCACCAGCCGCGGGTTCGCCTCCGCGTCCACCCGAGCGAGCACGAAACCCCCGGAGAACTCGGCGGCCAGCCGCTCCAGCAGATCGGCGAGCTGCCTGCTCTGCTCGGACCAGTCCGCACCCACGTGCAGCACCACCGGCACCTGGAGGGAGCGCTCCAGCACGGTGGACTGGAAGTCGGCCTCGGACACGTCCAACACGTATTCGGAACCCTGAGACGCGGGGCGCAGTGACGCGGAGCCCTGTCCGGTGGCCTGTGACGCGGTGGCCTGGGGAGCGGAGCCCGGGGCCGAGCCCTGCGGCGCTCCCGCGGGCGGACCGGACGGCTGCTTGAGCGCGGACAGGTCCACCACACCCGACATCGAGAACGAAGGTCGCATGTGCTCCATTGTCCCATCCCCGAGGACGCGGATGGCGCACCGCGCGCGAAGCCCGGCGCACCCGTCCCGCACGTCCCACGCGCCCGATCCCCATCGGGCGCTTCCCTCGGTTCCGCGCGGTGCCGCAGTGGACGATTTCCGATACGAGTCGTAGCGTAGCGGAATCTGACGGCGGACGGAAAGGCGGCGCGGCGTGGCGTCGGTCACCGGGAACGGTCGTGAAGGTTCGGAAACGGGCGGGCGCGGCGGCCGTCCCCGGTCCGCTGGGGCCGACGCGGCGATCCTGGCCGCAGCCCGCGCGCTGCTGGCGGAACGCGGCTGGGACGGCATGACCCTGGGCGATGTCGCGGCCCGGGCCGGCGTCGCGAAGACCACGCTCTACCGGCGCTGGCCGGGCAAGGCGGAGCTCGTCGTCGACGCGATGGCCCAGTTGTTCGACACCCTGGAGCCGGCGGACGCCGGCTCGGTGCGTGCCGACGCCACCATTGCCATCAGGGACCTGATAGCGCTGTTGGGCCGCCCGGAGACGCAGACCGCCTTCCTGGCACTGGCCGCGCACGCCGCACGCGACCCCGGGCTGCGCGCCGCCGTCCGGGAGAAGATCGTCGACCGGCAGCGGCGGCTCGTGCATGCCGGGGCACGCCGGGCCGACGCCCGCGGCGAAGGGGGGCGGATCACGGATCCGGACCTGCTGTTCGACGTGATCGCCGGAACGATGGTGCACCGGCTGCTGATCGCCGGCGAGCCGGTGGACGACGGGTACGTCGAGCGCTTCCTCGACCTGGTGCTGCCCGCCGCGACTCGCTGAGTGCGACCCGGCGGGTGCGATGCGATGAGCCCGACGCTACGAATTCGTCGCAACACGTTCGACACATCGAGTCCGATGCGACGTCATCGAGCCACGACCGGTAAGGACCCCAGGTATGCCGCGCCGGACACCCCGCGATAGGGTCGCCCCGACCCAACCCGGCCGGGAGCGCGGTGTTCGAGACCTCGCGCCGTCCGATGCGAAGTGGCAGCAGTCGCCGATGCCCGTAAATGCGCGAAAGATCCGGAACAGTTCGCATACGCCCGGTCACCAGCAGTAAAGGGTGAAAGCGGCGGCATGGCCGACTGATCACGGTTGCGCAACGGAGGCCGACGGGCTCTTCCCTTCGATCTTCCGTTTGGGGCAGGGTCCTGCCTGGCGGCGCCTACCAAGGCGCCGTGTTGAGCAGCACCGCACACGTCGGCGGTGATCCGCGCCGGTGTGCGTAGCCCCACAGGGTCGCGCCGAAGGCGCGGAGAGCCGCTTCGCCTGCACCGAAACGGTTTCTCAAGGACGCGACTCGATGACGATGACCAGGGAGTCGGACGGGACGTTCCTGCCCGGCGCCGACGCCGCGCCGGCCGCGCCGGCGATCGAAGGGCGCTCCCTCGGCCGGATCGCGTGGAACCGACTCAAGAGGGACCGGCTCGCGATGGCCGGCGGCGTCGTGGTCCTCCTGCTCGTGCTCGCGGCGCTGCTGGCGGGTCCGCTGTCCGCCCTCAGCGGCAACGATCCGGACTCGCTGCACAACAAGCTGATCGACCCGAACTATCAGATCCCTTACGGCGGGATGGGCGGTATCAGCGCCCGGCACTGGCTCGGGGTGGACCTGCCCAACGGCCGAGACCTCTTCAGCCGCGTCCTCTACGGAGCCCGGGTCTCGCTGGGCATCGCCGGGACCTCCACCCTGGTCGCCCTCGTGATCGGCGTGGCGCTGGGCCTGGTGGCGGGCTACTTCGGCGGCTGGGTCGACGCGATCATCAGTCGGATCATGGACGTGTTCCTCGCCTTCCCGCTGCTGCTGTTCTCCATCGCGATCATCGGCGTGCTGCCGGACACCGCGTTCGGACTGTCCGGTTCCGGGCTGCGCTTCGGCGTGCTGGTGGTGGTGATCGGCTTCTTCTCCTGGCCCTACATCGGGCGGATCGTGCGCGGTCAGACCATCGCGCTGCGCGAGCGCGAGTTCATCGCCGCCGCCCGCTCCCTCGGCGCCCGGCCGGGCCGGATCATCGTGCGCGAACTGCTGCCGAACCTGCTCGCCCCCATCCTGGTCTACGCGACCCTGCTGATCCCGGCGAACATCCTGTTCGAGGCCGGGCTCTCCTTCCTCGGCGTCGGCGTGAAGGATCCGACGCCGTCCTGGGGCGCGATGATCAACTCCGCGATCAGCACCTTCCAGATCGACCCGGAGTACCTGATCGTGCCCGGCACCGCCATCTTCGTCACGGTCCTGGCGTTCAACCTGCTCGGCGACGGGCTGCGCGACGCCTTTGATCCGAAGGGGTCGCGTTGACCGTGTTACGGCGCGTCTCCGGCATTACCCACCCGGGCCCTGAACGGCCCGGTCACTCGCACACTGAGGGGTTTCTCCGCACCATGCGAAAGACCAAGCTCATCGCCGCGGTCGCGGGCGCGATAGCCGTCGCCACCGCCGCCTCCGCCTGCGGCAGCTCGTCATCGGGCGCTGTCAACTCGTCGACCAGCAGCTTCAACGCGGGCATGACCACGGTCGTGAACCCGTCGTCGCACCCGGGCGGCGTCCTGCGCATGGCGATGGCCTCCGACTGGGACTCGATCGACCCGGGCAACACCTACTACGGCTTCTCCTGGGACTTCATCCGGCTCTACGGCCGCTCGCTGGTGACGTGGAAGCAGGCGCCCGGCACGGCCGGCCTGCAACTCGTGCCGGACCTGGCCACGGACACCGGCCAGGTCTCCCCCGACGGGCTGACCTGGACCTTCCACCTGCGCGACGGCGCCACGTACCAGGACGGCAGCGTGGTCACCGCGGCTGACGTCAAGTACGCGGTCGAGCGCTCGAACTGGGGGCAGGACACGCTGGTCAACGGGCCGGGGTACTTCAAGAACATCGTCCAGGACAAGACGAACTACCGCGGCCCCTACCTCGACAAGAACCCCGCGGACGGGGTCTCCGGCATCGAGGTGGACGGCACCGACACGATCAAGTTCCACCTGACCCGGAAGTTCTCCGACTTCCCCGAGCTGGCGGCGCTGCCCTCGACCATCCCGGTGCCGCGGGCCAAGGACACCGGTGCGAACTACTACAAGTCCGTGGTCTCCTCCAGCCAGTACGAGGTCTCCTCGTACGTGCCGGGCAAGCAGGCCGTGCTGGTGCCGAACCCGAACTTCAAGTCCTCCTCCGACCCGGACGGCATCCACAAGGTCACCGCGGACAAGATCACGGTCCAGCTCGACCTGAACCAGGACCAGCTCGATCAGGAACTGCTGCACGGGCAGCTCGACGTCGACCTCGGCGGCACCGGCGTGGGCACCACCGCGCAGTCGCAGATCCTCGCCAATCCCGCGCTCAAGAGCCAGGCGGACGACGGCTACACCAACGCGCTGACCTTCATGACCATCAACACGCAGGTCAAGCCGTTCGACAACATCGACTGCCGGCGCGCGGTCGAGTTCGCGGTGGACAAGACCACGGTGCAGTCCGCGCTCGGCGGCTCGATCGGAGGCGGTGACATCGCCTCCACGCTGCTGACTCCGAACATGTCCGGCTACGAGCAGTCGAACCGGTACCCGACCCCGGGCAACCAGGGCGACCCGCAGCAGGCCAAGGCGGAGCTGGCGACCTGCCAGAAGGCCGAGCCCGGCCAGTTCACCGGCGGCGGCATGCTCAACGTCAAGCTGTCGGCGCGGCTGGACCGGCCCAAGGAGGTCAACTCGGCGGTCGCCATCCAGGCCGCGCTCGCGCTGGCGAACATCAACGTGGAGATCGAGAAGTACCCCTCGGACAAGTACTTCAGCGCCTTCGCCGGCAACGACGCCTTCGTCAAGTCGAACAAGATCGGCCTGTCGATGATGAAGTGGCTGGCCGACTGGCCGGACGTGTTCGGCGACCTTGACCAGGTCATCACGCCCGACGGCATCCACCCGGGCGGCGGTTCGACCAACCTCGGCGACTACAGCAGCCCGAAGGTGCAGCAGTTGTTCGGCCAGTACCTGGGGACCAACGACGCCGCGACGCGTGCACGGGTCGGTGCGCAGATCGACCAGCAGGCGATGGACGACGCCGCGATCGTGCCGCTGACGTACAACAAGGCGCTGGAATACCACCCGGCGAACGTCGCCAACTGGTACATGCAGCCCGCGTTCGGCATGCCGGACTTCTCCATGCTCGGCGTCTCAGGCAGCTGACCCGCATCGCGTCAGCGCGTGGCGCGCGCCGCTCTCGGCGGTCCCGGCGGATCCGGGGCCCCGGGAGCGGTCCGGGAGGCGGCGGACACCGCTCGCCGCCAGCACCGCAGCAGGAAGCACCGTCGCAAGAAGACCAGCACCAGGAAGCACCGAGCAGGAAACACCGAACAAACCCCACGCTCCGCGAAGGCAGGTGAACGGCCAGCGGCGGCGCCGATCCGCGATCGGCGACGGCCGAGCCACTCATCACGATGCTGACTTACATCGTCCGGCGTCTGCTGGCCGCCGTCGGCCTGCTGCTTGTGGTCACCCTGATCACGTTCTGGATCTTCTATATCCTGCCGCTGTGGGCCGGGCAGACCCCGCAGTCCCTGGCCGCCGCCTACGTCGGCAAGCAGCAGGATCCGCTCGCGCTGCGGGCCGTGGTCGACCGCTTCGGTTTCGACAAACCGCTGTTCGCGCAGTACTTCGACTACGTGATCGGCATCGTCCACGGCCGCACCTACAGCGACGGGGTTTCGCTGATCCACTGCAACGCCCCCTGCTTCGGATACTCGTTCAAGAACTACGAGCAGGTCTGGCCGACTCTGCTCAGCCGCGCGCCGGTGACCGTCTCGATCGCGCTCGGCGCCGGCGTGCTGTGGCTGGTGTTCGGCGTGCTGTCCGGAGTGATCTCGGCAGTACGCAAGGGCAGCATCGCCGACCGCGTGTCGATGGGTATCGCGCTTGCGGGTGTGGCGCTGCCGGTGTACTTCGTCGGCCCGCTCCTTGAAGCGCTCACGGGCCGGTGGAACACCACGTACGTGCCCTTCCTCAGCAATCCGTTCCAGTGGGCGCAGCACCTGTCGATTCCCTGGGTCGCGCTGGCCTTCGGCTACGCGGCTCTGTACGCGCGCATGACCCGGGCGGGCATGCTCGACGCACTCAACGAGGATTTCGTGCGTACCGCACGAGCCAAGGGCGTGCGTGAGCGAAAGGTGCTTTACCGGCACGCACTGCGGTCCGCGCTCACCCCGATCATCACCATCTTCGGCATGGACTTGGGCGCGGTCCTCGGCGGCGCGGTGCTGCTCGAAGTCACCTTCTCGCTGCCCGGCCTCGGCCTGCTCGCGATCAACTCGATTCAGCAGGACGACTTCCCGGTGGTCATGGGCGTGACACTGCTGGCCGCCTTCTTCATCGTGGTCGCCAACATCGTCGTGGACGTGTTCTACGCCGTCGTGGATCCGCGGGTGAGGCTGGCGTGAGCGGCCGGCACAGCAGGCCGAACCAGCCCTCGAACTGGTTCCAGCCGGCGCGCGTGGCGAGCGAGCCGGAGGGCCGGCCGCAGCCTCGCGGCGCCGAGCCTGAGCGCGACGGTCCGGCCTTTCTCGAGGTGCGTGACCTGAACGTGCACTTCCCGACCGAGGACGGCCTGGTCAAGGCGGTGGACGGGCTCAGCTTCACGCTGCGGCGCGGGCAGACCCTCGGCATCGTGGGCGAGTCCGGTTCCGGCAAGTCGGTCACCTCGCTCGCGCTGCTCGGCCTGCACAAGCGGCCGGACAAGCGCGGGCGCGGCGGCGCTCGCATCCGCGGCGAGATCCGGCTGGACGGGGAGGATCTGGTCGCCGCGCCGCCCGAGCGGCTGGAGACGCTGCGCGGCGAGAAGCTGGCGATGGTCTTCCAGGACCCGATGTCCGCGATGCACCCGTACTACACCGTCGGCGAGCAGATCGCGGAGGCGTTCCTGGTGCACAACCGGGCGTCGAAGGCCGTCGCCCGCAAGCGCGCGATCGAGATGCTCGACCGCGTCGGCATCCCGCAGCCGGATGCCCGGGTGGACGACTTCCCGCACCAGTTCTCCGGCGGCATGCGGCAGCGCGCGATGATCGCGATGGCGCTGGTGTGCAATCCGCAGCTGCTGATCGCGGACGAGCCGACCACGGCGCTGGACGTGACGGTGCAGGCGCAGATCCTGGACCTGATGCGGGACCTGCAGCAGGAGTTCAACAGCGCCCTGATCGTGATCACGCACGATCTGGGCGTGGTGGCGGAGCTCGCGGACGACATCATGGTGATGTACGCCGGCAAGGCGGTGGAGTACGGGCCGGCCAAGGCCGTGTTCACGGACCCGGAGCATCCCTACACGTGGGGCCTGCTCGGTTCGATGCCGCGGCTGGACCGGGCCGTGCAGGAGCGGCTGCTGCCGATCCCGGGCAACCCGCCATCGCTGATCAACGTGCCCTCCGGCTGTGCGTTCCACCCCCGCTGCGGGTACGCACAGATGGCCGGTGGGCACTGCCGGAACGAGGTACCGCAGCTCGTAGACAACGGCCAGGGCACGCTCGTCTCCTGTCACCTTTGGCCGCAGCAGCGCCGAGGGCTGTTCGCCGAGCACATCGCTCCGAAGCTGTGAGCAGGTCAGGACAGGACTGGCCCGGACTGACCCGGACTCGATAGTGCGCTGACCACGAACCTTCGCAGGGTGGGCGAGCTGCTGTGCGGATTTCGACGCGCGGAGCTCGACGGCCGGGCATGGCGCCGGGCCGGTGGCGGTGGCGGTGTCGGTGTCGGTGGCTCGACGCGCGGGCGACCAACCGTGAGTTTACCTGCTAAACTCAGAGTATGAACGAACCGTCCGACGTCCCTATCGGCGAAGTCCCGATCAGCGAGGTCCTCATCGACGTCCTCGACGCGGTGCTGTACCTGGACAAGAAGCAGATCGTGGAGGCCGCGGGAGTGCGACTGCACCCGTCGGAGACGCACCTGCTGGTGTGCGCCGTGCGCGGCATGAGCTTCGTCGAGATCGCCCGGCAGTTCGGCATCACCAAGGGCGCCGTGTCGCAGACGGTCTCCCGGCTTGCCGGCAAGGGGATCGTCGTGGTCGACAAGGACCGCTCCCGCAAGAACACCGCCACGGTGCGGCTGACCCCGCTCGGTGAGAGCCTGTACGCCCAGATCACCGCGCTGCGGGCGCGCCTCGGCGCGGATCTCGACAGTTTTCTGGACGGCTACTCACCCGCCGAGGTGGCCACCGTCGCCCGGTTCGCGGCTGATCTGCGCACCTTCGTCCGTGGATCCCTCACGGCGATGTCGACCTCGATAGGAGGAACGAGATGACGAGCCCGAACCGTCTGCTGCACCTGGCCTACTGGACCGGGGCCATCGTGGACGCGGCGATGGTCGTGCTGTTGCTGGCTCCCGGGGCCGCCGGGGCGATGCTGGGTATCGACCGTTTCGCACCGGGGCCGGACTACCGTTACGCCGCCGGGCTGTGCGCTGCATTGATGGCCGGCTGGACGGCGCTGCTGGTCTGGGCGGATCGCGAGCCGGTGCAGCGGCGCGGCGTCCTCGTGCTGACCGTGCTCCCGGTGCTGGTCGGCTTGTTCGCCGCCGGCTGCTACGCCATCGGCAGCGGGTTGGTCCGACTGGCCTACCTCGCGCCGACCCTGGCGTTCCAGCTCGGGGCTTCGGCGCTTTTCCTCGCGGCCTACCGGCGCGCTCGGAAGCTGGCACGGACGAGCGGTTCCCCGGCAGGGCTGGACATGGTCGCAGGCGGACAGTAGGGAAGCCGCGGCGGGCGGGCCATCCCTCCACCCGCGCGCGTGTGGCATGCTGTGGTCCACGACACATTACTGAACGGTAGTTTGGTAGCCGGAATCCCGTATTCTCGGCTGAGGGACTGGAACCGTCCGGCAGGGCACCGGAGGTCCGGCACCCGACTACCGAAAGACCGACCGTGCGGGAGGCGCCGGAGCAATGAAGATCGTTGTCCTTGTTAAGCAGGTGCCCGACACCTGGGCTGAGAAGCGGCTCGATCCCGACACCCTCACCGTCGACCGTGCGTCCGTGGACGGCCTCATCAACGAGATGGACGAGTTCGCCGTCGAGGAGGCGCTGCAGCTGGCCGAGAAGCACGGCGGCGAGGTGACCGTGGTCTGCATGGGCCCTGAGGGCGCGACCGACGCGTACAAGAAGGCGCTGCAGATGGGCGTCGACAAGGCGGTCTTCCTCACCGACCCGGCGCTCGCCGGCTCCGACGCCGTGGGTACGTCCTACGCGCTCGCGCAGGTGCTCGGCACGCTCGAATACGACCTGGTGATCCTCGGCTCCGAGGCCTCCGACGCGCGCACCTCGATCGTCCCGGCGCTGCTGGCCGAGCGTCTCGGCCTGCCTCAGCTGACCTTCGCGTCGAAGGTGGAGGTGGACGGCACGTCGATCAAGATCAACCGGCAGACCGACTACGGCCACGACGTGGTCGAGGCCGGCCTGCCCGCGGTGGTCTCCGTCGTCGAGAAGATCAACGAGCCGCGCTACCCCTCCTTCAAGGGGATCATGGCCGCCAAGAAGAAGCCGGTGCAGACCCTGGACGCGGCCGCCGCGGCCATCGACACCGCGCGGGTCGGCGCAGTCGGCTCGTGGTCCAAGGTGCTGGACGCGACGGTCACCCCGCCGCGTTCGAAGGGCACCATCGTCACCGACGAGGGCAGCGGCGGGGTCGAGCTCGCCGACTTCCTCGCCACGAAGAAGTTCGTCTAGGAAGGGCCGGGTAGCTGTCAGATGGCTGAGATCCTCGTTCTGGTCGACCACGCCGACGGCGCGGTCAAGAAGGTCACCCTCGAACTGCTCACCAAGGCCCGCGAGCTGGGCACGCCGGCCGCCGTGTTCATCGGCTCCGGATACGACGAGGCCAAGGACAAGCTGGCCGAGTACGGCGCCGCGAAGGTGTACGTCGCGCAGGACCCCGAGCTGACCGGCTACGTCGTCGCGCCCAAGGCCGAGCTGCTGGCCAAGCTAATCGCCGAGGCGCAGCCCGCCGCGGTCCTCGTGCCGGCCACCGCCGAGGGCAAGGAGGTCGCCGGACGGCTGGCGATCAAGACCGATTCCGGTGTGATCACCGACGCGGGCGACCTCAGGCTCGACGGGGACCGCCTCGTCGCCGAGCAGTCGATCTTCGGCGGTTCCTCGATCGTGCACTCCGCGGTCACCACCGGCACGCCGATCATCACGATGCGCCCGAACTCGACGCCTCCGGCCGCCGCGCCGGCCGCGGCCGAGCGGGTCGAGGTGTCGGTCGAGCTGAGCGACGCGGCGAAGCTGGCGAAGGTCGTGAACCGGGTCGTGGTGCCCAAGGGCGACCGGCCGGAGCTGACCGAGGCCGCCGTCGTGATCTCCGGCGGCCGCGGCGTCGGCTCGGCCGAGAACTTCTCCGTGATCGAGGCGCTGGCCGACCAACTCGGCGCGGCGGTCGGCGCGTCCCGCGCCGCCGTCGACTCGGGCTGGTATCCGCACCAGTCGCAGGTGGGCCAGACCGGCAAGACCGTCTCCCCGCAGCTCTACATCGCGGCCGGCATCTCCGGTGCGATCCAGCACCGCGCCGGGATGCAGACCTCGAAGACGATCGTCGCGGTCAACAAGGACCCCGAGGCCCCGATCTTCGAGCTGGTGGACTACGGCGTGGTCGGCGACCTGTTCAAGGTGATCCCGCAGCTCACCGAGGAGATCGCGAAGCGCAAGTGACACGGTGCGCGCGTAGTGCGTCGCTCAGGTGATGTGGCCCCGGCGGCACAAGCCGGGGCCACTACACTTGAGAGTGAAATGACTTATCTCGATCACGCGGCCACCACGCCGCTGCATCCTGACGCCGTCGCGGCGATCACCGAGCAGTACATGCGGGTCGGCAACGCGAACTCGCTGCACGGCTCGGGGCGCGCGGCCCGCCGCGTGGTCGAGGAGTCCCGAGAGGCGCTGGCCGAGTCTCTGGGCGCGCGGCCGAGCCACGTCGTGTTCACCGGCGGCGGCACCGAGGCCGACAACCTGGCGGTCAAGGGCCTGTACTGGGCGCGGCGCGCGGCGGATGCGCGCCGCACCCGCATCCTCGCGCCGAAGATCGAGCACCACGCGGTTCTGGACACGCTGCACTGGCTCGCCGAGCACGAGGGCGCGAGCATCGACTGGGTGCCCGTGGACGCGCACGGCCGGGTACATCCCGCGGCACTGGACGAAGCGATCCGGCGCGGTCCCGGCCCACAGTCCGTCGCCCTGGTGACCGTCATGTGGGCCAACAACGAGGTCGGCACCGTGCAGCCGGTCCTGGACCTGGTCGCCGTGGCACACGCCCACGACCTGCCGATCCACTCGGACGCGGTACAGGCTTTCGGCCATCTGCCGGTGGACTTCACCGCCAGCGGCCTGGACGCCATGACCGTCACGGCGCACAAGATCGGCGGCCCGATCGGCGTCGGCGCGCTGCTGCTGGACCGCAAGGCCGAGCTCACGCCGCTGCTGCACGGCGGCGGCCAGGAGCGCGACGTGCGGTCGGGCACGCTGGACACCCCCGCGATCGCCGGTTTCGCCGCTGCCGCCACCGCTGCCGTGCGCGAACGGGATCAGGAGGCCAAGCGCCTGGCACAGCTGCGGGACCTGCTGATCGACGAGGTGCTCGACGCGGTCCCGGACGCGGTGCTGTCGGGCGATCCGGATCGCGGCCCCGAGGCGCGGCTGCCCGGTATCGCGCACTTCTGCTTCCCCGGCTGCGAAGGCGACTCGCTGTTGCTGTTGCTCGACGCGCAGGGCATCGAGTGCTCCACCGGTTCGGCCTGTTCGGCGGGTATCGCACAGCCGAGCCACGTGCTGCTGGCGATGGGCGTGCCGTCGCAGCTGGCGCGGTGCTCGTTGCGGTTCTCCCTCGGCCGCACCTCGACGACCGAAGACGTCGAGACGCTGGTCGAAGCACTCCCGGCCGTGGTCGACCGGGCCCGCTCCGCCGGCCTGAGCTGAGCTGGCCGCCTCGCCTGATTGCTACTCTGGATCCACCGGCAGAAACCGGAAGGAGCCGTGTCATGACAGCACCGACCCTCCCCATGACGCCAGAGGATGGTTGGACACTCGACAACCTCCCGGACAACCTGCCGAAGCACACGGAACTGATCCGTGGGGTTCTCGTCATGAGTCCGCAGAAGACCTGGCACATGGCGATCATCCGCATGTTCGACCGGCAGCTGTACGACCAGGTGCCGGACGAGTACGCGCTTCTTTTCGAGATGGCAGTGCGGCGCAGCAATCGCTCCGCCCCTGAGCCGGATCTCTCGATCGTGCGCGCCGGCGCGGTCGAAGCCGACAAGAGCATTTACTCACCGGCTGATGTTCTTGTCGCGGCTGAGATCATCTCGCCGGAGTCCGAGGAGCGCGATCGCGAGGACAAGCCGATCATGTACGCGGCGATGGGCATCCCGACCTTCTGGCTCGTCGAGCGCGGCGCGGACCTGGCGCCGATCGTGCATGAGCACCAGCTCTACGGGGGCGCTTACCGGCTGATGCGGACACACATCGGCCATCTGCAGACCGAGATCCCGTTCTCGATGGAGGTCCGGCTCGAGGCGCCGAAGCTGTAGAGCAGTCCATCTCGGCTGATCATCTGAACAAATCGGCTCGCGGCAGCACGTACCCTATTAACCATGCGTGTTCTTGCGGCGATGTCCGGGGGAGTGGACTCGGCGGTGGCGGCCGCCCGGGCCGTCGAGGCCGGGCATGAGGTGACCGGGGTCCACCTCGCGCTGTCCAAGAACCCGCAATCCTTCCGCACCGGGGCGCGTGGCTGCTGCACCGTCGAAGACTCGCGCGACGCCCGCCGCGCCGCCGACGTGATCGGCATCCCGTTCTACATCTGGGACCTCGCCGAACGCTTCCACGCCGACGTGGTCGACGACTTCGTCAGCGAATACGCCGCCGGACGCACTCCGAATCCCTGCCTGCGCTGCAACGAGAAGATCAAGTTCTCCGCCGTGCTGGACAAGGCGCTAGCGCTCGGCTTCGACGCGGTGTGCACAGGGCACTACGCGCGCATCGTGCAGCACTCGAACGGCGCGCGCGAACTGCACCGCGCCGTCGATCCGGCCAAAGACCAGTCCTACGTCCTCGGCGTCCTGGACGCGGAGCAACTGGCCCGCGCCCTGTTCCCGCTCGGCGACTCGCTCAAGACCGACGTGCGGGCCGAGGCCGACCGGCGCGGCCTCGCCGTCGCCGACAAGCCGGACTCGCACGACATCTGCTTCATCGCCGACGGCGACACCCGCCGCTTCCTCGCCGAGCGACTGGGCACCGAGACCGGCCCGATCGTGGACACCACCGGCGCCGTGGTCGGTTCGCACTCCGGCGCGTACGGCTTCACCATCGGCCAGCGCAAGGGGTTACGGATCGGCGACCCGGCTGGCGACGGTCGGCCGCGCTACGTGCTGGACATCTCTCCGGTGACCAACACCGTCACGGTGGGCACAACGGAGGAACTGGCCGTGACCGAGGTCTCCGGTAGCCATCCGCGTTGGTGCGGTCCGGTCGATGCGGAAGAGTTCGAGTGCCTAGTGCAGATGCGCGCGCACGGCGAGCCGGTCCCCGCGGCAGTGCGGTACGACGTGGAACAGGGCGTTGTCACGGCACAGCTTTCGTCGCCCGCACGCGGGATCGCGCCCGGGCAGACCGCAGTGCTCTACGACGGAACGCGCGTCATCGGCTCGGCCACGATCAGCGCGACGCGCCGCGCTACCGAGCAGGCCGGAACGCGCGCCGGGCACTGACAAGCCGGGCACGACGAGGAGTCCCCGGGAGTCCACCAAGGCCCTTCGGTCAGACGTCGAAGCGCACGTACACCCCGCGCCGCTCGTTGTGCGCCACCTCGGCCAGCAACGAGAGCGACCGCAACAGCGCTCCGTAGCGTTGCGCGTTCCAGTCCGCGCCCCACGCCCGCAGCTCCCAGTCCAGCGCGATGTCGTCGAGTTCTTCGTCGATGCGGCCGCGTAGGCTGCGGGCCAGCGCCGGACGGACGCAAAGCACGACGCGTTCCTCCGTGCCCTGCGCCAACGCGCCGGGTCCCGGCGCCAGCTCGCGTGCCGGTGTGAGCACCGCCTCCCGCACCGCCACAGGGTCGTGGCCGGTCATCAGCGTGTCCAGCTCCAGCAGTTGCGCCGGGTCCAGATCCGCCGCGTCTACGCAGGCCAGGTCGAGTCCGTCGGTCTCGCCCCCGGCGGTCGCCAGCCGCAGCAGTTGCTCGGCGTCGGCCGCGAAGAAGATAGTCTGCATGCGGTTCCCTCCTCTGCCGCTGCTTGCCGTTGCTCCCTGTGCCCGTGTTTCAGAATTTTCAACGTCAGACACGCTGCTACCCGTTCCAGCCCGGCTAAGTCGTGTCGCGGACCGGCGCGCGGGATCACTACCCCGTTGAGTGCCAGAGTGTTGCAGAACCGCCGGTGTCGCGCAGCGGATTTGGTGCGCGTTCGCTGAGTCGGAGGAAGCGACCGGACGGTCTAGGCTCGGCTGCATGACCACCGCTGCTGCCGATTCTGACCCCCGACGCGCGCCCGAGCCGCCACCCGCGCCCGCCGCGACAGGAGTCGGATCGTTACCCGGCGACGACATGGCCGAGTCGATCCGCATGGTCATGGGCGAGCTCGGCGAGCCGCCGGGGGTGCCCTTTCTCCCCGAACTTCCGCAACGCGGCGTCGGCGCGGACATGATCGGGCGCGGTGCCGCGCTCCTGGTCGACCTCTACGCGGAGGTCCAGCCCTCCGGATGGCGGATCGTGGACCGGCCCGGACGCGATCACGGACGGGCGCGAAGCCACCTGTCGGCGGACCTGGATCTGCTGGAGGAGTACACGCAGGGGTACGTCGGCCCGCTCAAGATCCAAGTCGCTGGACCGTGGACTATGGCAGCTGCGGTCGAGTTACCGCACGGCGACAAGATGCTCGCGGATACGGGCGCAGTACGCGACGTCGCCGCTTCCCTTGCCGAAGGACTGCGGTTGCACGCGCAGGACTTGCGAAAGCGAGTGCCCGGCGCGCAGCTTGTCATCCAGCTTGATGAACCGTCACTGCCCGGCGTGTTGAAGGGCTCCGTCCGTACCGCAAGCGGCTTCGGCGCTTTGCGCGCGGTCGAGGAGAACGTCGTACGCGACCTCCTGCGGTCCGTCATCGACGGCGTCAAAGCCGGCGGCCCGGCAGACTCGGCCATTCCTGTCATCGTGCACTGCTGTGCGCCGGACGTACCGTTCGGCACGCTGCATCGTGCCGGGGCGGCAGGCATCTCCTTTGATATGTCGTTGTTGTCCGGACGGCATGACGAGGCTCTGGGCGAGCTCATCGAGGCTGGCGTGCTCCTGCTTGCCGGCGTCGTTCCCTCGACCGAGCCGGCCACGCCCGGGCCGGCCGTGAGCGAGCTGAGGGACCGCGTGCTCCGCCTGCGGCGCCTGGGTTTCTCCTGGCCGCAAGTGGCCGAAGCGGTGATCGTCACCCCGTCCTGCGGCCTTTCCGGGGCATCGCCCGGCTGGGCGCGCCGGGCCCTGCGGCTGTGCCGGGACACCGCTCGGGCCCTTGAAGAGGTTGACTAGTCTTGTCGGTGGCGGCCGGTAGGTTCTGACCTACCGACGAGCACGAGGGGACGGTCCGATGGCTGGTGAACCGGCTGGCGGCGCGGCTGGCAGCGACCCGCTGAGCGCCGCGCGCTCCCGGCATGCCGACCTGGCGGAGCAGATCGAGGAGCACCGGTTCCGCTATCACGTGGCGGACGCGCCGACGATCTCCGACGGCGAGTACGACGCGCTGATGCGCGAGCTCGACGCGCTGGAGCGGGATAACCCGCAGCTGCGCACCCCCGACTCGCCGACCCAGAGGGTGGGCGGCGCGGTCTCCACCGAGTTCACCTCGGTGCCGCACATCGAACGGATGCTCTCGCTGGCCAACGCCTTCGACTTCGCGGAGCTCGACTCCTGGCACGAGCGGGTGCTCAAGGAGGTCGGCGCGGTCCCGGCGTACCTGTGCGAGCTGAAAGTCGACGGGCTGGCGATCTCCCTGGTCTACGAACACGGCCGGCTCGCGCGCGCCGTCACCCGGGGTGACGGGCGCATCGGCGAGGACGTGACGCCGAACGTCCGCACGATCGAGGGTGTACCCCATCGCCTGGCCGGCAGTGCCGAGCACCCGGTGCCGGAGCTGGTCGAGGTGCGCGGCGAGATCTACTTCCCGGCCGCGCAGTTCGACGACTTCAACGCGGCCATGCAGGAGTCCGAGGGCCGCACCTTCGCGAACCCGCGCAACGCCGCGGCCGGCTCGCTGCGGCAGAAGGACCCGAAGATCACGGCGCAGCGCCCGCTGCGGATGGTCGTGCACGGCATGGGCGCGCGCCGCGGGCTGACGGTCGACTCGCAGTCGCACTCGTACGAACTGCTGCGCGCTTGGGGGCTGCCGACCTCCGACCGGGTCCGGGTGGTTGACAGCCTGGACGGGGTCAAGGAGTACATCGAGTACTACGGCAAGCACCGGCACGACGTCGAGCACGAGATCGACGGCGTCGTGGTCAAGGTCGACGACCTGGCGCTGCAAGGCCGCCTCGGCGCCACCTCCAAGGACCCGCGCTGGGCCATCGCCTTCAAGTACCCGCCGGAGGAGGTCACCACCAAGCTGCTCGACATCAAGGTCCAGGTCGGCCGCACCGGCAGGGTCACGCCGTACGCGGTGATGGAGCCGGTCAAGGTGGCGGGTTCCACGGTCGGCTTCGCCACTTTGCACAACCAGGAGGTCGTCGAGCGCAAAGGCGTGCTCATCGGCGACACCGTGATCCTGCGCAAGGCCGGGGACGTGATCCCGGAGATCGTCGGGCCGGTGGTGGACCTGCGCGACGGCAGCGAGCGGCCGTTCGAGATGCCGAAGAACTGCCCGGACTGCGGTACGCCGATCGCCGCCCAGAAGGAGGGCGAGATCGACCTGCGCTGCCCCAACACGCGGCACTGTCCCGGACAGATAAGGGAGCGCGTCGCGTACCTGGCCGGCCGCAGCGCCCTGGACATCGAAGCACTCGGATATGAAGCCGCCGTCGCGCTCACCCAGCCCGACGACGGGGAGCCGCCGCTGCGCGACGAGGGCGACCTGTTCGACCTGACGGTGCAGAAGCTGGCCGCACCCCGGATGAGGCAGCAGGCCCGCGGCAAGGACGCGAAGGACGGCGACCGGGAACTGGTGCCCTACTTCTACACCAAACCCACGGCCAAGAAGCCCTCGGTCCCCACGAAGACCACCGAGCAGCTGATCGAGCAGCTGGAGGCGGCGAAGACCCGCGAGCTGTGGCGCTACCTGGTGGCCCTGTCCATCCGGCACGTCGGCCCGAGCGCGGCGCGGGAGCTGGCCCGCGAACTGCGCTCGCTGGAGCGGGTGTCCCGGGCGACGGCCGAGGAACTGGCCGCCATCGAGGGCGTCGGACCGACGATCGCGCAGTCCATCGTCGAGTGGTTCGCGGTCGACTGGCACCGGCAGATCGTCGAGCGCTGGCTCGCCGCCGGGGTACGCCCGTCGGTCCCGGCCGACACCGGGCCCAAGCCGCTGGCCGGGCTCACCCTGGTGATCACGGGCACGCTGGCCGGTTACACCCGGGACGGGGCCAAGGAGGCGGCGCAGGCCGGCGGAGCGAAGGTGGCCGGTTCGGTCTCGAAGAAGACCTCATATGTCGTGGTCGGGGAGAATCCGGGCTCGAAGCATGACAAGGCGGTCGAACTCGGCGTACCGGTCCTCGACGAGGACGGGTTCCGGCGGCTGCTGGAGCAGGGCCCTCCCACCGCACCTGCGGGGTCGGACGAGGGTGCCGGGACCGAAGGGGGTGCTTCCCCTTCCGGGGCGGCGTAATCCTGCCATTTTCAATCAGGCTTGTTTGAGTCACGATCTGCCGCCAGCCCTCGCGGGAGTACGAGCCTTGCGAATAATCTGGGTCGGTCGGATCCGGGCGCAGCGCACCGAGACCGCGGCCGCGCCTTCCATGCCGGCCGCGCGGCGTCGGCCGGGACGCGCGAGAGACCAGGGCGAGGGCGGATGGCGCAGGCGGTGCACCGTACTGACGCTGTCGCGCGCCCGCTCGCGTTCCGCGCCTATCTGCTGCTGACCAACGTCGCCGGCGCCTGCGTGATCGGCTACGCGGCGGCCCGGGTGATCCAGGACCTGAACAGCGGGCACCTGCGCGGCTCCGGCGCGGCCTGGCTGCTCGGCCTGCTGGTCGTCGTCGGCGAGCTGCGGCCGGTGCTGGCCCGGCACGAGCACGACGGCTCGACCACCGCGGTCGCGTTCTCGCTGGCGCTGCTGAGCCTGTGCGGCTGGCACGCCGCCGCGCTCGCGCAGGGCGCCGCGGTGGTGGTGTGCGCTGTGGTCAACCGGCACAGCTGGTGGCGCACCACCTTCAACGTGACCCAGTACGCGGTCTCTCTCGCGCTCGGCGGCCTGGTGTTCGGGCTCTTCTTCCAGCATCCGCTGCAGATCGGCGACGCGCTCGGCTGGCACCGCTCGCTCGCGCTGCTGGCCGCGGGGATCGTGTACGCGACGGCCAACCACCTGTTCGTCTGGGCGGCGCTCAGCCTGTCCAGTGGCGTGCCGCTGCCCGACCTGATCCGGCGTGAGGCCGTGCACCAGGTCAAGGCGACCGGCGCGATGGTGGCGCTCGCGCCGCTGGTCGCGTCGGTGGCGCTGAGCGACCCGGGCCTGCTGCCGTTCTTCGTTCCCGTGCTGCTGATCGTGCACGGCAACGCCGAGGTCGGCCGCGAACGCGACTGGGAGTCCAGTCACGACGAGCTGACCGAGCTGCCCAACCGCAAGATGCTGCGTGAACACGGCGAGCAGGCGCTCGCGGAGGCCGCGCGCACCGGGCGGCACGTGGCACTGCTGCTGCTCGACCTGGACCGCTTCAAGGAGGTCAACGACACTCTCGGCCACCTGACCGGTGATGAGCTGCTGCGCGTCGTCGCCGAGCGGCTCGGCTGCGCGGTCGGGGCCGGGGAGACGGTCGCCCGGCTGGGCGGAGACGAGTTCGCGGTGCTGCTGCCGAACGTGCCCGACGAGCTGGCGGCGGTCGAGGCGGCGCACCGCCTGGCCGAGATCTTCCAGGACCCCTTCCCGCTGCACGGGATAACGCTCGACCTTGAGGCGTCGGTCGGTGTAGCGCTCTATCCCGACCACGCCGAGGAGTTCGAGCAGCTGCTGCAGCGCGCCGACGTGGCGATGTACCTGGCGAAGAAGTCCCGTTCGGTCGTCGCCTGCTACGAGGCCGGCCGGGATTTGAACACCCCCGACCGGCTCGCCCTGCTCGGAGACCTGCGCCGGGCACTGGAGGCCGGGGAGGTGCAACTGCACTACCAGCCGAAGGTGGCGTTCGCGACCGGGCAGGTGGTCGGGTTCGAGGGCCTGGTGCGCTGGCAGCACGCCACCCGCGGGGCGGTGAATCCGGAGGAGTTCGTCGAGCTGGCCGAACAGACCGGGCTGATGCCGAAACTGACCGCGTACGTGGTCGACCAGGCGCTCGCTCAGGTCGCACGCTGGTGGCGCTCGGGTCTGGCGGTACCGGTAGCGGTCAACGTCTCGATGCGCGACATCCACTGGCCCGGGTTCGTCCCGGCGATCCAGGCCGGGCTGCTCAAGTACGGTGTCCCGCCGACGGCGCTGCAGCTGGAGATCACCGAGCGGGTGCTGCTGGAGGACCCGCAGCGCGCGGCCGCCACGCTCGGCGGCCTTGAGGCGCTGGGCGTGCGCCTTTCTCTCGACGACTTCGGCACCGGCTACTCCTCGCTGGTGTTGTTGCGCAAGATCCCGGTCAACGAGATCAAGATCGACAAGTCCTTCGTCGCCCGGCTGGCGCACGACCCCGAGGACGCGGCGATCGTGCGTTCGACCGTGGACCTCGCCCACTCGCTCGGCCTGCACGTGGTCGCCGAGGGGGTCGAGGACGACGTCACCTGGGACCGTCTCGCCGCGCTCGGCTGCGACGCCGCGCAGGGCTGGCTGCTGGCGAAGGCGCTGCCCGCGCCCGAGGCCACCCGCTGGCTCAACGGCCGTTCCGCCGGGCCCGAGCGCGAGTCCTACCTCGTGCGCTGAGTGGGAGGCCGGGCGCTCGGTTATCCACAGGGCGGTGAAATGCGGCGGGTTGCGAGGGGCGGCGCGACTAGGATTGCAGCCAGACGCTCTACGCTACACGCGGTGTAATCCCTGTCTGTCGATCTCCGTAGGAAGGTTCGGCCCCGATGCCCTCGATCACCCGCGAGGAGGTGGCACACCTCGCCAAGCTCTCCCGCCTGGAGCTCAGTGACGCCGAACTCGACCACTTCGCCGGCCAGCTCGACGCGATCGTCAGCGCGGTGGCCCGGGTCGGCGAGCTGCCGACCGAGCACGTCCCGCCGACCTCGCATCCGCAACCACTGACCAACGTCTTCCGCGCGGACATCGTGCGGCCTGCCGGCACGCCGGTCCTCGACCGCGCCGAGGTGCTGGCCCAGGCGCCCGCGGCCGAAGACGAGCGCTTCCGGGTCCCGCGCATCCTCGGGGAGGACTGAGGTTGTCCATGTACGCATCAGGTTCCGACGCCATCCGCCGCACCGCCGCCGATCTGGCCGCCGCGATAGCCTCCGGCGAGTTGTCCGCCGTCGAGGTCACCCAGGCGCACCTGGACCGGATCGCCAAGGTGGACGACAAGGTGAAAGCCTTCCTGCACGTGGACGCACAGGGCGCGCTTGCCGCCGCGGCGGCCGTGGACGCCAAGCGCGCCAAGGGGGAAAGGCTCGGCCCGCTGGCCGGTGTGCCGCTCGCGCTCAAGGACGTGTTCACGACCCGCGGCGTCCCCACCACCTGTGGATCGAGGATCCTCGAAGGCTGGCTGCCGCCGTACGACGCCACCGTGGCCCGCAGGCTGCGGGAAGCCGACGTGGTGATCATCGGCAAGACCAACATGGACGAGTTCGCGATGGGCTCCTCCACGGAGAACTCCGCCTACGGCCCGACCCGCAACCCGTGGGACCTCGAGCGCGTCCCGGGTGGTTCCGGCGGCGGCTCGGCGGCGAGCCTGGTCGCGTTCGAGGCGCCGCTGGCGATCGGCTCCGACACCGGCGGCTCGATCCGCCAGCCCGCCGCCGTCACCGGCACCGTCGGGGTCAAGCCCACCTACGGCTCGGTGTCCCGCTACGGGCTGGTGGCCTTCTCCTCCAGCCTCGACCAGGGCGGGCCGTGCGCGCGCACGGTGCTGGACGCCGCGCTGCTGCACGAGATCATCGCGGGGCACGACCCGCTCGACTCGACCTCGATCGACATGCCGGTCCCACCGGTGGTCGCGGCGGCGAGGCGGGGCGCCGACGAGGGCGTGCGGGGCCTGCGGATCGGCGTGGTGAAGCAGTTCGACGGCGAGGGCTATGCCCCCGGCGTGCGCCAGCGCTTCCACGAGTCCGTGGAACTGCTGGCCGGCCTCGGCGCCGAGGTGGTGGAGATCGACGCGCCGTCCTTCGACCACGCGCTGCCCGCCTACTATCTGATCGCGCCGAGTGAGTGCTCTTCGAACCTGGCCCGGTTCGACGCGATGCGCTACGGGCTGCGCGTCGGCGACGACGGCGTGCACAGCGCCGAGGAAGTCACCGCGCTGACCCGTGAAGCCGGCTTCGGACCGGAGGTCAAGCGCCGCATCATGCTCGGTACGTACGCGCTGTCCTCCGGTTACTACGACGCGTACTACGGACAGGCGCAGAAGGTGCGGACCCTGATCATCCGGGACTTCGAGAAGGCGTTCGAGCGCGTCGACGTGCTGGTCTCGCCGACCACCCCGACGACCGCGTTCAAGATCGGCGAGCGCGTGGACGACCCGGTGTCGATGTACTTGGCCGACCTGTGCACGATCCCGACCAACCTGGCGGGCAACGCGGGCATGTCCGTGCCCTGCGGCCTGGCGCCCGAGGACGGCCTGCCGGTGGGTTTCCAGATCTTGGCGCCCGCGCTCCAGGACGACCGGCTCTACCGGGTCGGCGCCGCGCTGGAGGCGGCACTCGAAGACCGGTGGGGGCACCCGATCCTGGAGGAGGTCCCGGCGCTGTGAACGCAGACAAGGGCAAGGAAACCAAGGAAAAGCCGATCGTGAAGGTACCCAAGAGCAAGATCGGCCGTGCCTTCTTCTTCGGTTCGCAGGTCGCGGGCGCCCTGTCCGCGGTCCGCTCGCTGCGCGCCGCCCGGCAGAAGAGCGACCGGCTCGCGCTGGTGCACGCGGTGCTGAACGCCGCGATGCTGGTGGTGACCTTGCTTGTCGCGGCGCGCACCGTCCGCGAGGCCAAGCAGGTGGCCGCGGCGCCCGCGGCCGAGCCGCTGATGCTCCCGGCCGCCTCGGGCGCGGGCAAGTGACGGCCGCGAGCACCGTGTTCCACCGCACCGTGTTCCACCGCACCGTGACCGCCGGCTTCGTGACCGCCGGCTTCGAGTCCTTCGACGATTACCTCACGACCGCATTGAAGGAGCTGCACTTCCCATGAGCATCGCGAAGACTCAAGAGCTCCTCGGGTTCGACGAGGCACTGGAGCGGTACGACCCGGTGATGGGCCTGGAGGTCCACGTCGAGCTGGGTACGAACACGAAGATGTTCTGTTCCTGTCCGACCGAGTTCGGCGCCGCGCCGAACACGCAGGTGTGCCCGACCTGCCTCGGGTTGCCGGGATCGCTGCCCGTGGTCAACGGCGCCGCGGTCGAGGGCGCGATCCGCATCGGCCTGGCGCTGCACTGCGAGATCGCGCAGTGGTGCCGGTTCGCGCGCAAGAACTACTTCTACCCGGACATGCCGAAGAACTTCCAGACCTCCCAGTACGACGAGCCGATCTCGTACAACGGGTATCTGGACGTCGAGGTCGACGGGCGCAGCTTCCGCATCGGGATCGAGCGCGCGCACATGGAGGAGGACACCGGCAAGTCCACGCACGTGGGCGGAGCGACCGGCCGGATCCACGGCGCGGACTACTCGCTGGTGGACTACAACCGGGCCGGCATCCCGCTGATCGAGATCGTGACCAAGCCGATCGAGGTGCCGGGGCACCTGGCTCCGGCCGTCGCGCGCGCGTACGTCACCGAGTTGCGCGAGCTGATCAGGGCGCTGGGTGTCTCCGAGGCGCGGATGGAGCGCGGCCAGATGCGCTGCGACGTGAACCTGTCGCTGCGGCCGAAGGGCGAGACGAAGTTCGGCACCCGCTCCGAGACCAAGAACGTCAACTCGCTGCGTTCGGTGGAGCGGGCGACCAGGTACGAGATCCAGCGGCACGCGGCGGTGCTCGCCTCCGGCGGAAGAATCGTGCAGGAGACCCGGCATTTCCACGAAAACGAGGGCACGACCACCTCGGGCCGGGTGAAGGAGGAGGCGGAGGACTACCGTTACTTCCCCGAGCCCGACCTGGTTCCGGTGGCCCCCTCGCGCGAGTGGGTCGAGCAGTTGCGCGGCACGCTGCCGCAGTCGCCGACCGTGCACCGGCGCCGGCTGGCGGCCGAGTGGGGCATCTCCGAGTTCGACATGCAGACGGTCGTCAACGCCGGGGCGCTGGAGCAGATCGTGGCCACCATCGACGCGGGCGCCCCCAGCGACCAGGCGCGCAAATGGTGGACCGGCGAGCTGGCCCGGGTCGCCAACGAGCGCGGCGTGGACGTCGGCGAACTGCCGATCACCCCGGCGCAGGTGGCCCGGGTGGTGGGGCTGATCCAGGGCGGTGAGCTGACCGACAAGCTGGCGCGGCAGGTCGTCGAGGGCGTACTCGCGGGCGAGGGCGACCCGGACGCGGTGGTCGCGGCGCGCGGCCTGAAGGTGGTCTCGGACGACTCGGCGCTGCTGGCCGCGATCGACGCGGCGATCGCGGCCAATGCCGCGGTCGCGGAGAAGATCCGCGCCGGCAACCACGCGGCGGTCGGTGTGATCATCGGCGCGGTCATGAAGTCCACGCGCGGCCAGGCGGACGCCGCGCGGGTACGCGAACTGGTGCTCGGCCGACTGTCGTAAAAGCAGCCGAACCGCCGAACGGCCGTCGGCGGGGTCCGGCACCGATCAGGGAGTCGGTGCCGGACCCCGCGCCGCCGGCGTCGGCCGCACTATTGGAGCAGCTCCGCCTGCAGCGTCATCACCTGCTGGAACGCGGCGAACGACAGCTTCGCCGGGCCCGACTCGATCACCACGGCGATGATGTCGCCAGAGCGGAACGTGCCGTATCTGGTGAGTTCGCCGCCGGAGCTGACGGGCGTGTAATCCCCGTCCACCCCGCCGTAAGGGTTGATCTCGTGCGACGGGGCGTTGCTCGGCACGCCCGTCAGCGCCGCCGAGAGCGAGGGGGTCATATCGACCGTCGAGTCGTCGTTGCTCAGCTTGGTCAGCGCCGCACTCGACGCCAAGGCGTCGGTGAACTGGAGCAGGTAGACCGTCGTCGTCGCGCCGTCGGGCGTCTTCCAGCTCTCCGCGGCGGTGTGCCGCAGCCCGAACTCCGCGAAGATCGACTTGCTGTCCTGCGCGACGAACAGCGGCGAGGGATCGGCGAGCCAGCCGTCCACCGCGGACTTGACGCCCTGGGCGCCGGCACCGGTCGGTCGCGGCAGCAGCAGTCGCCTGATGTCGGCGAGATGCTGCTGCGCCATCGAATTCGCCGACGCGCTCGGCGCGGGCTGGCCGGCCGGGAGCGTCGGCAGGGTGAGCGCCGGGAAGGCGTAACGGCCGTCCGGCGCCGTGGCCAGCCCGGGCATGTCCGTGCGCTGCGGAAGCGTGAGCGCGAACGCGGTGCCGCCACCGACCGCCATCGTCACGGCGACCGCGCCCACCCAGCGCAGGGCATTGCGACGGCGGCGGGCTCGGCGTGCCGCGTCCTGCTCGCGCTGCAACCGCGCGGCTTCGAGCGCGGCCGGATCGATCGGTTCGATCGGCTGGACCGGCAGTGCGGGCGGCAGCGCGGGCGGCGGTTGGTCGGCGCTCGGTGCGGCCCAACCGGTTTCGGGCGCCTTCGCCGACTCGGCGGCCGGGTCGACCGCGGCGGCGGCCCCTTCGGGAAGTCCTGCGTCAGTCGTCATCGCGGCCTCACTCATCAATGCTCTGCGCGGTCTTGAGCTGGTCGAGCTGCCGCGCGACCAGCGTGGCGACCTTGTTCTGGTCGAGCGGCGCGCTTCCCTGGGCGTCGACCATGATCTCGACGTCCCCGCTCGAGGCGACGCACAGCATCTCGTCGAGCTTGTCGCTGCCGAGCCCTGGCGGTAGCACGCACTTGGCCTGCGCGTATCCGGGCACCGTGGGGCCGGTGCGGAAGACGTTGAGGTCCGAGACGAGGCTGGTGAAGCTCGTGGCCGCGTTCTTGGCGTCCTTCACGTCGAACTGGAGCAGTTCGATCGAGACGACAAGGTCGGCGGTCGACGCCGAACTCTCCATCGTGCGCACCGCGACGCCCTTCAGGTGCGTGTTGGCCAGCGCGCCCTTGGCATTGGAGAGGTCGGACTTCGGGATGCCGGAGAGCAGGTCCTCCAACTGGCTGGTGATCTGCGCGGCAGGGACGTAGCCGTTGTCGCCGTAGTCGGCGTCGTAGGGCCCCGGCGTGTAGCCGTCCGGAAGCGGCAGCAGGTAAGCGAAAAGCGAGCCGTAGTGTGAGCCGTCGGATCGCACGCCGCCGGTCAGCGGCGCGGGCCTGGCGGCCGCCGCGGCCTGAGCCGCGGCGATCGCGCGCTTGTTGCTGTCCTCGCGCTGCCGCACGACGACCGTGCCGGCCGCCGCGCCGACGGCGATGGACAGCACGGCTCCGGCCGCTATCAGCGCCCTGCCGCGCGCTACTGAGCGCGGTGCGGCGCCGGTGAACGGTGGTGTGCCGGTGTCCGCGGTCGCCTCGGCGGCCTGGAACCCGGTCTCGGTCTGGTTCTCGACCTCCATCACAGCCTCACCATCTGCCGCTTGATCAGATCATTGATGATGGACGGATCGGGTACGTGGGTGGCTGAGGTGACCCAGAAGTAGACGGCCAGGTCGCCGTGCACCGAGACCGCATGGTCGTCGTATTCGTGGTGTGAGTCGAAGGTCTCCTTCCCGGCCGCGGCGATGCCGTCCGGCATGCTCAGCTTCGCGCCGCCACCGGCCAGCAGATCGTTGAGCCCGTGGTCGGCGTAACTCGAATGACCCGGCAGGTACTGCAGGATCCGGATCTCCTCGAACAGGCCGTCGCCGCGCATCCAGGCGGTGTCCGCGATGCGCGCGACGCCGTCGTGCAGATCGGTGTCGAAGCAGGACGCGGTGTCGTCGCACGTGTCGGCCTCGCCGAGCAGATCCATCCACGTGTGGTCGATGGTGGCCGTCGCGCCGGCGGGCGTCGGCAGCAGGAGCTTGGTCAGATCGCCGTCGACGACCGTCGCGTCGTCCTGCGACGTGGGCAGCCCCGCGGTCCGGACGCCGTCGTAGATCGGGCTGAGCGGGTAAAGCGGCTGCGCGACGCTCAGCGGCGGCAGGGGGGTGGGTGTGCGCAGCGCCTGCACGGTGTATCCGGCCGATGCGCCGCCAACCAGGCCGAGCACGACCGCCCCGGTGAAAAGTGTCCTGGTCTTGACGGTCCGCTTCCTGCCCGCGGCGGCTTCGCCGGGCGCCGAGATCGGCTCGGGCTCGGGCTCGGGCTCTGACATCGGCACGGGCTCGGGCTCTGACATCGGCATCGGCATCGGCGCGGAGGCGGCGTCCGGCGCGGCTTGCGCATCGGACGCGCTCTCGGCCTCCCACTGCGTGTGCTCAGCCATGGGCCAGCCTTCCGTGCTCTGCGATCATCAGATCCGACAGGTCGCCGTGCGGAAGGGCCTGCGTACCGAAGACCGTGATCTGATAAAAGGTGTCGCCCTGTGCGTACACGCCGATCAGGCTGTCGGCTCCGTCGGACTTCTTCTCCCGCGCCTTGGCGCCGCCCTCACCGGGGACGGAGAACGAGGTCCAGCCGCTGCCGCTGAGATAAAAGCCCTGAAGCCAGCTGTCGGCTCCGTCGCTGGAATCGAACTGGAGCAACTCGATGCTCACATTGGCGCCGAGCTTGCTGTCCTGGTAGGTACGGGTCGCGCCGCGCTTGAAACCGGCCTGCTGGAGGTAGGACTTCACGTCGGACGAGCCGCCGTACCCCTTCAGCACGTCGCTGAGGGTTTCCGCGGTGCCGTCGGGATCGCCCTGGATCGAGCTGGGTGAATTCGGCGGCGGCAGCAGGAAGTAGCGCAGATCGCCGGAGTGTACGCCGTTGTGCACCGAGCCGACCACCGTGGATCTCGGGCTCGGCGACGGCGACGGGGAGGGCGACGCGGAGGCGGATGCCGTGGCGCTCGCGCCGGCGGAACGACCTCCCGCGCCGCTTGCGGTCGCGGCGGCCGAGCCCGAGGCCAACGCCGTGACGTCGACCGGCGCGGGCGACGCGACGGCCACCACGGCGGCCGCGGTACCGGCGGCGAGCACCAGGTACGACGCGCCGACGACGGTGGCAATTAGTGTCCTGCTACGCCGTTTGGCCGCCGGCGGGGAGGCCGGCGGATCCGGCGGCGCCATGAGGGCGCCTTGGCCGATGAATCCGCCGCCCCATGCGGATACCACGGATGCTGTCGGAGAGCCGGCCGCGGTACCCGGGCTCGCCCCACCCTCACCGCCCCAAGTCATCGTCGGCTCCTGACCGAATGACGGCGACGGCCCGGCCGGGTCGGTACTTCCCGCCGTTGCGGCACGAGCTGGATCCGTACTGCCCGAAGGCGTGATCGAAGAATCGTCCACCCCGCCCCTCCCCTGAATTTTCTCGAGTTTCGCGAGCGCCCCGCTCGATAGCCAGATATTCATACACCCGTGCGGCAGCGCAGAGCACACGGATTGAGCAACGATCGGATCAAGGCTCGCATCAAGCGGTGATCAGGGTGTGATCAAGGCGGGAACACCGCTGAGCGGCGCGGCAGGACTTTGCCATGCGTGGTCACCGCGGCCGCGAGGGCGGGTGCGGACCGCCGTCGTGAGAAAGGCCCCTTGTATCCGCCCGGGTCGCTACCGAGAGCGAACGTGCAGTGTCGTAAAGTAATGGCCCGTCGATGCGAAACGTTCGAGAGCCGGCCCGCACACGGGCCGAAGCGTACGAATCAGAACCGGGACGATGGCCGCCATCCAGAACCGCCGGGCGGGGCGCGCGCACCGCTGGCCGAAGGGCCGCAACGCGCTGCCGAGTGCCGTGCTCACCGCAGTCGCCGTACTGGCCTGCGGGTACACGGCGGGTTGCGGCGTGCACTGGGGCTCGCCGCCGAGTCCGGGGGAGCGCAGCACCCACACATGCGCCGATCTGACGGCGCAGTTCGGCCCGTCTGCGGCCGCCGCGCTCGCGGCCGTCTCCTGCGCCGGGCGGGCCGTGACCGCGCGCGGGCGGAAGCGCGCGTCCTGGTCGCTGTTCGCCGCCTCCGCGCTGGTGTCAGGGCTCGGCAGCGGCGTGTGCGGCTGGTACGAGGTCGCATCGCGGCCCCCGCCGTCCTCGCCGTCGCCCGCGGACTGGCTGTTGCCGTGCTTCGCGCCGTTCGCAATCACCGGCGCGCTGGTGCACCAGCGCGGGTCGCAGCGACGGATCGGCCGGCTCAAGCTACTGCTCGATGGTGTGATGCTCGTCGCGGCGCTGTTCGTCGGCGGCTGGACGGTCGCGCTCGCGCAGGACGCCGGCTCCGGAAGCGGCAGCGGCAGCGGCTCGGACCTCGCCGTCGCGAACTGCCTCGCCTACCCGGTTTCCGCTCTCCTCCTGGTCGGCTTGATGCTCGCGCTCCGGGTCCAGGGCGGGCGCGGCGGCGGGCCGTCGATGGCGACGATGGTGGCCGGGTACGCGGTGATCGCCGTCTCCGACGCGATCTGGACCGTACCGCCCGTGCGCGCCGGGCAAGGCACCGGGCGGCTGTCGGACTCCGGCTGGTTCCTCGGTCATCTGCTGCTCGCGGCGGCGCCGTGGCTGAACAGGCGGCTGCGCGTGCCCGAGCGCATCCTGGCCGGGCAGCGGGTGCGCGCCGCTCTTGTTCCGCGGGTGCGCCGGGTGCGCCGGGTGCTCCGGGTGCTGGGGTCGCTCGGGCTGCTTGCCCCCTATCTCGCGGGGCTGATCTGCCTGGCGGGGATCATGGCAGACGCGCTGATCGCCGACCACCGGGAGCGCCCCGCGCTGCCGGCCGCCGGCGTGACCGGGCTCGCCGCGCTGGTCGCTCGCCAGGCCGTGACGCTGCGGGACGACCGCAGGCTTACCAGGGAGCTCACTGCGCGGGAGGATCACTTCCGCTCTCTCGTGCAGGGTTCCGGCGACGTCATCATGACCCTCGATCCCGGTGGCCGGGTCGGTTACGTCTCCCCGGCTTCGCTTCACATGTTCGGGTACGAACCCGAGGCGCTGGCGGACACCTCGCTCTATCGGCTCGTGCACCCGGACGACGAGCAGGCGGTGGCGCGTGCCGTGCGCGGCTTCCTCGCCGGCTCGGCGGTATCGGCCGCGGTCGAATGGCGGATCAGGGCAGCCGCGTCTCGCCCGGCCGGCGGCCCGGCCGGATCGTGGCGGCACGCCGAGTGCACGCTCACCCGGCACCGCGGCGGACTGGTGCTCACCTGCCGCGACGTGAGCGACCGGGTGGCGTTGCAACGGCAGCTGGCGTACAACGCATATCACGATGCGCTCACCGGCCTACCGAACCGGGCCCTTTTCGCGGACCGGCTCGAACAGGCGCTGGCTCAGAAGTCTGCTTCGGCCCGGCCGATCGCGGTGCTCTTCCTCGACCTGGACCGGTTCAAGCAGGTCAACGACGTGGGCGGGCACGCGGCCGGGGACGCGCTGCTGACCGAGGCGGCCGCCAGGCTGCGCGGCTCGGTACGAGCCGGCGACACGGTCGCGCGGTTCGGCGGCGACGAGTTCGCCGCACTGGTGAAATGCGATCCGGACGGACGCGCGGCGCGCGATGTTGCCGGGCGGCTGTGTGAAGCGCTGACGCAGCCGTATGCGCTGTTCGGAGCGCGGTTCGTGATCGGCGCTTCGATCGGTGTGGCGTTCTGGCGGCCCGGGGTGACCGCGGCGGAACTGATGCGCGAGGCGGATTTGGCGATGTACCAGGCGAAGGCAGCGGGCAAGGGCCGGGTGGTGATCTGCCGGCCGGAGGCTCCAAAGCCCGAGGCTCCCTGCGCAGTCCCAGCCGGTCCCGGGATCGCGGCGCTGCGACGAAGCGCGGTGCCGGCGGATGCGGAATCGGCGGATGCGGTGCCGGCGGATGCGGTGTTGGACGGGCGAGCACGGGCGCGGGGAGCAAACATTCTCTGAGATCGTCATGTCCGGATTCCGAGACAGGTCGCGGCCCGGCTTGACGCGGCAGGTACCGGCGCGAGAGTGTCTTGCCCATGCGGATCGTCTTCCACCTACGCGAGCTCGTACTCGGCCAGCGCGCCGGCTGAAGCCTTCCAGGCTCCAAGCCAGCGCGCATCCCTCGGTTGCCCTCACGGGCCGGGGGATTTTTTGTTGGCCAAAGTGACGCGTCCCGGGCGGCGGCCCGGACCGAGCGAGAGAAGTCCAGATCATGACCGAGCAGGCCAGGGCGGCGGCCCCGGGTTCCCAGCCACACAGCCACGGCTCGCAGCGCGCCGCGACCCCCGGCGTCCCGATGACCGGAGCGCAGGCTCTCATCCGCGCCCTCGAGGAATCGGGCGTCGACACCATCTTCGGCTACCCCGGCGGAGCGATCCTTCCCGCCTATGACCCGCTGCTCGACTCCGCGCGGCTGCGGCACATCCTGGTGCGGCACGAGCAGGGCGCGGGACACGCCGCCACCGGCTACGCCCAGGCCACCGGCCGGGTCGGTGTCTGCATGGCCACCTCGGGCCCCGGCGCGACCAACCTGGTCACCCCGATCGCCGACGCGCACATGGACTCGGTCCCGATCGTCGCGATCACCGGCCAGGTCTCCAGCAGCCTCATCGGCACGGACGGTTTCCAGGAAGCGGACATCTGCGGCATCACGATGCCGATCACCAAGCACAACTTCCTGGTGACCCGGCCGCAGGACATCGCCCGCACGATCGCCGAGGCGTTCCACATCGCGGCCACCGGCCGGCCCGGCCCGGTCCTGGTCGACATCGCCAAGGACGCGATGCAGGCCACCACGACGTTCCGCTGGCCGGTCGAGATGGACCTGCCCGGCTACCGCCCGGTGTCCAAGCCGCACGCCAAGCAGATCCGCGAGGCGGCGCGGATGATCGTGGAATCGCGCCGCCCGGTGCTTTATGTCGGCGGTGGCGTGCTCAAGGCCCGTGCCACCGCGCAACTGCGTGTGCTGGCGGAGCTGACCGGCGCCCCGGTCGTCACGACCCTGATGGCGCGCGGCGCGTTCCCGGACAGCCACGCGCTGCACCTGGGCATGCCGGGCATGCACGGCACCGTCGCCGCGGTCACCGCGCTGCAGAAGTCCGACCTGATCATCGCGCTCGGTGCCCGGTTCGACGACCGCGTCACCGGCAAGCTCTCCTCTTTCGCCCCCGACGCCAAGGTCGTGCACGCCGACATCGACCCGGCGGAGATCTCGAAGAACCGGGTCGCCGACGTGCCGATCGTGGGCGACTGCGGCGAGGTGATAACGGACCTGGCCACCGCGGTGCGCGCCGAGCACGCCGCCGGCCGGGCCGGCGACTACGCGGCCTGGTGGTCGATGCTGGACGCCTGGCGCACCAAGTACCCGCTCGGCTACGAGACGGTGAAGGGCAGCCTGGCCCCGCAGTACGTCATCGAGCGGATCGGCAGGATCGCCGGACCCGAGGCGATCTACACCGCGGGCGTCGGCCAGCACCAGATGTGGGCCGCGCAGTTCATCAACTACGAGAACCCCGGCACGTTCCTCAACTCCGGGGGCGCGGGCACGATGGGCTACGCGCTGCCGGCCGCCATGGGCGCGAAGGCCGGTCGTCCGGACGCCACGGTCTGGGCCATCGACGGCGACGGCTGCTTCCAGATGACCAACCAGGAGCTGGCCACCTGCGCGATCAACGACATCCCGATCAAGGTCGCGGTGATCAACAACGGGACGCTGGGCATGGTCCGCCAGTGGCAGACACTCTTCTACAACCAGCGCTACTCGAACACGACCCTGGACGCCGGGCCCGGGGTGTCCGCGGCGGGCGGTGCGGCGGTGCCGCGGCGGGTGCCGGACTTCGTCAAGCTGGCCGAGGCGTACGGATGCGTCGGCCTGCGCTGCGAGTCGCCGGACCAGGTCGATGCGACGATCGAGAAGGCGATGGCGATCAACGACGCGCCGGTCGTGGTGGACTTCGTGGTGCACCAGGACGCGATGGTCTGGCCGATGGTGCCGGCCGGTGTCTCCAACGACGAGATCCTGGCGGCGCGCGGAATGCGGCCCGTCTTCGACGGAGGCGACGATGAATAGGCACGGCGGGCACGGCGGGCACGGCGAGGAGCGGAAGCGATGAGCATTCAGAGTCACGCGGCACACGGCGCGCAGAGCCACGGCCAGACGCACACCCTCTCGGTGCTGGTCGAGAACAAGCCGGGCGTGCTCGCCCGAGTGGCCGCACTGTTCTCCCGGCGCGGCTTCAACATCGAGTCGCTCGCCGTCGGGCCGACCGAGTACGCCGAGATCTCCCGGATCACCCTGGTGGTCAACGTGGAGGACCACCCGCTGGAGCAGGTGACCAAGCAGCTGAACAAGCTGGTCAACGTGCTCAAGATCGTGGAGCTGGAACCGGCCGCTTCGGTGCACCGCGAGCTGATCCTGGTCAAGGTCCGCGCCGATGCCGCCGAGCGGCACCAGGTGCTGGCCACCGTCGAGCCCTTCGGCGCCCGGATCGTGGACGTCTCGGTGGACTCCCTGGTCGTCGAGAGTACCGGGGACTCGGCCAAACTGGATGCGATGCTCCGGGTGCTGGAACCCTTCGGCATCAAGGAACTGGTCCAGTCCGGCATGGTCGCCATCGGCCGCGGCCCACGATCCATCACCGACCGCACCCTGCGCTCCGTCGAGCGCGCAGCCTAAAGAAAGACGCGGATAGTCAACATGGCAGTTGAGATGTACTACGAGGACGACGCCGATCTCTCGGTGATCCAGAACCGGCACGTCGCCGTCCTCGGCTACGGTTCGCAGGGCCACGCCCACGCGCTCTCGCTGCGCGACTCCGGGGTCGACGTGCGGGTCGGCCTGCCGGAGAGCTCGAAGTCGCGGGCCAAGGCGCAGGAGGAGGGGCTGCGGGTCCTCACGCCGTACGAGGCGTGCGAAGAGGCCGACGTGATCATGATCCTGGTGCCCGACCCGGTGCAGCGTTCGGTGTACCAGGAGGCGGTGCTGCCGAACCTGGCCGACGGCGACGCGATCTTCTTCGGGCACGGCCTGAACATCCGCTACGGCCTGATCGAGCCGCCGGCGAACGTGGACGTGGCGATGGTCGCGCCCAAGGGCCCGGGTCACCTGGTACGCCGCCAGTTCAACGACGGCTTCGGCGTGCCGTGCCTGGTCGCGGTCGAGCAGGACGCCTCCGGCAAGGCGCTGGAGCTGGCCCTGTCGTACGCGAAGGGCATCGGCGGCACCCGCGCCGGGGTCATCAAGACCACGTTCAAGGACGAGACCGAGACCGACCTGTTCGGCGAGCAGGTGGTGCTCTGCGGCGGCGTCGAGGAGCTGATCAAGGCCGGGTTCGAGACGCTGACCGAGGCCGGCTACGAGCCGGAGATCGCCTACTTCGAGTGCCTGCACGAGCTGAAGCTGATCGTGGACCTGATCTACGAGGGCGGCCTGACCAAGATGAACTGGTCCGTCTCCGAGACCGCGGAGTGGGGCGGCTACAAGACCGGCCCGCGCATCATCACCGAGGCGACCCGCGCGGAGATGAGGAAGGTGCTCGCCGAGATCCAGTCCGGCCAGTTCACCGAGCAGTGGATCGCCGAGTACGACGGCGGGCTCAAGGAGTACAAGAAGTACTACGACGCCACCACGAACCACCCGGTCGAGCAGGTCGGCAAGCGTCTGCGCAAGCTGATGTCCTGGGTGGACGCGGAGGCGTGACCCCTGCGCCTGCGCGGCCTCAAGCCTGATCGCCGCGCGCTCCGACGCCCGTCCCGCTGTCAGGCCACTGACGGCGGGCCGGGCGAAGGAGTACGCGCGATCTCGACGCGGTGGATCTGCGCACGTCGCGGGCCCTCGATTCTCGCCGCCGAATCTGTAACATGGCCCGTGAGCGGCTGTACGACACCTGGCGTTAACACGGACACACGCTGTTAACGTGATCGTGCTCCGACCTCTTCATCCTGCCAGGACCACAGCGTGGTGGACCCGGGCGCCATTCCGTTACTCGCTGCGACGGACGACCGGAGGAATCCACTCGTGCCCAAGCCCGTGGTTCTCATCGCCGAAGAACTCAGCCCTGCCACCGTCGACGCCCTCGGCCCCGACTTCGACGTGCGCTATTGCGACGGGGCCGACCGTGCCCAACTGCTGTCCGCGATCACCGACGTGGACGCGATCCTGGTGCGTTCCGCCACCCAGGTCGACGCCGAGGCCGTCGCCGCGGCCACCCGGCTGCGCGTGATCGCCCGTGCCGGGGTCGGCCTGGACAACGTGGACATCCCCGCCGCCACCAAGGCCGGGGCCATGGTCGTCAACGCGCCCACCTCCAACATCACCTCGGCCGCCGAGCTGACCGTCGCCCTGATCCTGGCCAGCGCGCGCAACGTGGCGAGCGCCAACGCCGCGCTCAAGGGCGGCAAGTGGGCTCGCTCGAAGTACACGGGCATCGAGCTGGACGGCAAGACCGTCGGCATCGTGGGCCTGGGCCGGATCGGTGCGCTGGTGGCCGCGCGGCTGCTGCCGTTCGGGGTGAAGCTGCTGGCCTTCGACCCGTACGTGCAGGCCGGCAAGGCCGCGCAGATCGGCGCGCAGCTGGTCACCCTGGACGAGTTGCTGGCCGCCTCCGACTTCATCACCGTGCACATGCCCAAGACCCCCGAGACGATCGGCCTGATCGGCGAGGAGGCGCTGCGCAAGGTCAAGCCGACCGTACGGATCGTCAACGTGGCCCGCGGCGGCCTGGTGGACGAGGCCGCGCTGGCAGCGGCGATCAAGGAGGGCCGGGTCGCCGGCGCCGGGATCGACGTCTACGCCAAGGAGCCGTGCACCGACTCGCCGCTGTTCGAGTTCGACTCGGTCGTGGTGACCCCGCACCTGGGCGCGTCCACCGAGGAGGCCCAGGAGAAGGCGGGCATCGCGGTGGCCCGCTCGGTGCGTCAGGCGCTGGCCGGCGAGCTGGTTCCGGACGCGGTCAACGTGCAGGGCGGCACCATCGCCGAGGACGTGCGCCCCGGTCTTCCGCTGGCCGAGAAGCTCGGCCGGCTGTTCACCGGCCTGGCCGGCGGCGGCGCGCAGCAGCTGGACGTGGTCGTGGCCGGGGAGATCACCCAGCACGACGTGAAGGTGCTGGAGCTCTCCGCGCTCAAGGGCGTCTTCGCCGATGTCGTCGAGGGTTCGGTCTCCTACGTGAACGCCCCGCTGCTGGCGCAGGAGCGCGGCCTCGAAGTGCGGCTGACCACGACTTCCGAGTCCCCGGACTACCGCAACGTGGTGACCGTGCGCGGCACTCTGGCCAGCGGCGAGGTGGTCTCGGTGTCCGGCACGCTGTCCGGGCCCAAGCACGTCGAGAAGATCGTCGACATCAACGGCTTCACCGTGGACCTGGCGGTCTCCGAGCACTCCGCGTTCTTCCGCTACGTCGACCGCCCGGGCGTGGTCGGCCTGGTCGGCGGGCTGCTGGGCGAGTGCGGCATCAACATCGCCGGCATGCAGGTCTCCCGTTCGGCCAAGGGCGGCGAGACGCTGATGGCGCTGGCGGTGGATTCCGAGATCCCGGCCGAGGTGCTGGCCGAGATCTCCGACGCCGTCGGCGCTTCCTGGGGCCGCGCGGTGTCGCTGCCGTAGCGCACGGCGCGTCCGGCGCTGTCAGGACACCGCCGTAACGAACACCGCTGCCAGAACATCACCGCGGCCCCCGCCCTGAAAGAGGGCGGGGGCCGCGGTGTCGGTGGGGACTTGATTCGCCCGGTTCCGGCGCTCGTGGGACATGAGCAGCTCAGCGCACAGTATCCGGCGCGGTACGGTCTGTTCCCGTCTCAGATAGTAGGATGTCCGAGTAATAGGCGAGACAAGCGCGTCCCGGGCCGGTACCGTGAATTGCTAGGACTTCCGAGTATCGACCGCGACACCCCCGCGGCCGCACCGGATCCGGCAGGACCGCGTCTTCGGCCACAAGCCAGGCGTGTCCGTACCCGCAGCGACGGCAGGCAACGCGACCTCCGGCAGCACTCACCTCCGGCCAGGGACGGAACACGATGTACGAGTACGAGGACGGTTTTCGCGCCCGCGCCCCCCAGCGCCCGCGGACCCAGGAGACTCCCGCTGACGAGCACGACGCACGCGCCCAGGCGCGCCGGGCCCTCCAGGACGCCTACGACTGGCGCGACGACGAGCCGCGCGCGGCGGCGGCGGACACGAGCCCTGCGACGTCTTCCACGTCGGCGGCGCGCGCCGCGGCCCGGCGTGATCGGCGCGAGGTGACGCGTTCCATATCGCGGACAGCGGGTGTTTGAGCCGCGAGACGCGCGTTAGGCTCGGCGCATGGTCTCCAGCACAGCGTCGTCTGAAACCGCAGCCCCCGCAGCCACCCGCAGCGTGATCGACCTGGCCGTGATCGGCGGCGACGGCATCGGGCCCGAAGTCACCGCGGAAGCCCTGAAGGTACTGCGCGTGGCGCTGCACGAGGCGGTCAAGCTCGAAACCACCGAGTACGACCTGGGCGCCCGGCACTGGCACGCCACCGGCGAGACGCTGACCGACGCGACGTTGGTGCGGCTGCGCGGACACGACGCGATCCTGCTCGGCGCGGTCGGCGACCCGACCGTCCCGTCCGGGGTGCTGGAGCGCGGGCTGTTGCTGCGGTTGCGCTTCGCCTTCGACCACTACGTGAACCTGCGGCCGTCCAAGCTGCTGCCGGGCGTGACCGGCCCGCTGCGCAGCGAGGCGCCCATCGACTTCGTGGTCGTACGCGAGGGGACCGAGGGCCCGTACACGGGCAACGGCGGGTCGCTGCGCACCGGCACCGCGCACGAGGTGGCCACCGAGGTCTCGGTCAACACCGCCTTCGGCATCGAGCGCGTGGTGCGCGACGCCTTCGAGCGCGCCGCCGCCCGGCCCCGCCGGAAGCTGACGCTGGTACACAAGAACAACGTGCTGGTGCACGCCGGCCGCCTGTGGAAGCGGATCTTCGACACCGTCGCCGCCGAGTACCCCCAGGTCACCACGGACTACCTGCACGTGGACGCGGCCACCATCTTCCTGGCCACCGCGCCCGAGCGCTTCGACGTGATCGTCACCGACAACCTGTTCGGCGACATCATCACGGACCTGGCCGCGGCCGTCACCGGCGGCATCGGCCTGGCCGCCTCCGGGAACATCAACCCGGAAGGGGCCTTCCCGTCGATGTTCGAGCCGGTACACGGCTCCGCGCCGGACATCGCCGGCACCGGAAAGGCAGACCCCACTGCCGCGATCCTCTCCGGTGCCCTCCTGCTGCGCCACCTGGCCTCCCGAGGCTTCGATCCCGCATTGGCGCACGCCGCCGAGGCGATCGAGGCCGCCGCCGAGGCGGACCTGGCCGAGCGTGCCACTCTCGGGCCGCGCAGCACCGCGCAGATCGGCGACGCGATCGCCGCCGCGGTAAACGTAGGTAGGTGAGACGGCGGTCCTATTGGGTTACCGTCTCACTAGGCGAGAAAAGTCAGTGTGACGGTCCCGGCGCTCCTGCGACCTCGGCGGGGGCCGTCACGGTCAGCACCGACCGCACCGGCCCCAGAAGAGGACAACCAGCGATGACGACCACCATCGAGCTCAAGCCCACCAGCGAGCCGCTCGGGCAGGCCCAGCGCGCCGAGATTCTCGCCGATCCGGGCTTCGGTCGGCACTTCACCGACCACATGGTCATGGTCAAGTACACCGAGGGCCGCGGCTGGCATGACGCGCAGCTGCGTCCCTACGGTCCGATCGAGGTGGACCCCGCCACCGCCGCGGTGCACTACGGCCAGGAGATCTTCGAGGGCTTGAAGGCATACCGCCAGCAGGACGGCGGCATCGCCTCCTTCCGCCCGCGGGCCAACGCCGCGCGGCTGAACCGCTCGGCCCGCCGCATGGGCATGCCGCAGCTGCCCGAGGAGCTGTTCATCGGCGCGATCGACGCGCTGGTGAAGCAGGACGCCGCCTGGGTGCCGGACGACCCGGAGAAGTCTCTCTACCTGCGGCCGTTCATGTTCGCGACGGAGATCGGGCTCGGGGTCAACCGGCCGGCCGGCGAGTACCTGTTCATGCTCATCGCCTCTCCGGCGGGTTCCTACTTCAGCGGCGGGATCAAGCCGGTGAAGGTGTGGCTGTGCGAGGACTTCACGCGCGCCGCGGCGGGCGGCACCGGCGAGGCGAAGTGCGCCGGCAACTACGCCGCCTCGTTCGTGGCCCAGGCACAGGCCGTGGCAGAGGGCTGCGACCAGGTCTGCTGGCTGGACGCGGTCGAGCGCAGCTACGTGGAGGAGATGGGCTCGAACAACGTGTTCTTCGTGTACGGCTCCGGTGACCAGGCGCGCCTGCTCACTCCGGAGCTGTCCGGCTCGCTGCTGCCCGGCATCACCCGCGACTCGCTGCTTCAGGCCGCCGCCGACCTCGGCATCCCCGCCGCCGAGGGCCGCATCACGGTCGAGCAGTGGCGGGCGGACGCGGCCTCGGGCGCGATGAGCGAAGCCTTCGGCTGTGGCACGGCCGCCGTGGTCACCCCGATCGGCAGCGTGAAGTCGAAGAACGACGAGTTCACCGTCGCCGACGGCAACCCCGGCCCGGTCACGCTGCGGCTGCGCGAGCACCTGCTGGGCATCCAGCGCGGCGCCGTCGAGGACAAGCACGGCTGGCTGCACAAGATCGAAGCCTGACACGCAGAACGCCCGGCTGCCGCGAGGACGCCGGGGCGGGGACCGGACCGTTTCGCGGCCCGGTCCACGCCCGACCGGATGCGGGTCACGAGTAGTGCACTGCACTGCACTGCACTGCACTGCACTGCTAAGGCCGCATCCCGCCACAGCGCGCCGACATGCGGCAGCCTGGAACCGTGACGGACGTCCTGATCCGAGAAACCAGAGCGGGGGACGGTCCGGACTGCGCCGAGATATGGCGCGAGGCGGGCCGGTACTTCGCCGCGATCAACCCGGGAACGTTCCGCGTTCCGGGCCTCGACGGTCTTTCCGAATGGTTCGAGGAGGTGAACGCCGTCTACCGGGACGACGAGGACAAGACGGTCCTGGTCGCCGAAGCGGACGGGGTTCTCATCGGCAGTGTTGCGGTATCGCTGCAAGAACCGGTTGACCGCGCCGATCGACAGGTTCAGACGGATTTGTCGCGGCGGCGGCTGCACGTGGACGGACTCGCCGTCAGGGAGACGCACAGGCGCGGCGGGGCGGTACTGCGCTGATGCGGGCCGCCGAGGACTGGGGACGCTCCCGGGGCGCGCACGTCGTGTTGCTCGAAACGGAGCTCGACAACCCGCTGTCCATGTCGTTCTACGAGCGGCGAATGGGTTACGCCGCACAGGCTGTGATCTTCCGCAAGGAGATCGCTCCCACCGGACCGTCAGATGGAACCGGCCAGCCGCGCGAATAGCCCGGTGGCACGCCGGACGTTCCGGCACCACGATCGATCCCGGCTACCGCCGGCCATCGCTCGGTCGCAGTAACGGTCACCTGATCGCCGTCCACATCGCGGACCCGTTTGTTGGCGCCGCCGAAACCTGGCAGACTCGCTCACTGTGTGGACCCGGCAGGTGATTATTAGCCGCGGCGCATCAGCACAGGGTTGACCGATCCGCTTATGATCGACGACCCGCCGCCGATGCGCAGACCTCTCGCGACCGCGAGGGGTCTTTTGTTTTAGGCGGACGCCGTGCTTTTGAGCACACGCCGCGCTTGGACAGACGCCGTGACCAGCGACCGCTTTTGAACCAGCGCCGTGTTATTCGTCCATAGGAGTGAGGGAGCGACCATGGCGAGCGACGACTTCCACGTCTACGACACCACGCTGCGTGATGGCATGCAGCAGGAGGGTCTGAGCCCGTCCGTCGCCGACAAGCTCGCCATCGCCCGGCACCTCGACGGGCTCGCAGTCGGATTCATCGAGGGCGGTTGGCCCGGGGCGAACCCCAAGGACACCGAATTCTTCAAGCGCGCTCAAACAGAGCTCGACCTGAAGCACGCGCAACTCGCCGCTTTCGGCATGACCCGCCGATCCGGTGTGAAGGCCGCCGACGACCCCCTGGTGGCCGCCTTGCGCGAATCCGGCGCGCCGATCGTGACAATCGTCGCGAAGGCGCACCCCCGGCACGTCGATCTCGCGCTCAAGACGGACCTGCGCGAGAACCTGGAGATGTGGCGGGACACCGTGACGCACCTCGTCGCAGAGGGCCGCCGGGTCTTCGTCGACGCGGAGCACTTCTTCGACGGTTACCTGCTCGACCGCGAGTACGCACTCGAATGCGTGCGCACCGCCGTCGAGGCGGGGGCGAGTCTGGTCGCCCTCTGCGACACCAACGGCGGCATGCTGCCGAACCAGATCGGCGACGCGGTGGCCGACGTGATCGCCACCACCTCGGCGCGCGTCGGCATCCACTGCCACGACGATTCCGGCTGCGCCGTCGCCAACTCCCTCGCCGCGATCGACGCCGGCGCGACGCACGTGCAGGGAGCCGCCAACGGCTACGGCGAGCGCACCGGCAACGCGAACCTGTTCACCGTGGTGGCTAACCTCCAGCTGAAGAAGGGCCGCAAGGTCGTCCCGGACGAGGCGCTGGCCGAGATGACCCGGATCGCGCACGCGATCTCGGAGGTGACCAACGTGGTTCCGTACAGCAAGCAGCCGTACGTCGGCTTCTCCGCCTTCGCGCACAAGGCCGGCATCCACGCCTCGGCGCTCAAGGCCGATCCCGACCTGTACCAGCACATCGACCCGGCCGTGGTGGGCAACGACATGCGGGTGCTGGTCTCCGAGATGGCCGGGCGCTCCAACATCGAACTCAAGGGCCGCCAGCTCGGCTACGACCTGTCCGCGGACCGCGACGCGGTGGCCCGCATCACCGAGCGGGTCAAGGAGCTGGAATCCCGCGGCCACTCCTTCGAGGCCGCCGACGCGTCCTTCGAACTGCTGCTGTGCAGCGAGCTCGAAGGCCCGCAGAGCACCGAGTTCTTCACCGTCGAAACCTGGCGGGTGATCGTGGAGCAGACCGCCGACGGCCGGCACGTGAGCGAGGCCACGGTCAAGATCCACGCCAAGGGGGAACGGATCATCGCCACCGGCGAGGGCAACGGTCCCGTCAACGCCCTCGACACCGCGCTGCGCCAGGCCCTCGGCCAGCTCTACCCCGACCTGGCGCGCCTGGAACTGGTGGACTACAAGGTGCGCATACTCGAAGGAGACCACGGCACCGCCTCGCGCACCCGCGTGCTGATCGAGACCGGCAACGGCGAGGACAACTGGTCCACGATCGGCGTCGAGGAGAACATCGTCGCCGCCTCCTGGACCGCGATCGTCGACGCCGTGACCTACGGCCTGCTGCGCGCGCAGAGGTAAACCGGCCGGGCCCGTATATCCGTCGGTCGCTCCACCCTCCGCCAGGTAGGCTCGGACCCGTGCGTATCGCGAGATTCTCCGTGCCCGACACCGCGGCCGACGCCGGGACGGTGCGCTTCGGGCTGGTTGAGGGCGAGCTGGAGCAGCCGCAGGCGCTGGTGATCGCCGAGCTGGCCGGACACCCCTTCACGCCCGAGCCCCAGCCCACCGGCCGGGCCTGGCCGCTGGAGGAGGTGCGGCTGCTCGCCCCGGTGCTGCCCAGCAAGATCGCGGCGATCGGACGCAACTACGCCGACCACGCCAAGGAGCTCGGCCACGAGGTGCCCGAGGTGCCCATCACCTTCCTCAAGCCCTCCACCAGCGTCATCGGCCCGAACGAGACGATCGCCTATCCGGAGATCTCCAAGGAGGTCCATTACGAGGCGGAACTCGCGGTGGTCATCGGCCGGTTGTGCCGCCAGGTGCCGCGGGAACGTGTGAAGGACGTGGTGCTCGGCTACACGTGTGCCAACGACGTGACCGCGCGCGACCTGCAACGCGCCGAATCGCAGTGGGGCCGGGCCAAGGGCTTCGACACCTTCTGCCCGCTCGGCCCCTGGATCGACACCGCGGTCGACCCCGCCGACCTGGCCGTCACCTGCACGGTCAACGACGAACTGCGGCAGGCCGGACGCACCTCGCAGATGATCCACGACGTGGCCGCGCTGGTCGCGCACGTGAGCGAGGCCATGACCCTGCTGCCCGGCGACGTGATCCTCACCGGTACGCCCTCCGGCGTCGGCCCGCTGCGGATCGGCGACAGCGTCTGCGTGACCATCGAGAACATCGGAACCCTGACCAACCGAGTGGTCAGCCGTGATTGAGAGTACTGGCGTGACCAGCCTGCCCCGAACCGACCCGGCCGCCACCGGCC
>NZ_JAGSXH010000049.1 GCF_018283645.1 Actinocrinis puniceicyclus | reverse complement strand
CACTGCGCTCGCAAGCCCGGTCGGGCATGCTGCCCCCGCTGCTGCGCGGCCTGGTCAAATCGCCCGCCAAGGGCGCGGCCGCAGGCGGCGGGTCACTGGCCCAGCGACTGGCGGGCGTCGCCGAGGCCGACCGCGAGCAGGTGGTCACGGACCTGGTGCTGGCGCAGGTGGCCGCCGTACTCGGCTACGCGTCGGCATCGGCGGTAGAACCGCAACGGCCGTTCAAGGACCTGGGCATCGACTCGCTCGGCGCGGTCGAACTGCGCAACCGGCTCACCCAGTCCAGCGGCGTGCGGCTGCCCTCGACGCTGGTGTTCGACCACCCCAGCCCGGCCGCGATCGCGCAACTGCTGCTGACCGAGGTCGGCGCCGTCGAACAGAGCGCAGCATCGAGCGCCGGCCCGGTCGCCGCATCGCCGCCGACCACAGGCGCGGGCACGCTGGGCATGCTGCTGCGCAACGCGCACGCCACAGGGAAGATCACCGATGCGGCGGCGCTGCTGACCGGAGCCTCGCGCTTCCGCCCCACGTTCAGCTCGGCGCACGACCTGCCAGGCGGCGGGCACATCGCCCGGCTGGCCTCCGGCGACGGCGCCACCAAGGTCGTGTGCGTGCCGTCCTTCGTGGTCGGCTCCAGCCCGCACCAGTTCATGCGGTTCGCGGACCGGTTCGACGGCTCGCGCGAGGTGTTCGCGTGCACGCTGCCCGGCTTCCGGGACGGCGAACCGGCACCGCAGACCTGGGACGCGGCCGTCGAGGTGCTGGCCGACTCGATCCGCCGGGCGGTCGGCGACGCGCCGTTCCTGCTGGTCGGCTACTCCACCGGCGGCGTGATCGCGCATTCGATCGCGGCCCGGCTCGAAGCACTCGGCGGCGCGCCGACCGGCCTGGTGCTGATCGACACACCGCTGCCGGCCAGCCAGGCGCAGGCCGACGACGTCTTCGCCGCGGTGATGTCCGAGATCCTCGGCCGCGAGCAGGACACGGCCGCCATCGACGACGCGGGCTGGCTGATCATGGGCACCTACATGCGCCTGCTCGCCGAACACAAGCCGCCCACGATCAGCACGCGCAGCCTGCTGATCCGGGCGGGCGAACCGCTCGGCGACAGCGATCCGGCCGCCTGGCCCGCCTGGGACCTCGCCGAGGACCAGGCCGAGATCGCCGCCGATCACTTCGCCCTGATCGAGTCCGCCGCAGCGACGACCGCCCAGGCGGTCCAGCGGTGGCTGAACCTGTGACGCGTCACGGCGAACACAGCAAGAGATGCGGCGCCGCACGGCGCCGCGAGATGACCACAGAAGGTCGAGAAAGGTGACGGAAATGGATCTGCCCACCACAAGTCCCGGCGGAGGCGCCGCCGGGCACGGCGCGGCCGGCGCGGCCGGCCAGTGCCCGGTCGACCACGGCGCGCCCGCGCCGCAGGCCACCATCCCCGCCACCGAACTGCCGGGCTCCAAGAGCCACGCGGTGTTCCAGCTGCTGAACTACTGGACCCGCCCGCAGTCGTTCATCGAGAAGGCCCGCAGCCAGTACGGCCCCAGGTTCCAGGTCAGCATCCGGCTGCCACCGCGCGCGGTTTACGTGCTGACCGACTCGGAGGACATCAAGGCGGCGTTCACCGCGCCCGCGGACGTCCTGCACACCGGCAACGGCTCGGCCACCATCGAGAAGTACACCGGCCAGTCCGGCCTCGCCTGGCTCGACGAGGACGCGCACCGGATCCGCCGCAAGCTGCTGATGCCCAGCTACCACGGCCCCGCGCTGGACCGCATCGCCAACGCGATCTGCGAGATGGCCACGCAGGACGTGGCGACCTGGCCACGCGGCCAGGCGGAACCGCTGCACCCGCGCATCCACCGGTTCACGCTGCACGTGATCCGCGAGGTGATCTACGGCGGCCGGCCGCCCGCCAAGTGGGAGCAACTGCTGGACCTGCTCCAGGAGATGATGCGGTTCAACAACAGCATGGCCTCGCCCATGCTGCTGCATAAGATGTCGCCGCGCGGGGTCAAGATCCTTCGCGCGATCAAGCCGACCGGCGTCGACCGCTTCCTCAAGCTGCGCGAGAAGGCCGACGCGCTGATCCTGGAGAGCATCGAGGACCACCGCGCCTCGAACTTCCGCGGCGACGACCTGCTGTCGGTGCTGCTGGGCATCACCCACGAGGACGGCTCGCCGCTGACCAACGCAGAGGTCCGCGACGAGATGACGACGATCTTCCTGGCCGGCACCGAGACGACGGCGGCGGCGATCGCGTGGGCGTTCGTCTACCTCAGCCGCCACAGGCAGGTCCTGGAGAAGGTGCGCGCCGAGATCGCCGAGGGCGAGAACGACACCTACCTCACCGCGGTGGTCAACGAGGTGCTGCGGGTGCGCCCGTCCATCCCGAACATCATCGTGCGCGAGGTCAAGAAGCCGATCGTGATCGGCGGCGTGCAGTACGAGCCCGGCCAGCACCTGTGGATCAGCGCGTTCCTGATGAACCGCGACCCGCAGCTCTACGACGATCCCGACGTGTTCCGGCCGGAGCGCTTCCTGAACACCAAGCCGGGCATGTACACCTGGATCCCGTTCGGCGGCGGCCGCATCCGCTGCCTCGGCGACAAGATCGCGCTGCTGGAGATGAAGGCGATGATCCGCGAGATCGTCACCCAGTGCGACCTGATCGTGGCCGACCAGGCGCCGGTGCGGGCCCGCAGCCGGATCGTGGTCAACGTGCCGGCCGACTTCGCGCGCATCGAACTGCGCGACCGCGTGCGCGATACCGCAATGGTCTGACGCTCGCCGTCACGGGGGGACCGGTCCGCCGGGCCGGCCCCCCGGCGCGCGTGAAGGGCCGCGTTACGCCGGCAGGCCGTCGGCGACCATCTGCGCCCAGCGCTGATAACCGTAGGCCGAGGGGTGGAAGCCGTCGCGGGCGAAGAAGTCGGCCGCGACGGCCATCGCGTCGGTGGAGGTCAGGAACGTGGCCCGCGGCCGCTGCGCGCACACCTGCCGCGACACACCGTCCAAAACCGCGGCGCGCGCGGCCAGGTAGGCGCGCAGCGTGCCGGGCAGCGACGGGAAGACGGCGAACGGCGGCAGACCGACCACGACGACCTGCCCGCAGCGGACCGCAAGGTCGTCGACGATCGCGCACAGATCCTCGCGCCACTCCCGCGGCGCACGGCGCGCCAGCACGTCGTTCGCGCCGGCCAACAGCACCGCCAGGTCGAAGTCCCCGCCGAGCCGGGGAAGCAGCCGGTGGCGGACGCGGCGGCCGGTCGCGCCGTACTGCCCGACCACCTCCCAGGCGACCGGCCGGCCGGAGCGCTCGGACAGCTCGCGGGCCAAACTGCCCGTGAAACCCTCGTCGTGGGTGTCCACGCCGCAGCCCGCGGCCGTCGACTCGCCGAGCACGGCGATCCGCAGCGGCCGGCCGTCGCGCTGGTCGCCGACGGTCCCGGTGGTCGGCCCGGCCGCGTGCGGGAGCACCTCGGTGCGGCGACGCACCCAGATCCCCTGCGCGGCGATCACGGGCAGCAGCAACGGATTCACGCGCTCGTCCTTTCCATCCGCAGCGAATCGACGGCGGCCCTGGTTCCGCCGCTCAGGTCCATGCCCAGCGCCTGCAACAGCATCACCAGCGAGCCGTCGGCCAGGAAACCGGCCAGTTCGCCGGACCCGGCCCGGGTCAGCGTGTCGGCCTGCGCCAACACCTCGGCCAGCGCCGAGCGGCAGCGGCGCGCCACCACCTCGTCCCGCCGCGCCGCGGCGCACGCCTGCAACCACAGGCCGCTGACCACACCGTCGGAAACCAGATCGCGGAAACCCTCGCCCATGGCGAGGAGCGGGTCGGCCGGTGACGCCGCGGCCGCGGCGCGGAAGACCACGCACACCCGCTCGACCAGTTCGTCGAGGCAGGCCAGGAACAGCGCCTGCTTGCTGCCGAACAGCCGGAACACGTACGGCTGGGACACGCCGATCTCGTCGGCGATCTGCTGGACGGCGGACGTGGTCAGCCCCTGGTCGGCGAACACCCGCATCGCCGACGCGACCGCCTGGGCCCGTCGTCGCGCCGCGGTGGAACGTTCGTTCTCCATGGCCGCCTCATAGTAGTTACTACTTACTTCTAACGCTACACTGCCGGAAAACGGCCCAGCGAACCGGACCGAGAGGTGCTCGTGAGCAACCCCGACGCCACCGCACAGACCGGCGCGCGGACCGCCGCCGCGCCCCCGCCCGCGCCGCGCCGCGGCCTGTCCATCGCCGTGGTCCTGATCGGCGTGTTCGTCTCGTCGCTGGACCTTTTCATCGTCAACATCGCGTTTCCCGACCTGGGCCGCACGTTCCGGTCCGCGACGCTGAGCGGCCTGTCCTGGGTGCTGTCGGCCTACGCGATCACGTTCGCCGCGCTGCTGATGCCGGCCGGCCGCTGGGCGGACCGGTCCGGGCGCAAGCGCGCCTACCTGATCGGACTGGCGCTGTTCACCGTGGCGTCGGCGGCGTGCGCGGCCGCCGACTCGCTCGGACTGCTGGTCGCCGCGCGCGTCTTGCAGGCCGTGGGCGGCGCGCTGATGCTGCCCAGTTCGCTCGGCCTGCTTCTGCCGCTGTTCCCGCCGAACAAGCGCGGCGCCGCGATCGGGCTGTGGTCGGCGATGGGCGGCGCCGCCGCGGCGCTCGGACCGCCGATCGGCGGCCTGCTGGTGCAGATCGACTGGCGGTGGGTGTTCATCGTCAACCTGCCCATCGGCGCGCTGACCGTGCTGATCGGGATCCGCACGCTGCGCGAGGTCCGCGAGGAGCACGCCTCGGGATCCGACCCGCTCGGCGCGCTGGTGCTCGCCGCGACGGTGGGCGCGGTGGTCGCCGCGATCGTGCAGGGCCAAAGCTGGGGCTGGCACAGCCCCCGGGTGCTCGGCCTGTTCGCGCTGGGCGGTCTGGGCATCGTCTTCAGCGCGCGGCGCGCCTTCCGGCACCCGGCCCCGGTGATCGAACCGGCCGTCTTCCGGGTGCGCACCGTGGCACTGGCCGACCTCGCCACGGCGTTCTTCTTCGCCGGGTTCGGCGCGATGATCCTGGCCTCGACGCTGTTCCTCACCCAGATATGGGGACACTCGGTGCTGCGCGCGGGACTGGAGATCTCCGCGGGCCCGATCGCGGCGGCCTTCTTCGCCGTGCCCGGCGGAATACTGGCCGCCAAGTACGGCGCGCGGCCGGTCGGCTTCGCCGGCAGCGTGCTGTTCGCCGCCGGCGGCGTGCTGTGGGCCACCGCGCCGGGCGCGCACCCCGACTATCTCGGCACGTTCCTGCCGGCCGGGATCATCGCCGGCATCGGTTCCGGCCTGGCGCTGCCGAGCCTTTCCGGCGCCGCCACGCTGCCGCTGCCGCCCGAGCGATTCGCCACAGGCACCGCGATGGTCTCGATGTGCCGGCAGGTCGGGCTGGCCCTGGGCGTGGCCGCCGTCGCCGCCGTGCTGGCCGTGCACCCGGACGTGGCCGCGTTCCATCGGACGTTTCTGTTCATGACCGCCTGCGGGCTGGCCGGCGGGCTGACCCTGTTGCTGATCACCGCGGGGCGCACGCCGCTCGAGCCCGAGGCCGAGGCCGGTGTCGGCCGCCCGACGGCCGCCGCCGAGCGGCACGCCGTCGGCTGATCGGGACCGTTCAGCCGGCCGCGCGGCGCTCGGCCGAGCGGGCGACCGAGCGCAGCAGTCGGCCGACCAGGACCCGGTGACCGCCGGACCCGATGACGAACTGCCGGTAGGCCCGGCCGGGCAGCCCGGGGAACTCGGCGTTCGAGCGCGCGGACAGCACCGTGCCGCCCGGCTGCTCGGTGAGGCCGAACCGCAGCACATACCGGGAGAAGCGGTGGCTGCCGACCAAAGTGAGATGGTCGCCGGGCACGCACTCGGCGACCGCGAAACCGGGCATGGTCGAGCCCTCGTCCAGCAGCGTGCCGGTCGCCTCGCTCGGCCGCGCGGCGACCGCCCGCGCGAACGCCTCGCTGACCCCGAGCCGGGTCTTGATGATCCGGGCGGTCAACGACTGCCACACCACCGCCGCGGGCGCCGCGACGACCACCTGGTGCTCGTCGATGAAGGGCAGGTCGGTTTCCATGGCGACGCGCCTTTGCCTCTCGGATCGGACCGGCTGACCGTGAAAGCATCTCCTATCCGCCGCGGTGCGAACAACGCCGCCCCGGGTGCGCGGGCGCGCCGCCGCGGGCTCCCGGAGTGTCCGCAAACAGCCCACAGGTCCGTTCCGGGGGTGTTCAACTGCGGATTTCCGACAGTTGAGCGGCCTCGCCGGGCGCGGATAGCATCGTGGCGCCACCCCCGGTGGCACAGAACATTGACATCCGTCGCGGCTTTCGCGACTACGGGGAGCGTTGTGTCGCAGTCTTCCTCCGACGATCCGTGGTGCCGGCGCTACCGCCCCGCCCGGGACCCGGCCGCGCGGCTGGTGTGTCTGCCCTACGCGGGTGGTTCGGCCGCGTACTTCCGCCCGGTGGCCATGGCGCTGGACCCGTCGGTGGACGTCGTCGCCGTGCAGTACCCGGGCCGCCAGGACCGTCGCGGCGAACCCGCGATCAGCGACATGCAGCAGCTGGCCGACCGTGTCCATGAGGTGCTGGATCGCCAGCCCGAGTTGCCGCTGACCCTGTTCGGCCACAGCATGGGCGCCCTGCTGGCGTTCGAGGTGGCCCGCCGCCGCCAGGCCGCCGGCCGGATCCCGGACCACCTGTTCGTCTCCGGCCGCCGCGCGCCCTCGGCTCACCGCGAGGAGTGCGTCCACCGCCGCGACGACGCGGGCATCCTCGCCGAACTGCGCAGTCTCGACGGCACCGCCGCGCTCGTGCTGCAGGACGAGGAGATGATGCGCGCGGCCATTCCGGCCCTGCGCGCCGACTACGCCGCGGCCGAGAACTACCGGTGCCCGCCCGGCGTCACGGTGGCCGCCCCGATCACCGCTCTGACCGGCGACGGCGACCCCAAGACCACCATCGCCGAGGCCGACGCCTGGCGCCGGCACACCACCGGGGCGTTCGAACTTCAGATCTACCGCGGCGGCCACTTCTTCCTGGCGGACCACGCCGCGCAGGTCAACGCGATGCTGGGGCGGCACTTCGCCGCGTCCGCTCGCGCGCCGCGGGCGAGCTGACCTTCCCGCCGCGGCCCTTCGCCCCGGCTTCGCAGCCTTCGATGCAGCCTTCATTGAACATGCCGGGGCTGCGGCCGCGGCCGCGGTGCCGCTCGCGCCGTGGATGGGAAGAGGGGAAACCGGCTCACGCGCGTGCGGGCTCAACCGCGCGGGAAGTCGGCGGCGGCCGCGAGGAAGGCGTCGTTCTCCCGGGCCGATCCCATCGTCACGCGCACGCCGTCGTCCTCGGCGAAGGCTTTGACCAGCACGCCGCGCCGCAGGCAGTGCTCGGCGAACCGGGTGGCGCGCCCGGCCAGCGGCAGCCAGAGGAAGTTGGCCTGGCTCGCCGGCACGTCGAAGCCCGCTTCGATCAGCGCCTCGCGAACCCGCCGCCGCTCGTGCGTGATGACCCCGCAACGCTCGGCCAACTCCCGGTCCGCGTCGAGCGAAGCCAGCGCGGCCGCCTGGGCGAGCGCGCTGACGTCGTACGGCGGGGCGCCGCGGCGAACCGCGTCGGCGACCGCGGGCGGGGCGATCAGGTACCCGATGCGCAGCCCGGCCAGGCCGTACGCCTTGGAGAACGTGCGCAGCACGGCGACGTTGTCCCGGCCTCGGCTCCACCAGCGCCTGGCCGTCGCCACTGCGTCCGCGGCGGTGTCGTCGTCGACGAATTCGCGGTACGCCTCGTCCAGCACGATCAGGACACCGGGCGGCACCGCTTCGACGAACGCGTCGAGGTCCGCGGCCCGCACGGCGACGCCGGTCGGGTTGTTCGGCGTGCACACGAACACCAGGCGCGTGGCCGGCGAGAGGGCGGCGAGCAGCGCGCCGAGATCCGGGGCGTGGTCCGCGCCCAGGGGCGCGCGCCGCTGCCCGGCTCCCGCGATGGCCGCGAACAGCGGATAGGCCTCGAAGGAGCGCCAGCTGAACGCGATCTCGCCGTCCCCGCGCGGGCAGGCGGCCCGCACCAGCTGCAGGCACAGCGCCGCCGAGCCGGCGCCGAGCGCGATCTGCTCGGCGGCCACGCCGTAGCGCAGCGCCAGCCGGCCGGCCAACTCGGCGGAACCCATGTCAGGGTACCGATTCACCCGGGTCGCGGCGCGGGCGATGGCCTGCGCGACCGACGGCAGCGGTCCGAACGGCGACTCGTTGCTCGCCAGGGCGATCGGTTCGCCGGCCCCCGCGTTCGGCGCGTCGTGGGACGGCGGGGCGAAGCGCGCCTGTGCGGACGCCGGCATGAGATTCCTCCTGGGTCGACGGTGCGGGCACGCCGTGCGCGATCAGACGCGGGCCTCGATGCTGACCGGTATCCCGTGCGCGGGCCTAAGCGTGATCAGGGGCTGGATCTGCGGCGTGAACCCGGCCGGCAGGCGGAAGCTCCAGCGGGCCAGCAGACTCGCCAGCACCAGGCCCATCTCGATGTTGGCGAAGGACGCCCCGACACACACCCGGCGCCCCGCGCCGAACGGGATGTACGCGAAGCGCGGCCGCTCGCCGTGCGCGGAGGGCGCCCAACGGTCCGGGTCGAACGCGTTCGGATCGGGAAACCAGCGCTCGTCGCGGTGCATGACGTACTGCGAGACGAGCACCAGCGTGTCACGGGGCGCCGGATGCTCGCCGAAGCTCTGGTCGTGCAGGCTCCTGCGGCTGACCAGCCAGACCGGCGGGATCAAACGCAGCGACTCCTCGATGACCTGACGCAGGTACGGCATCCGGCCCAGGTCCTGCACGGTCGGCACGCCGTCGCCCACGACGCAGCGGATCTCCTGCGCCACACGCTCCTCCACGTGCGGATGCCCGGCGATCAGGTACAGCGTCCAGGCGAGCGCGTTGGCGGTGGTCTCGTGCCCGGCCACCAGGAGGGTCATCACCTCGTCGCGCAGCTGCTGCGGGCCCATCGCGCGCGCTCCGTCGCGCGCCGCGATCAGGTCGCCCAGCAGGTCGCCCGCCGCCGAGCCGTGCTCGGCGCGCCGGCCGATCAGGTTCCTGATGTCCCGGTCGAGCGACTGCGCCGCCGCGTTGTAGCGGCGGGTGGCCGGCAGCGGCAGGCGGAAGAGCAGCGGGGCGAACGGCGAGAGGTGGCGGCTGAAGCTCGCCATCATCACGTCCATCGCCGCGGACAGCTGCGCGACCTGGTCGTCGATCACGGAGGCGAACAGCGATCTGGCGACCACGACGAGCGTGAGCGCCGTCATCGACTTGCTCAGATCGATCCGGTCGCCGGGTTTCCAGTCCGTCATGAGGCGCTGCGCGCAGTCGGTGACGATCGGCCCGTACTGCTCGATGCGCCGGGGCTGGAAGGCGGGTTGCACGAGCTTGCGCTGGCGCCGGTGCGTGTCGTCCTCGCTCAGCAGCAGGCCGTCGCCCAGGAGTTGGCGCGCGGACTGCAGGCCCTGCCCCTTGTGGAAATGTCCGTAGTCGGCGGTCAGCGCCTGCGCGGCCAGGTCCGGATCGGTCAGCAGCAGCGCCTTGCGCGGTCCCAGGCGCAGCGGCACCGCGCCGCGGTGCGCCCGGGCCGCGTCGAGGAAGGCCAGCGGGTCCTTGCGGAACGGCAGCAGATGTCCGCCGACGCGCCCGATCGGAAGGTCGGAGAACTCGCCGTGTTCTGGTGATGACCGCAAAGCGAACCCCATGAATTCAACTAACGCCGACTGGCGCGCCGGGCCGTGCACAAAAACGCCATAGACAGCGTACAAGTGAGAAATACGCAGCTGCGCGGACACGTCACATAAAAAACCCCGAAGCGCCGCCGACGGTATCAGACGTCGACGGTGCGCGCAACGGTCTTGCGACTCAGTGCCGTGAATCGCTAGGCTTTCGCGAAATTCAGCCGAACGGGGGCTGAGCGGGCACGTCACCGCATCACCTGACCGCATCACCGGTTCTAGATGAGGCTGGAGATTTGCGCATGTCGACAGACAGCGGCGAAATATCCATTGATCTTTTAGAGGCCGCCGCGGCGGCGCCGTACGCGCCGCCGCCGAAGCCGAACTGGACCTCCGCGCACCAGGTGGTCGCGGGGTTCGTCGGCGCCGAGACGCTCGGCCGCGATCTCGACCGCGTGGAGGAGTCCCTGCGCGGGGCGTTCGACGGCGCGTCGGCGATGTTCGCCGACGCGATGCGCGCGGTCGCCGTGCCGGGCAAACGGCTGCGTCCCCTGCTCACGCTCGCCTGCGGCTACGCCCGAAGCGGCGGCGGCCCGGTCGGCGAGCGCGTGATCAAGGCCGCCGCGGCCGTGGAGCTGCTGCATCTGGGCAGCCTGGTGCACGACGACGTGATGGACGAGGCGGCCGTGCGCCACGGCGTGCCCAGCGTCAACGAGAGCTGGGGCAACCTGACCGCCGTCCTCGTCGGCGACGTACTGATCAGCGAATCCCTCGACATGGCGGCGGACCTGGGCACGCAGCAGGCCAAGCTGCTGACCGGGACACTGCGCACGCTCTGTGACGGGCAGGCGCGGGAAACCGCGTCGCAGTACCGCATCGACCGCGACGAGCAGGCATATCTGTCCTCGATCGCGGGCAAGACCGCCCGCCTGATCGCGGCCTCCTGCCGGCTCGGCGCGATCGAGACGGGACTGAGCCGGCAGGCCGCCGACGCGCTGGAGTCCTTCGGGCACCACCTGGGCATGGCCTTCCAGATCGTCGACGACGTGCTCGACCTGACGGCCACGAGCGAGCAGCTGGGAAAGCCCGCAGGCAACGACATCGCGCAGGGCGTCTACGCGCTGCCGGTCATCCACGCGATCCGGCACACGCCGAGCCTCGTCGACTACCTCGGGCGGGTGCCCACCGAAAGGGAGCTGGACGGCGCGCTGCAGCTGGTGCGCGGCGGCGCCGGTATCGCCCTGGCCGGCCAGCTCGCCGAGCGGCACACCCAGAGTGCCTGCCAGGCGGTGGAATCCTGCGCCGGCGAGCTGGACACGGCGGCCGGCGCGATGCTGCGCGCGCTGGCCATGGGCGTGCTGGAGCGGCGCCGATGACCTCGACGATGGCCGACGGCGACACGCTCACCTTCGAGCAGTTCCTCGCGATGACCAGCACCCAGCAGGCGACCGTGGTGCGCCGCGGGGTGCCGACCTCGGCCGAGGTCGGCCTGATCCGGCAATTGCGGATCATCATCATGCTGGGCCGGCCGCGAACCTGCGTGCCCGGACTCATCGCGTATTTTCTTGGCTATTCCTACACAGATGCCGGTTTTTCTCCGAAACTTCTCCTGGGCGCGCTGCTCGGCTTCCTCATCGGATTTTCCGCGAACCTGCACAACACCTATACCGACCTTGAGGAGGATTGCCGCAATCTGCCGGGCCGAGTATGGCTCTACGCACAGCTCGGTGCCCCGAGAATGCGCCTGGTTCTGATAGGCGTCAACGCTTTCATGCTGTTGTCTTCGCTGGCATTCAGCACGACGTTCTTCGTCTACATGGCGCTCGCGGTGATCGGCCTGCACCAGTACTCGTTCCCGCCGCTGCGCATGAAGGCGCGGCCGGTGCTCGGCCTGTACGTCTTCGCGCAGGCGGTGGTCTTCCCGTTCATATCGGGCTGGCTCAGCGACACCACGATGCCGCCGTTCACCCGCGACCACGCGTTCGTGGCGATGCTGGTCTACCTGACGCTCTGGTTCCTCGCGAAGGGCACGTTCAAGAACGTCCCCGACTACGAGGGCGACCGCGCCGCCGGGCTGCGCACCTCGGCGACCGTCTTCCCCACCCGGCTCAGCGCCGCGCGGTTCGCCGCGGCCGCCACCATGGTCGCCTATCTCGCCGTCGTCGCGCTGGTGGCCGGCGGCTGGTCGCCGCCGCGGATGCTGCTGTGCCTGCCGTGGTGCGCCGTGGCGCTGGTGCAATGCGCCCGCCTGGTGCGCGCGCAGGACGCCGGCGCGGCCAACGCCGTGCTGCGCACCGACATGGTCGTCTCCAGCGGCTTCGTGGCCTCGGTGCTGCTGCTGCAGGCGCCCACCTGGCGCAGCGTCGCCGTCATCGCGGCCGGCGGCCTCGTGCTGATCGCCAGCGACCTGCTGATGATCGACTCGCGCCGCGACTCCGACGCCGCGACCGGGCAGCCGGGCGCCTCCGGCGTCGCCGCCGCGCGCCCCCGCACGCCGCAGACCCTCTTCGACCGGGTCGCGCCGCGCTACGACGCGCTCAATCGGCTGCTGAGCCTCGGCAGGGACCGTTACTGGCGCCGCAGCGCGGCGCGACTGGTCCAGGTGCCGCCGGGCGGCACGGTGCTGGACGTGGCGACCGGCACCGGCGCGCTGGCCATCGAGATCGCCAAACGCCTGCCGCAGGGCGCACGCGTCGTCGGCTGCGACTTGAACGCCACCATGCTCCAGGTCGCGGGGCAGCGCGTGCGACGCGATCAATCGCTTGCGATAACGCTGACGCGCGGCGACGCGATGCGCCTTCCCCTCGCGGACGCCTGCGTCGACGCGGCCACCATCTCCTTCGCGATCGACGACATGCCCGACCGGCACGCCTGCGCCGCGGAACTGAGCCGCGTGCTGCGGCCGGGCGGCCGGCTCGTGCTGCTGGAACTGTCCATGCCCGACCGCGAGCCACTGCGCTCCGTCTACCTCGGCGCGCTGGGCGCGCTGCGACTGGCCGGCCGGCTGCGCGGCGGTGAAGGCTACCGGCACCTGCGCGAGGAGATCGTCCACTACCGCGGGCGCGAGGCCGTGGAGAGACTGCTGCGCGGCCAAGGCTTCGAGCAGTACCAATGGCGCCGCCTGACCGGCGGGATCGCCACCCTCCACCTCGCCTACAAGCCGCTCGAGTCTCCGAACGGGCCACGACCGGCGCCCGAGGGCGGCTCGGCGGCGGCGCGGACAGCCAACTCCACGGAATCAGGAGAATCCTGATGCAAGCCAACGCGAGCCTCGGGGCCGAACTGCGCGGCTCCGCGCGGGTATGCGACCTGCTCGTCGACCTCTACGCTCAAGCCGCCGAGGCGGACGCGCAGCAACCCGTCCCGGTGTTCGGCATGCCGGCGGAATCGATCAACCCGATCGTGGACGCGCTGCGCAAGCGCGCGGATCTGCGGCTCATCGGCGTGCGGCACGAGGGCTCCGGTTCGCTCGCCGCGTCGGCGTACGCCAAGCTGACCGGTCGGATCGGCATGTGCATGGGCACCGCGGGACCGGGAGCGACGCATCTGTTGTCCGGCGCCTACGATGCGCGCGCCGATCGCGCGCCGCTTCTGATCGCCGCGGGACAGGTCCACGTTCCGGCCCTGGGCACGGAGGCGTTCCAGGAGATCGACTCGCGCCGGCTGTTCGACGACGCCACGCTCAGCAGCCGGCTCGTCCTCGACGCCGACGCCGCCGCGATCATCGGCGCGGCGCACGCCCGCGCCCTGCACCGGCGCGGGCCGGTGCACCTCGACCTGCCCGGCGACGTACTCGCCCGAGCGCGGCGCGGCCAACCCGCGGCCTTCACCCCGCACGCCGCGATGACCACACCGGTGCTGGACAAATCGCTGCTGCGGCCGGCTGCCGCGCTGCTTTCCGCCGGTCCCGCCGTCATCCTGGTCGGCGACTGCGGCGCGGGGCTGTCCGAGGCCTTCGACGCGCTGGCCGCACGGCTCGGCGCGCCGATCCTGCTACTGCCGGAAGGCATGGGGCATCTGCGGGAACCCGGTGAACAGCCGGCTTTCCGGGTGACCGGCCCGCTGTGGGAGGCCGCGCGGGACCTGCTGCGCACCGCGGTGGTCGTGGCGGTCGGTCCGCTCACCGCAGCGATGCGTACCCTGATGGCCGGCCGTCCCGCCGTGCAGATCGGGCCCTGGTTCGACGTCGCCGAGCCGCCGTGCGCAGGCACCCTGCGGCTGCTCGGCCACGAGCTGGAGTATCTGGACCTGCTGGCCAAGACCGCCGAGCCGGCCGCGCAGAACCCGCTGCTGCGGCGCGCGCAGGAGAGCCTGGTCGAGCCGGAGGACCCCGCACAGCGCGCTTTCTGGGAGCGGCTCGACGCGTCGCTCCCGCACGACGCCGTCATCTCCTGCCAGCCCGGAGCGCTGCTCGACGCGGTCTTCCGCCACCTGCCGCTGCGCGAGCGCCGGGTCACCTCCTCGTTCGGTTACTCGGCGCGCGGCTACGCGGTGCCCGGCGCGATAGGCGCGGCGTTCGCATGCCCGGGCCGCGCCAGCGTCGCCTTGACCGAACCGGACGGGTTCGCCGAGTCGATGGCGGAACTGCTGACCATCCGCCGCTACCGCCTGCCTGTCACGGCGGTCTGCGTCGAGGGCGCCACCGCGCGCGGCAACGGCGCCTCGATCGACTTCGCCGATTTCGCAGCGGCCTGCGACCTTCCGGCGCGGCGCGTCGGCGCGGCCGAGGACATCGCGGCGATCACCGCGGGCGCGGCCGGGGTGCTGTGCGTGCAAGCCGGTGCGCCGTCGCGCGAGACGGTGACCGCGCGCGGCGCCGACGGGTCGGCCCGGCAGGCCGATGCGCGCCCGGATTCGTTCGCGGCCCGTCTCGTGGAGCTGATCGAGGCCGCCGGAGTCACCCGCGCCTTCCGCGCCGCCGACGCGCTGACCGAACCGGTCGCCGAGCGGTGGAGCGCGCACGAACGGCGCGTGCTGACCACGACGATGACCGCGGAATCGGCCGCGATGATGGCCTCCGCGACCGCCAAGTGGACGAACGCGCCCACGCTCTGCCTCGTCGCCAGCGGACACGACCTGGTGCTCCAGCTCAACGGCCTGTTCGACGCGGCCTACGACCACGCCCCCGTGGCGGTGCTCACCGTCGCCCGGGGCGAGCGGGAGGCCGGCCTGGTCGACTCCGGCCGGCTGCTGGCCGCAGCCGCTGCCGTCAGCGTCCGGGTCACGCCGAACGCCGCGTCGCTCGCCGCCGCCCGCGACGCGCTCGCGCTGTGTCTGCAGCGGCGCACGGTGGTGCACTTGGAGGTCGACGCCGCGGACCTCGGCACGCCGGTGGAACCGCCCGCGCTCACCGAGGCGGTCCTGCCCGCGGTCGCGGCGGTTCCCGCGCTGGTGCCCGGTACCGCGTCGATCGCCCAGGCGGCCGGCGCCCTGCTGGCCGCGCGGCGCTGCGCGGTCCTGGCCGGCCGGGGTGCCGGGGGAGCGGCCGAGCAGATCTCACAGCTGTGCGAGAAGCTGGCCGCGCCGATCGTGACCACGATGCCGGGGCGCGGGCTCGTTCCCGACGACCACCCGGCGATGGCCGGCGCGATCGGCTCATCCGGTCACCGCTCCGCGCTGCGCACGCTCGAAGGCTGTGACACCCTGCTGATTCTCGGTGTCTCCAACCGCGGCCAGGCGTTCGACCTGCCCTCCGGTTGCAAGATCATCCGGGTGGACACCGATCCGGTGGCCGTGTCCGCGGGCGTGGATGTCGGCCTGTGCGGATCGGTGCGCGACACCGTCGAGTTGTTGCTGGCCGGCGTCTGCGCCGCGGAGCACGGTTCGAAGGCTGAGGCCAGGGCCTCGCGCGAGAAGTTCCGTGCCGCGCGCCGCGAGGAGTTCGCCCGCTTCCGGCAGCGGCCGCCGAAGCAGCCGCGCGGGCAGCGGCCGATCCCGCCCTCCGCGATCGCGCGCACGCTCGGCGTTCTCAGCGACCAGATGGACCGCCGGCCGGTGGTGACCGTCGATGTGGGCCTGGTGACGCTCTGGCTCTACCGGTTCCTGACCGGCCGCCAGAACTTCGTGTGGACCAGTTCGTTCGCCACGATGGGGTTCGCCATGCCGGCGGCTCTCGCCGTCAGCGCCGTCGGCACGAACGGCCGGCCGGTCGTCGCGGCGGTCGGGGACGGCGGCATCGCGATCACCATGGCGGAACTGGCCTCCGCCGCGCCTGCCGAACTGCCGGTCACGATCGTGGTGTTCAACAACGGCAAGCTCGGCGCGATCAAGTACGAACAGGAGATCATGGGCTGGCCCGAGTACGGGTCCGCGCTCGTCAACGGAGATCTGGCGGCTTATGCGCGCGCGTGCGGCGTGCACGGCGTGCGCATCACGCGCTACGAGGAGCTCGAACCGGCGCTGCGTTCCGCGCTTGAGCGCAGCGGGCCGACGCTGCTGGACGTGGTGTGCGACCCGCACGAACTGCCTTCCCCGCCGAAGTCGCACGGGACGTTCCGGCAGTCCGTGGCGTTCTCCCTGGCTCTCGCGCGGGAAGGCAGGCGGCGGCTGCGCGGCGCGAGCTCCGAGGACCCGCCGCCGCAGCTGAGCTGACCCGGCCTCGGATCGAGCGGTCGCAGGCGGTGAGGGCGGCCGCGACCCCGAACGCCGTGTGGAAGGCGCCGACCGCGGCGGTGAGCGGATCGGTCCCCGACGCGAGCTGGTGGGAGAGGCGGTCGCTGGCCACGGTCGCCAGCACCGCCAGCCCGATCGCGCCGCCGACCTGCTGGGCCATGGAGATCACACCGGAGGCCGCCCCGGACTCCGCCGCGTCCACCGCGCCGACCGCGCCCGCGAGCAGTGGCAGGATCGCCAGCCCGAACCCGGCCGCGCACAGCAGCAGCGCGGGCAGCAACTGCCCGGCGTACGACCCGGAGGCGGAGGTGCGCAACAGCAGCAGCTGGCCGCCCGAGGCGGACAGCAGGCCGAGCGTGACCAGGACGCGCGCGCCGAGTATCGGCATCAGACGGGTGCACGCGCCGGTGAACACCGCCAGCGTCACACCGAACGGCGCCCAGGACACTCCCGTGCGCAGCGGCGACCAGCGATGGACCGTCTGCATGTACAGCGTGACGAAGAAGAACACCGCGAACATCGACGAAGCGGCCAGCACGGTGATGACGTCGGCGAGCCCGACCTCTCGCTTGGCCAGCATTCCGAGCCGGATCACCGGGGCCGGCGCGGTGCGCTGACGCAGCACGAACAGCGCGAGCAGCGCCGCCGCCCCGACCAGTCCGCCGATCGTCCACGGCGATCCCCACGAGCGGTGGTCGGTGGAGATGATGGAGTAGACCAGGAGCAGCACGGCGGCGGTGATCAGGCCGGCGCCCAGGCCGTCCAGCGGCTCCCCGCCGCCGTCGCGCCGGCGCATCGCGGGCAGCCTGGTCAGGGCGAGCGCGCCCAGCAGCGCGCCCACCGGCACGTTGACGAAGAACACCCAGCGCCAGCCGATGGTGTCGGTGATGACGCCGCCGAGCAGCACGCCGCTGGTGCCCGAGATGCCCAGCAGTCCGCCCCAGACGCCCAGCGCGCGCCGCCGCTGCTGCTGATCGCTGAAGGACGCCACCAGGATGCTGAGCGCGGCCGGGCTGAGCAGCGCCGCGCCGAGGCCCTGTACGCCGCGCGCCACCACCAGCGTGGCCGAGTCGCGGGCCAGGCCCGAGGCCAGCGACGCCAGGGTGAACAGCGCGAGGCCGAGCAGGAAGACCCGGCGGCGGCCGAAGACGTCCGCGCACCGGCCGCCGAGCACCAGGAAGCCGCCGAACAGCAGGAGGTAGGCGTCCACCACCCAGGCGAGCCCGGCGGTGCCGAAGCCCAGGTCGGTGCGGATGGAAGGCAGCGCTACGTTGACCACGGTGTCGTCGATGACGACCATGAACTGCGCCCCGCAGGTGACCGCCAGCACGAGCAACGCGGCGGCGGAGGCGGCGGCGGGCGCGTCAAGACCGCTGCGTGTTGGTGAGGTCTCCGTCATCGGCCGACACTGCTCCCGTGGGTATCACCGGATGGAACCATGGGTGATGATCCAGTGCACTCAGACATGTGGTAACTTTATCAGAGCTCGATCTCCACGCGGCCGGCCTGCGCACACGCTCCGGGCCGGCGTCTCGGCCCCGCTGGACATCGATCGCTTCGCCGGTGGTCGCACGCTCCTGATGCGCCTGGGACGCCGGGTCGGCGGCGTACGTGTCAGCGGCGCGCCGCGGCGCGGTGGCAGGATTCGATCTCGGCCTCGGCGGCGGCGCGGCCGGCCCAGCACGCCGTCTCGACGCTCTTGCCGGGCTCCAGGTCCTTGTAGACCTGGAAGAAGTGCTGGATCTCCATCCGGTCGAAGGCGGGCAGGTCCTCGACATCCCGCAGGCGCGCCTGGCGCGGGTCGCCGGCCGGGACGCACAGAACCTTGTCGTCCTGGCCGCGTTCGTCGCGCATCCGGAACATGCCGATCGGCCGCGCGCAGATCAGCACGCCGGGGAAGGAGGGTTCCCCGGTCAGCACGAGCGCGTCGAGCGGGTCGCCGTCGGGCGCCAGGGTGCCCTCCAGGTAGCCGTAGTCGGCCGGGTAGCGGGTGGAGGTGAACAGCATCCGGTCGAGACGGATGCGGCCGCGGGCGTGATCCATCTCGTACTTGTTGCGCGAGCCGGCCGGGATCTCGACCACCACATCAACCTGCATGCGTCATCCTCCTTTCACCAACGTAGGAGGGTTACGCACGGCGGGCAACAGGTGCGCGACGCCTGCCGCGCCTGACGGCGCGGGCTCCGCGCTCGCCGGGTCGCCGGGCGCGGCGGTACCGCCCTGGCCGGGGTCGTACCGGGCGAACTTCTCGCAGTACTGCAGGGCGTTGTCGCCATAGTCGTCAGAACCCTGGTATGTCTTCCAGATGTCAGGACCACCACGTGCTTGATGTCGCGCAGGTCCCCGTGACGCCGTGTCACCTCCGGTGCGCTCGACGCGTGCGCCGGTGAAGCGGGCAGGGCGGTGCCGGTGACTGCGGCGCCGGTGACTGTGCCGGGGAAGGTTCTGCGTGACAGTTCGGACATGGCGGCCGCCTTCCGGAAGGGCGAGCGGGAATGCTTGTCGCTCGGTCGGCCGCCGCGGATCTGTCTCCCTCATGCGCCCTTGCATGAGCGAGACCGACAGATCCGGCGCACCCGGCGTTCGCGCGTCAGGCGCAGCGCACGGCCGGGCCATGGCCTTCGCGCTCGTCAGCGCTGCCGCGAGGAAAGCAGCTCACGGCGGGAGGAGACATCCAGCTTCTGCAGGATCGTGCTGACGTAGTTCTTGACCGTCTGATGAGCCAGATACAACTCGTCCGCGATCTCCGCGTTGGAGTAGCGGCGCAGCAGCAGTTCCAGGACCTGTGATTCGCGCGCGGTGAGCTGCCCGGCCACCGCCCCGGCGTCCGATCCGGGAACGATCTGCCTGGTCGGATCCCGGACGTGACCGCCCAGATACCAGGTCGGCACGCCGCGGCGGGTCTCGGTGATCGCCTCGAGAAGCTGCTTCGCGTCCGCCTTGCGGTACACGAAGCTGTCCGCTGCGCCGTTGAGGCATGCCGCGAGCACGTCGAGCTGGTTGCTGCTGGAGTACAGCAGGACCCGCGGCGGGTCGGGCTGGTTCTTCAGGTTCCGGCTCAGCCTGCCCCCGTCACCCGGCTCGTCCAGTGTCCAGTCGGTGATCACCAGGCCGGGCCGGAGGCGATAGTACAGTTCCATCGCCTTCGGTGCGCTGTCCGCGGTGCCGACCACGGTGAGCCCGTCGACCGATTCGAGCGCGCTCTGCAGCGCCCGCAGCATCAGCGGAAAGCGTTCGACGAGGAGCACCGTGCACTGGGCCTCCGGGAGGCGCGCTCTTTCCTTTCGGATGAATTGCCGCGTTGGCTTGTGCTCGATGAGAGTGTCCACGAGCGGGCCCCTTCCGTCGCAGATTTCTGACGTACGTCCTAAACTATGAACCCTGATACGCCTTCCTTCCAGGTTTTTAGGGTGCGCGCGGACGAGGGTGCGCGCCGGGCGGCGCTGCCAGGCGACGTGTCGTCAGCGGCCCGGTGTGGTGCCCCGGTCCGCGCGCACCGTGTTCCTGTATGCGCAAGGCCCCTGCCGAAGCGAGGTCGGCAGGGGCTCGCGGATCGAGCGGATGTCTGCCTCGGCCGCGAGCCGGACGAGGCGGATCGAAGGTGGCGACCGGCCGGCCGGCGTCCGATGGCCGCCGGCCGGCTGCCTACTTGGCGTCGGCGATCAGCTTGCCCGAGACGCTCCAGTTCTCCGGCGCCGTCTCCTGGATCCAGACCTGGACGGAGTCCGCCGGGATCTTGTACGCGTCCACGAACGCGTCGGTGATGCGTGCGACCAGGTCACGCTTGAGCTCGGTGTCGCGCGGTCCCTGCAGCACGGTCACGATGGGCATAGCAGCTCCCTGTTATGTATGTGCGATGCGGCGAACGGCCCGCCCCGCGGTGCGACGCGCGGAGCGGGACCGTCGTGATCCACTCAACCCGGCGGGAGCGCGCCGAACCAGACCCGATGCGCTATCGCAGCGATCAGGAATCGAGATCGGTGCCCGCCGCCTCGGCGCACGCGTCCAGCAGCGGACGAAGCCGGCGGGCCGGGGCATCGGCACGCATGATGAGCGCGGTGGTGAGATTCAGCGGCGCCCCGTCGTCCGAGACGCGCACCCGGACGAACTCCACGCCCTCGGTCCTCAGCTGGCGAGCGTGCGCCGCGTAGACCACCGTCCACCCGGCGTTCGCGGCGCCGAGCATCGCCATGATGTCTTCCAGCGAGCCGGTCGTGGGGCCCGGCGTCGGCGCGAAGCCCGCGTCCCGGCACGCCTCCACCACCAGGTCGACCAGCGGCGGGTTGTTGCGCCGTTCCGTCAGGTAGAGCGGCATTCCGGCGAGTTCTCGCAGCTCGATCTGCTTGCGTTCGACCGGTACGCGGCACGCGGGAACCGCGGCGACCAGCTCGTCCGTCCAGATCGGGACGCGCTCGAGCACCTCCGGCAGCTCGATCGCGCCGCGGATGAAGGCCGCGTCCCACTCCCGGCCGGCGACGCGGCGCACCCGCTCGTGCAGCGGCGCCGAGTGCAGTTCGACGGACCACGCCGGCCAGTCCCGCCGCATCGACTCAAGCACGCTGCGCAGCCGCCGGCCCAACCCGGTGCTGGTGCCGACGCGCAGTTCCCGCGCACTGGACTCCGACACGTCCGCGATCACCGCGAGCGCCCGCTGCTGCGCCGCGAGCACCTCGAGCGCGGCGGGCAGGAACGCGGCGCCGGCCTCGGTCAGCCGCACCCGTCGCGCGGAGCGGTCGAACAGCTCGACGCCGAGCTCGCGTTCCAGCCGGCGGATCTGCTGGCTCACCGCGGACTGCGCGATCATGAGCCGCTCGGCGGCGCGGCCGAAGTGCAGGTCCTCGGCTACCACGGCGAAGTACCGCAACTGGCGCAGTTCCACCGCACCAGTGTTCCGCACCAACGCGACGTGGTGGCCCGCGGGGGCGCGCGATCCGCCTCCGGCGCGGCCGTCGCGCACGATCGCTACTTCACAGTCAACGCGATGTTTCCGCGCACGGCCCGCTCGCGCAGCGCGGCGATCGCGTCGGGGGCCTGGCCCCAGTCGCCCGTGAAGCCGATCTCGGGATGCAGCCGGCCCTGCTCCACCAGCCTGACCAGGGTCTCCAGCTCCGCTCCGTACGTGCGCTCGCCGATGGTGTAGTCGAAGTGCTCGATCCGGGCCTGCTTCGGTCCGCGGAAGAAGGAGAAGAAGTCGAGCACCGGGGCGACCCGGCTGGCCTGCCCGAACTGGAGCAGCAGGCCGCCGGCGCGCAGCTTGGCCAGCGCCTGCGGGAAGACCTCGGCCCCCACGGACTCGAGTACGGCGTCGTACTGCCCGGCCGCGTCGCCGGCCTGCCGCACCACGGCTTCGGCGCCGAGCTCCAGCAGCCGCGAACCGCGCTCGGCGGTCGCGGTGACCGCGGTGACGCGCACGCCGGCCGCGGCCGCCAGTTCCACGAAGTAGTGCCCGACGCCGCCGGAGGCACCGGTGATCAGCGCCCTGTCGCCGTAGCCCAGGCCGCTGCGGCGCAGCAGCCGCAGGGCCGTGATACCGGCCAGCGGCAGCACCGCGGCGCTCTCGGCGCCGACCGTCTCCGGCAGCACCGCGACGCTTTCGGCCGGGACCGCGGCCAGCTCGGCCCAGCCCGAGTACCACGGGTGGCCGACCACCCGGGTGCCCGGACGCGGGCCGGTGCCGTCGCCCGCCGCCGCGACGACCGTGCCCGCGATGTCCTTGCCGGGCCGCCAGCCCGGATTGGGATCGGCCAGCAGGAAGGTCTCGCCGCGGTTGATCGAGAGCGCTTCGACCGCGATGACCAGCTCGTGCGGCTTCGGCTCCGGCTCGGGCACGTCGCCGAACTCGACGGTCTTCGTCTCGGGACCGGTCGGGACAAGGGCACGCACGGCGCATTTCCTCTCGGTGGCGGCGGAATCGGTGGCTGCCGATCGGTTCCGCGGCACCCCAGGCGCGGCGGGACGGCAGCAATTATGACCACTGCGACCGGCCGGCACCCGGTACCCGCGGTCCCGAACATCCGATCAAGAGAGTACTAAAAGTCCTCATCGAGTGACGCACTGTGCTCATAGGGTGAGTTATGGCAGTGCCCACACCCATTCCGACCCCGGACGGCCGCCGCGGCCATGCGGCAGCCGCTCCTCGCTACACATGAGGACGCCTGGACGACGATGAGCGAAAGAATCCTTCACAAGCGGCAAGCTGTGCTCGGCGTGATCGCTGTCTGTATCGCGTCCGCCATGCTACCGATCTCGCTGACCGGGTCCTCGGTGGCGATGCCTGCTGTGGCGGTCGATTTCCACAACAGCCTCGCGGCCGGCCAGTGGATCGTCAACGGCTACGATCTGACCTTCGCCAGCCTGATGCTCGCGTCGGGCGCGCTGGCGGACCTGTTCGGCCGACGGCGGATGTTCGTGCTGGGCAACCTGGTGTTCGCGATCTTCTCGGCGGCCTCCGCGCTGTCCACTGAGATCCTCACCCTGGACATCGCGAGGGCGCTGGCGGGCGTGGGCGCGGCCGTGTCGCTGACCGCCGGCAGCGCCATCCTCGCCAGCCTCTTCGAGGGCGCGGCCCGGGCCCGGGCGTTCGGGATCTTCGGCACCGCGATCGGCGTCGGCCTGGCGTTCGGGCCGTTCCTGGCCGGGGCGTTGCAGACCTCGCTCAACTGGCGGGCGATCTTCATCCTGCCCGCCATCGCCACGGCCCTGGCCGCGGCGATGGCGTTCGTCCTGCCCGAGTCGCGCGACCCGGGCGCCACCCGGGTCGACTGGGCCGGCACGATCACCTTCACCGGTTCCCTCGCCGCGCTCATCTGGGCGCTGCTCGAAGGCCCGCAGAGCGGCTGGGCCGCGCCGCTGAACATCCTGGCCTACGTCCTCGCGGCCGGGCTGATGGCCGGCTTCGTGGTCGCGGAGCGGGTGCAGCAGCGGCCGATGTTCGACCTGAGCCTCTTCCGGCAGGCGCGGTTCGTCTCGCTGTGCGTCGCCGTGGTCGCGCTCGTCTTCGGCTTCACCCCGCTGCTGGTCTACCTGCCCAGCTACCTGACCGCGGTCAACAACGAGTCGACCTTCCGGGCGAGCGTCGATCTGCTGATGCTCACGGTGCCGACCCTGCTCTTCCCGGTGATCACCGGTTACCTGCTGCGGTGGGTGCCGATGCGGCACATGGTGACGCTCTCGGTGCTGCTCACCGCGGTCGGCTGCGGTTGGCTCGTCGTGATCGCGCCCGCGGTGGGCAACTGGGTGGTGCTCGGCCCGTTCGCGGTGATCGGCACCGGCGTGGGGATCTCCTTCGGGGTGCTGGACGGCGCCGCGGTTTCCAGCGTCGAGTCCTCGCGGGCCGGCATGGCGGCCGGGATGTTCAACACGATGCGCCTGTCCGGCGAGTCGATCGCCATCGCCGTGGTCGGCTCGCTGCTGGTCAGCTTCACCGGCGCGCATCTGAAGGGACGCCTGGGCGCGATCGGCGGGCCGTGGGCGAACTCCCCGTCCGCGCTGGCCGCGAAGCTGAACCAGGGGCAGCTCCGGCAGCCCGCCGCGCAGGTTCCCGCGGACGTGCGCGAGGTCTTCACCCGGACCGCGCAGAGCGCCTACACCGGAGCGCTGCACGACGTGCTGTGGCTGCTCGCCGCCCTGTGCGCGGCCGCCACGGTGCTGGTCGCGGCCGTCGGCCGGCAGCGCTCGCCGGTCGGCCGGGAGGAAGCGGCGCCACTGGCGGCCGCCCCCTCCGACGAGCCCGCGGCCGCCGCGTCATGACGGCCGCGACCGGCGGGGACGAGGAGCCGGACGCCGGGGCTGACCAGCCAGCGCCGTGCCCGGGCCGGTTCGCCGGGCAGGTCGCGGTGGTCACCGGGGCGAGCCGCGGCATCGGCCTGGCCGTGGCCCGGCGGCTGGCGCTCGAGGGCGCCCGTGTGGCGATCACGGCCCGCCGGCCGGAGCCGCTGGAGCAGGCCGCGGCGAGCCTCGGCGGGGCGTCCCGGGCCATCGGCGTGGCCGGGCGGTCGGATGACCCGGACCACCGCGCGCTGGTGATCACCCGCGTGCTCGACCACTTCGGGCGGATCGATCTGCTGGTCAACAACACGGCGGTCAACCCGATATACGGACCCGTACTCGACGTGTCGCCGGACGCGGTCCGGAAGATATTCGAGGTCAACGTGGGCGCGGCGATCGGCTGGATCGGCCAGGCGCGCGAAGCGTGGCTGGGCAAGCACGGCGGCAGCGTGGTCAACATCGCGGCCGTCGCCGGGCTGCACCCCGCCGAGGGCATCGGGGTCTACGGGGCGAGCAAGGCCGCGCTGATCCATCTCACCGCGCAGCTGGCGCGCGAGCTCGGGCCGCACATCCGGGTGAACGCGGTCGCGCCCGCGGTCGTCCGCACGCGCTTCGCCGCGCAACTCTACGAGGGCCGCGAGCAGGAGCTGGCCGCGCACTACGCGCTTGGCCGGCTCGGAACCGCGCAGGATGTCGCCGGTGCGGTCGCGTTCTTCGCCTCCCGTGACGCCGCCTGGATCACCGGACAGACCCTCGCCGTGGACGGCGGCCTGATCCTGTCCGGGGGAGGGGTCTGATGCCGCAGACGCGCACGGCGCAGACGGCCACGCTCGACGCCGCCGCGCTGGCGCGGTGGGCCGCCCGGGAAGTGCCCGCGCTCGGCCTCACCGAGCCGCGGATCACGCCGCTGGCGGGCGGCCGGTCGAATCTCAGCTACCGCGTGGACGCAGGGGCGGCGCCGCTGGTGCTGCGGCGCCCGCCGCTCGGCCGGGTGCTGGCCACCGCGCACGACGTACACCGGGAATACCGGGCGCTGGCCGCGTTGAGCGCTACGGACGTGCCGGTGCCCGAGCCGGTCGCGCTATGTGAGGACACTGATGTCATAGGCGCGCCGTTCTTCCTGATGAACTGGGTGGACGGCCGGATCTGCCGCAGCCCGCAGGACCTCGCCCAACTGGCCGCCGGCGCCCCGGCGACCGCCGCGGCGCTCGCGGACACCCTGGCCGCGCTGCACCGGATCGACCCGGCAGCGGTCGGCCTGGCCGATTTCGGCCGCCCCGCCGGCTATCTGAACCGCCAGGTCGCCCGCTGGCACCGGCAGACGCTGGCCTCGCGCGACCGGCGGCTGCCGGATCTGGACTCGCTCGCGCGCCGTCTCGCCGAGAGCGTGCCGGAGCCCCGGCGCACGTCCATCGTGCACGGCGACTACCGGCTGGACAATGTTCTGCTCATGCCGGCGCAGCCGACGCGGATCGCGGCGGTTCTCGACTGGGAGATGTCGACGCTCGGCGACCCGCTGGCCGACCTGGGCCTGCTGTGCGTGTACTGGGACGGGCTGCGGGGACTGGAACCGGCGGCGCCGCTGGGACCCGGCACCGCGGCCGGCTGGCCGGGCCACGCGGAGCTGATCGAGCGGTACGCCCGGTGCGCCGGGACGGACGTGGACGGCCTCGACTGGTACCTCGCCTTCGCATACTTCAAGATCGCGGCGATCCTCGACGGGGTGGACTACCGCGCGCGCGGAGGATTCGGCGGCGACGAAGAAGACTGCGCCGCGGTGGCCGCCAGCGTGCCGGAGATCGCCGCACGCGGCCACCGCGCGCTGCGGCCGGCCTGATCCGCCGCATCCACGACGAAACCGGGGGCAGCGATGGAATTCGAGTACGACGCGCGCACGCGCCAGTTGCGCGAGCAGCTGCTGGCGTTCATGGACGAGTTCGTCTACCCGGCCGAGGCGCAGGCCGCCGAGCAGGCGCTCTCGCCGTCCGAGCGCTGGGCCCGCCCGCCGGTGCTCGATCGGCTCAAGGCCGAAGCGCGCCGGCGCGGACTGTGGAACCTGTTCCTGCCGCACAGCCCGCGCGGCGCCGGGCTGACCAACCTGCAGTACGCGCCGCTGGCCGAGATCACCGGTCGCAGCCCCTTCCTCGCTCCGGAGGCGTTGAACTGTTCCGCGCCCGACACCGGCAACATGGAACTGCTGGAACTGTTCGGTACGGCGGCGCAGCGCGAGCAGTGGCTCTCGCCGCTGCTGGAAGGCGAGATCAGGTCCGCGTTCTGCATGACCGAACCCGAGGTCGCCTCCAGCGACGCGGCCAACATCGCCACCCGGATCGAACGCGACGGTGACGCGTGGGTCGTCAACGGGCACAAATGGTGGTCGAGCGGCGCGCTGAGCCCCTGGTGCCGGCTGCTGGTGGTGCTCGGCGTGACCGATCCGGACGGCGAGCCGCACCGCCGCCACAGCCTGCTCCTGGTGCCCGCCGACACGCCCGGCGTCGAGATCCGCCGCGGCCTGACCGTGTTCGGCTACGACCACGCCGGGCACGGCGGCCACGCCGAGATCCTCTTCCGGGACGCGCGGGTGCCCGCCGGCAACCTGCTCGGCGGCCCCGGCGAAGGCTTCGCGATGGCGCAGGCGCGGCTCGGTCCCGGCCGGATCCACCACGCGATGCGGCTGATCGGGATGGCCGAGCGCGGCCTGGAGCTGATGTGCCGCAGGGCGCTGAGCCGAAGCGCCTTCGGCTCCTCGCTGGCCGAGCACGGCGTGGTGCAGGAATGGATCGCCGAATCCCGGCTGCGGATCGAGCAGGCCCGGCTGCTCACCCTGAAGACCGCCTGGCTCATGGACACCGTCGGAAACCGGGGCGCCCGCACCGAGATCCAGGCCATCAAGATCGTCGCGCCGGCCATGGCCGAGTGGGTGCTGGACCGGGCCGTGCAGGCGCACGGAGCCGCAGGGGTCTCGCAGGACTTCCCGCTGGCCGCGCTCTGGGCGCACGCCCGCAGCCTGCGGTTCGCCGACGGACCCGACGAAGTTCACCGCCGCTCGCTCGCCCGGCGCGAGCTGCGCGCGTATTCACCCCCGCCACTTCCCTAGAAAAGAGGAAGTTATGCCCGAGCTGACCGTCGTCCGAGTCCGCGAAGCATTCGACGCGCTCGCGACCGGGGACCGCGAGAAGATACTGGAATACTGGCACGAGGACGTCCGGTTCGAAATTCCCGGGAATCACGCCCAGTCCGGATGGCACGAGGGGATAGACGCCTTCCTCGGGTTCCTCGGCGTCGTCGCGAAAGTCTCCGGCGGGTCTTATCGCGCGGAGAACATCACGATCACGGTCAACCCCGACGACGGATATTCCGTCGACGTCAACACCAACTGGGCGCGCCGGGCCGGCGCGCCCGAGGACGGCGACTCGCCCTACGACGTGCTCGACGTGACAGCCATGCACCTGCTGCGCTGGCAGGACGGGCGCATCGCCGAGGGGCGCGGGGTGATCCTGGGCGACGGCGTCTCGACCTCCGCGCTGTGGTGGGCGCCGATCGATGCCACCGGATTCCGCCGCGGAACGCAGTGAGCCCGGCGCGGTAGCAGGAAAAGCGTTCACCATTTTCAGCCGGCCACCCGCCGGACGGGCCGCGTCGCGGATCAGCGAGGCGACAACGCGTATTCGCGACGCGGCCGGGGCGGGATGGCGGCAGCTGAGTACCGGAGGTACTGATCACGGAGCGATAATTCCGGATAGATTGGTCGCCTGGAGTTAATGGCGCTATTCTAACCTCGGGGGTTAGTGTGTCATTCGCACGGGAAAGTCAGGCAATAGATAAAGAATCTGTGGTCATAACGGGGATCGGCGCGATGATGCCGATGAGCTTCTCCGTCGATGATTTTTGGGACCGGGTTTCGCAGGGCCGCTCGGCGGTCGGCCCGCTCACCCGCTTCGACTCCGAGGCGCAGGGCCTTCCGGTCCACGCCGCCGCACAGATCCACGACTTCGATCACCGCCCGTTCCTGCCCGGCCTCGATCCGCGGCACGCGGCCAAGTACACCCGCGAGATCACCATCGCCATGTCCGCCGCCGCGGAAGCGTGGCGGGACGCGAAACTGGAGATCGGCCGGCTCGACCCGCTGCGTGTCGGCATCCTCATGTCCTCCTCACGCGGACCGCTCGACTGGTGGCGCGGCGCCCTCGGCGCCCGCGGGCACGAGGCGTTCGCCGACGTGCGCGCGATGTTCCACGGGCTGCCCGGCTGCCCGGCGACGCTCTCGGCGATCCACCTCGGCGTGCGGGGCACCGTCTCGACGCTGAGCAACGCCTGCGTGGGCGGGCACCAGGCGATCGGCTTCGCGCTGAACGAGATCCGATCCGGCACGGCCGACGTGATGCTCATCGGCGGGCACGAGTTCCCGATCACGCCCGAGGTGGCCCGCTGCTACCTCGCGCTGGGCGACGGGGTCCTGTCGGCCGAACGCGACGAGCCGCACCGCGCGGTGCGCCCCTACAGCCACGACCGCGACGGCTTCGCGCTCGGAGAGGGCTCGATGGTGATCGTGCTGGAACGCGAGTCCCACGCCCGTGAGCGCGGAGCCCGCTGCTACGCCCGGCTCCTGGGTGCCCGCACGATGAACGAGGCCGCGCACGCCACCACGATGGACCTGACCGGCGAGGTCACCGCGGCCCTGATCCGGCGGCTGCTCGCGGACCACGGCCGCGTCGCCGAGGACGTCGACTACTTCTGCGCCCACGGCACCGCGACGCGGTACAACGACATCGCCGAGAGCCGCGCCCTGCGCGCGCTGTACCCGGGCCGCAGCACCGATCGGCTGCCGCCGATCAGTTCGAACAAGCCGATCTACGGGCACACCTTCGGCCTGGCCGGGATCATCAACGTCGCGGCGACCGGCCTGATGATCCACCACCGGCGGATCGCGCCCACGGCGAACCTCACCGAGATCGATCCCGAGTGCGACCACGACCACGTCTTCGAGGGGCCGCGCGACGCCGACATCGAAACCGCGGTCTCGCTCTCGTTCGCCTTCGGCAGCCAGACGGCCGTCGTCGCCCTGGAGCCGGCGTCGTGAGCGCGCTGCTGGCCGCGGATCCCGACGCACTGGTCGCCCGGCTGGTGAACCGCGGCGACCACGTGCACCTCGCCGCCACGCCCTCCCGTCCCAACGCCCTGATCTACGCGCTGTGCCGGGTGCTCGGCCGGGACGGGCGGCTGACCGTGAGCACCACCGCGGTGCATTCGAGCGCCCACGCGCTCGCGCTCTCCGGCGTGGCGGCCAAGGTCATCGCCTGCTTCTTCGGGGACGTATACCCGACGCCGCGGCCGAATCCGCTCTACCGGGACCTGGCCCGCGGCCGTCCGTTCGCCGCCGAGCCCTGGTCGCTGCTCTCCTACACCCAGCGGCTGATCGCGGGCGCCCAGGGCGTGCCGTACGCGGTCACCTCCTCCCTGCTCGGCACCGACCTGGCCGAGGGCAAGGGCGCCGACCTGGTCGCGCTGGCGCACCCGGCCGAGCCGGGCGGACGGCTCGCGCTGCTCTCCGCGCTGAGGCCCGACGTCGCCCTGGTGCACGGGGTGTGCGCGGACGAGGACGGGAACATCGCGTTGGCGGCCCCGTTCGGGGAAGGCGGCTGGGCCGCGTACGCCGCCAGGCGCGGAGTGATCGCGACGGTGGAACGGATGGTGAGCCGGGAGCGCATGCGCTCGTTCTCGGACCGGGTCGTCATCCCGGGACAGCGGACGCTGGGAGTGTGCGAGGCCCGGCTCGGCGCCCACCCGCAGGCGCTGCGCACCGGCGGAGTCGCCGCGGTGCGCGGCTATCTGGACGACTATGACTTCATCGAGCAGATCGTCGATGCCTGCGCCGGCCCGGACGGCGGCCGCGGCTGGTACCGGCAGTGGGTGACCGCGGCGGGCTCGCACCAAGGGTATCTGGACCAGCTCGGGCAGGCGCGCATCGCGCGGCTCGTCGCAGAGGCCGAAGACCTGCCCGGCGCGGCGGGCGCCCCCGACATCGACGCCCACTTCGACGAGCTGGAAGAGGTGCTCAGCGCGGAGGCGAGGTCCGTCGAAGCGCTCAAGCACGCGGTCAGACGCACGGTCAGACGCGCCGTGCCCGAGGCGGTACCGCCGTCAGGGCCGCTTGCCGCGCTCCCGCCCCGTGCTGAGGCGGACCGCGCCGATGCGGACCGCTCCACCGACGCGGAGCGCGCGATAACCGAGCCCGAATCCCCGGCGCCCAGCCGCCAGGAACAGCTGATCGTGCTGGCGGCCCGGGCCATCTGCGATCTGGTCGCCGCCGACGGCTACGACACGCTGCTGGCCGGGATCGGCTCCTCGCACATGGCCGCCTGGCTGGCCGCCGGCCTGCTGCAGCGCGCCGGCACCGAGGTCAAGATCGTCGCCGAGCTCGGCATGTACGGCTTCGTCCCGCAGGACGGGGACATGTTCCTGTTCAGCCTGCGGCACGCGCGCAGCGCCCAGCAGCTGAGCGGCATCACCGAGATCCTCGGCGGCATGGTCGCGGCCAATCCCCGTGCCCTCGGCGTGCTCGCGGCCGCGGAGATCGATCCGACCGGTGCGGTGAACACCAGCATGGGGCGGGACGGTGGCTGGCTGACCGGCTCCGGCGGCGCGAACGACATCGCCAGCACCGCCGATTGCCTCGTCGTCGCGCCCGCCTCGCCGCGGCGCTACGTCGAACGGGTCGCCTATCGCACCAGTCCGGGAACGCGCGTGCGGACCGTCGTCAGCCAGTACGGCCGCATGCACCGGGACGGGCGGGACGGCGGTTTCCGGGTGGCCACCTGGCTCTCCCCGCAGCCCGAGGGCGATGCCGGACCGCGGGCGCTGGCCGCGGAGGCCGAGACGATCATGGCGAGCGCCACCTGCTGGGCGCCGCGGGCCGCCGACGTGGTGGCCGAGAAGCCGGTCACCGCGGAGGAGATCAGGCTCCTGCGGTCACTGGACCCCGACGGGCGTTACCGCTGACCGCTGGCAGGCCACGAGGAAGGTGCCCATGTCCCCACAACCACACAACCCGCTCGCCGGCAAGGTGGCGAGCTGGCGCGGGACCGGCCTGCGCTTCGCCGGAACCGGCCACTACTATCCGCGCGAGCGCCGCGATCAGGTGCACGGCGTCGCTCTCGGCGCCCGCTCCTACTCGGCCGAGGACGTCGCGCAACTCGGCGTGCGCGGCCTGCACCGCGCCGCGCAGGACGAGCCGCTCGAGTACATGGCGCAGCAGGCCGGCCGAGCCGCGCTGGACGACGCCGGCTGCGCCCCCGCGCAGATCGACCTGCTGATCCTGGCCAACTGGACCGAGCGCCAGTGGATCCCGGAACTGGCCCCGCAGGTCGCCGCGCTGATCGACGCGCCGCAGGCACTGGCTTTCGACCTGTGCGGAGCCTGCACCGGATTCGTGCACGCGGTGCAGGTGGCCGCCTCGATGCTCGCCGCGGGCCGCGCATGGCGCCGCGCCCTGGTCATCGCGGCCGACCGCTTCTCCCACCGGGCCCGGCCCGGCACCCGCGGCCAGCTCGTCTTCGGCGACGCGGCCGGCGCCGTGGTGCTGGAGCGCGTCGAGGAGGGCCAGCCCGGACTGCTGCTGTCAGTGCTGCATCACGACGCGGCGCAGGCGGACACCGTGGCCGCGCGCGACGGGTGGCTGCGACCCAAACCGGAGCTGATCGAACTGGCCGTGCGATCCAGCGTGTACGCCGCCGAGACCCTGCTCGGCGCGCAGGGGCTGGACGTGGACGAGATCGACTGGCTCATCCCGCACCCCGGCAACAACGCGATTCATTCCCAGGTGCTCGACCGGATCGGCCTGCCGCCCGGGCGGTTCCTGACCAACTTCGCGCAGCGCGGCAACACCGGGTGCGCCTCCATTCCCATCGCGCTGTCCGAATTCCGCGCGAACGGCCTGCTCAAGCCCGGCCACCTGGTGTTGTCCACGGCGGTGGGCTCGGGCTGGTACTACGGAGGGTTGCTGTATCAACTATGACTGTCCCCGCTTCTGTCGGGACCGGCGCCGCGGCCCGGCCCGCGACGCCGGACCCAGTGCTGATCGTCGGAGCCGGGCCGGTGGGACTCGTGCTCGCGTGCGAGCTGCTGCGCCGCGGAGTGCAGCCACGCGTGGTGGACCGCGCCCCGGGACAGGTGCAGGGGCGCCCGTCCAAGGCGATCCTCGTCTGGCCCAGGACCCTGGAGCTGGTGCACGGCAGCGGCATCGCCGAGGAGATGACCGGCTCCGGTCACCTGCTCGACGGTGTGCGCTTCTATTCGGACGGAAGGCCGCTGGGCGCCGTGCACCTGACCCGGCTCGCCGACACGCCTTATACCAATATCCTGATGCTGCCGCAGTGGAAGACCGAGCAGATCCTGCTCGCCCGGCTCCACGCGCTCGGCGGCGCCGTGGAGTGGAACACCGAACTGGTCTCGGTGCGCGAGGAGCCGGACCGCGCGGTGGCCGTGCTGCGCCGCCTGGACGGCGCCGAGGAGACCGTGCGCGTTCCGTGGCTGGTCGGCGCCGACGGAGCGCACAGCACCGTGCGCAAACTGATCGGCGTCCCGTTCAACGTCACCTCGCCCAACGCGACGTTCGCGGTCGGCGACTGCCCTGTGGACGGCGACCTCGACGAGCGAGTACTGCACTACTTCTACTCCCGCAACGGCGCGATGGGCGTGGGCCCGCTCGGCGACCGGGTCTTCCGCTTCGCGGTCAACATCGGCCCGGACGAGAAGCCGGTGCGGGAACTGTTCCAGGCCGCGCTCGACCGGCGCACCGGCCGCACGGAGACCTTCGGCCGGGTCGGCGATCCGGTGTGGACCGCCGTGTTCACCGTGCGCTGCGCGGTGGCCGGCCGTTTCCGGGCCGGCCGGGTCTTCCTGGTCGGCGACGCGGCGCACGTGCTCAGCCCGGCCGGAGGGCAGGGTATGAACACCGGGATACAGGACGCGGTGAACCTGGCCTGGAAACTGGCCGGGGTGCAGCTCGGCCGGTTTCGCGCGCAGTTGCTCGACAGCTACGACCGGGAACGGCGCGAGGCGGTCGCGCAGGTCAGCGCCAGCACCTCGATGCAGACCCGGTGGGGTCTGATCCGGACGCCCGCCAAAGCGGCGGCGCGCGATGCGCTGGTGCGCTGCGCGGCCGCGACCGGCGTGCTGCAGCGCGGGCTCGCGCCGCTGTTCAGCCAGACCGACCTGTACTACGGCCCGCAGCGCGGCTCCCGGTTCGGCCGCATGTGGCGCTATCCGCAGGCGGTGGTCGGCGGGCGGCTGCCGTATCTCGCCCGGCTGGCCGGCACCGCGGGCGGCGACGGGCTGATGCCGGCTCTGGTGCTCTCGCGCGCCGGAGCCGAACCCGCGCGGTGGTCCGCCCTCAGGCGGCGGCTGCTTGCCGACCTGCCCGCGGATCTGCCGGTGATCGAGCTGGACGGCGCCGCACGGTCGCAGGATCCGACGGCCGCGCTGGCCGATCTGCTGGGATCGAAGCCGGCCGCGCTCCTGGTGCGGCCGGACGGGCACATCAGCGCCGTCGCTGAGGCGCACGCCCCGGAGCCGATATACGCCGCGCTGCAGGATCTGCTGGCACCCGCCGGCGTGCTCGGGACGGCGAAGTGAGAGCCGGCGAGGCGAGTGCGGGCGCGCGACTCCCGCACGCCGCGCGGTCCGCGGTGCCGACCGCGGTGCCGACCGCGGTCTGGTGCGGCTTCGAGGGCGTGCTGACGCCTGCGCTGCCCCGGCTCATGCGGGAGCTGGCCGACCGGCTCTACGTTCCCGCGTACGCGCTGAACGAGGCGATCGCGGCGGTGGCCGGGGCAGGCCGCGGCTCGGATCCGGCGGCGGCCTGCCCCGCCGCGGCGTGGGACGCCGGGCCGCACTGGGCGCAGGCCGTGGAGCGGGAGTTGGAGGAGCAGTTCGCGATCGTCTGCGACCTGTCCCGCTTCCCCGAGGTCTGGCGCGCGGTGTGCCGGCCCTGCGACGGCTGGCGCGAGGCAGTGGGCCGGCTGCGCCGCCGCGGTGCCTTCGTAGGGCTGCTCGTCCCGGGTCCGCTCGCCGGCCTGCCGGACTGGCTGCATCGGGCGCGAACCGAGCTGTTCGACGCCACGGCGGTCTTCCCCGGCCCGCAGGCCGGTCTGCTCGGTACGGAGGCGTTCGCCTGGGCGGTGCGGGTCTCCGGGCGCTCCGCGGGTGACAGCGTGCTGATCGACGCCGACGAGCGCCGGTGCGAGCAGGCGCGCCGGGCCGGTTGGCGCGGCGTCCTGTTCGGCGCCGGCGACGAACTGAGCGAGCTACTTCTCCCGGCCCCTGCCGGGCCGTCCGCCGTATCCAGGAGGACCGCGTGACCGTCGAACAGCCGTTGACCGCGCCGGCCGCCGTGCTCGACCGCGCAGCCGCCGACCGCGCAGCCGGCCTCGAATTCGGCCGTACCATCGACCGATCCCTGGTACACCGGGCTGCGCTCGAAGAGGTCTTCGTCACGGATTTCCGCTCGCTGGCGCCGGACCGCTTCCGGGCCGGTGGCCGCCTGCCGCTGGCCCACCCCTACTACACTGACGACGTCGCACTCTCGCGGCGTTATGACGCGCTGGCGGTGTTCGAGTGCGTCCGCCAGACCCTGCTGTGCGCCCTGCACCTGCACCACCGTGTCGCGGACGAAGCCAAGGCGGTGACCGCGAGCACCGGTCTGCGGGTGGCCGATCCGGCGGCGCTGGAGGCGCGGCCGGGCGGCCACGAACTCGAACTCGACGGGTCCGTGCTGGTGGAGAAGCAGCGCGACGGCGCGCTGGGCCGGGTCGTGCACCGGGTCGAGGTGCGCTCGGCCGGCCGCCTGGTCGGCGACGTGACCGTGGACACCGCTGTGCTGAACGCCGCCGCGTACGGGCAGTTGCGGATGAAGGAGCGCGACACCGTCGCGCCCTCCTCCGCGGCGCTCGCGGAGCGTCAGGAGCCTTCCGCGCTTCCCGCGGCGCTGTTCGGACGGCAGAACCCGGACAACGTCCTGCTGCGAAGCGTGCGGGTGGACGGGTGCGCCGCGCAGGCCGGGATGCGACTGCCGCTGTCCCATTCGAGCCTGTTCGACCACCCGCAGGACCACCTGCCCGGTACCGCTCTGCTGGAGGCGGCGCGGCAGCTGGCCCTGCTGCTGGCCGGCGAGGTGTTCGGGCGCTGGCCGGCCAGGACCGTCCTGCTCGCGCTCGACGCCCGCTACCACCGGTTCGCAGAGCTGGACCAGCCGCTGACGATCGAGGCCCGCTACGTCGAGGCCGGGCCGCGGTCCTTCACCGAGCCGATCGCCGTCGTGTTCCGGCAGAGCGGCCGTGACGTGGCGGAAGTCACCCTCCGGCTGACCGGCGCCGAGCCCGGCGCCGCAAGCGCCCTACCGCAGCCGGCGCGCGGAAGCCGGGCGGACGATGGGCGGGAGCGGTCATGAGGTACGGCCGGCCGGTGTATCTGAGCTCTCCGAGCGTCGAGCTCGGCGAGACGGCTTTGAAGACCCCCGACGCCGTGGCCGCGGGTCTCGTCCCCGGCGACGTCGCCGAGCGCAGCGGCTACCGCGAGTTGCCGGTCACCGCGCAGGCCCCCGGCCGCCTGGCGCAGCGGGCCGCGCTGCGGACGCTGGGCGAGGCGGCCGTGGCGCCCGCCGAGCTCGACCGGGTCCTTTACGCGTGGACCTATTATCAGGGCCATGATTTCTGGTCGCCCGCGCACCATCTGGCCGGTCTGCTGGGGGCGGATCGCGCCATACCGCTGGGGATCCAGCAGATGTGCAACGGCGCCGCGGCGAGCATCGAACTGGCCGCGCAGAGCCTCACGGCCGATCCGTCGCAACAGTACGTCCTGGCCGCCACCGCGGATCGATTCGCGGCACCCGGGTTCGACCGCTGGGGCGATCTGGGCCTGGCGTACGGCGACGGGGCGACTGCGGTCCTGATCAGCCGCCGGCCGCTCGGCCGCTCGGCCCGGCTGCTGGCCTCGGCGGATCGGGCGATGGCGCAGTTCGAGGGTATGCACCGTGGTTGCGCGCCGTTCGCGGCCGCGCCGGGCGATGCGGCCCGCGGCCCGCTGCGGCCGCGCACCACGAAACGGGAGTTCCAGCAGCAGCACCCGGATCTGGATTTCCCCGAGGCCGCCAAGCAGATGCTGGCCGCGGTCATTTCCTCAGCCCTCGAACAGGCCGGGATCGATCCGGCGGGCGCGGGTCCGGCCGTGGTCGCGCTGCCCCGGTTCGCGGCGCCGTCGCTGGAGACCTACCGGGCGCACGTGGAGGACGCCGCGGGCGCTTCTCTCGTCCTGTTGGGCGAGACGACCGGCCACCTCGGCGCCGGCGACGTGGTGGCGAACCTCGCCGACCTGCTCGGGCCGGGCGGGTTGCGGATCGGCGAGCGCATCGTGCTGGTCTGCGCCGGCGCCGGGTTCACCTGGAGCGCCCTTGTGCTGGAGGTCTCGTCATGACGCCCGACCACACCGCACCGACGGCCGTGCCCGAACCGCGCACGCCCGGGCCGCGCCGCCCGCTCGCGCCCGAAGTGCCGGCGCCGAGCGCGCTGTTCAGCCTCGCGGACCGGGTGGCCCTCGTCACCGGGGCGTCAGGCGGCCTCGGCGCGCGTTTCGCGCAGGTGCTGGCCGCCGCGGGCGCCAGCGTGGTGGTGACGGCGCGCCGCGGCGACCGGCTGGCCGAGGTCGCGCGCCGATGCGGGCAGGGCAGCCTCGCCGTGGCGGGGGACCTGACGCGGGCCGCGGACCGCGAGCGCCTGATCGAAGCCGCCCTGGGCCGCTACGGCCGGATCGACGTGCTGGTCAACAATGCCGGGACCGCCTCGGTGGAGCCGGCCGAACGGCAGTCGGTGCGGGACTTCGCCGCGATCGTGGAGCTGAACCTGACATCGGTGTTCGCCCTGTGTCAACTGGCGGGTCAGCACATGCTCGACCGCGGCGGCGGCAGCATCGTCAACATCGCCTCGATCTACGGGCTCGCCGCCAGCGGGAGCCTGCCGCAGGCCGCGTACGCGGCCAGCAAGGGCGGCCTGGTCAATCTGACCCGGGAACTGGCCGCCCAGTGGGCCCGGCGCGGCGTGCGGGTCAACGCGGTCTGTCCCGGCTGGTACTGGTCCGAGCTGACCTCGCAGATGCTCGAGACCGAGGCCGGGCACGGCTGGGTCGAGCGGCGCACCCCCATGGGCCGACCCGGTGCGCCCGACGAGCTCGACGGGGTCCTGTTGTTCCTCGCCGGGCGCGCGAGCACGTACGTGACCGGCGCGATCATTCCCGTTGACGGCGGCTACCTCGCCATCTGAGATTCCCCCGACCGGAAGGAACGGTGCGGACCATGCCCGGTGCGCGGTGTGCGGCCTTCTTCGATGTCGACGAGACGCTGGTGGTCGACAAGACGATGTTCAGCTTCCTGCGCTTCCACTTCGGCGCGTGCGGTTATGGTGACGGGCTGTACGAGCGCAAGGCGGCTTGGTTGCGTCGCTGCTCAGCGCTCGGTGCGCCCAGGCAGCAGGTGAACCGGGCGTACTACCGGCTTTACGCGGGCGCTTCGAGCGCATCCCTCGCCGCGCAGGGCCGCAGCTGGTTCGCCGCGAGATGCGCCCGCGGGGGCTTCTTCCACCAGCCGGCCGTCGACGCGCTGCGCGGGCATCTCGCCCGCGGGCACGAGGTGATACTCGTCTCAGGGTCCTTTTTCGCCTGCCTGGATCCGATCGCCGGACGGCTCGGCGCCGGCGACGTGCTGTGCACCGCGCCGATCGTCGAAGGCGGGCGCCTGACCGGCGAGGTGGATGAGCCGATGATCGGCGAGGCGAAGGCGCGCGCCGCGCTGGCGTGGATGGCACGCCACGGTATCGACCCGGCTGACTGCTACGCCTACGGGGACCATGCGAGCGATCTGGCGCTGCTGCGCTCGGTCGGGAACCCGATCGCGGTGGGCGATGATCCGCTGTTGGCGGCGCACGTCCTGGAAAACGGCGGGCGGCGGCTTGCCGGCGCGGCGCCGTCGGCCGAGGCGGCCGCTTGAATCGGCGCACCCGGAAACAGCGGACCCGACTCAGGGTTCGCCGTCACCGCCCCGGCGTTATCGCCCGGTGCGGCGCGCGGTCGCGGGCCGTTCGTATCGGAACCCTGCGATGATTCAGGGGCCGCTCGGAGGCCCGGAGTGTCAGGACCCTGCCGCCGGTCGGGGGGTTCCGGTCGGGGGGTTCCGGTCGGGCGAGGTTCCGCTCGGGTGAGGTTTCGGCCGGCCGGGCACGTCGAGGTCGAAGCCGCAGCACACGCCCATGATCGGGTTGGCGAGTGTCGCTGCCGGGACCGCGCACTTCTGCTTGCATCGGGCTGATACGGTCGGCCTGACGCCCTTTCAGAGCGGGCTTTCAGCTGGAGGTGAGGCGCCGGTGAGCACCTTCCCCGAGCACGCGGCGACCCGCCGGCAGCGTCACCGACACCGAGTCCGCTGAGAGGTTCGCGATGCGTGTTCCCGTTCGCTTGGTGCTGTTCGACGTCAACGAGACGCTCACCGACATGTCCGCGCTGCGCGTGCGCTTCGAACAGGTCGGCGCGCCCGCGCACCTGCTGCCGCTGTGGTTCGCGGGCGTGCTGCGCGACGGGTTCGCGCTCACCGCCGCGGGCGCGTACGGCGCGTTCCGGCAAGTCGCCGACAGTGGTCTGCGGGCCCTGCTGGCCGCTTCGGAGGAATGGCGCGGTGACACGGCGCAGGCCGTGTCGCAGATCCTGGACGGGTTCGCCGAACTGCCCCTGCACCCCGATATCGAGCCGGGTGTGCGGGCGCTCAGTGCCGCGGGGATGCGGCTGGCGACGTTCACCAACGGCGACGCGGCCGCGACCGACGCGGTTGTGCGCCGCGCCGGGCTGCGGGACTGTTTCGAGGCTCTGCTCGACGTCGGCGCGCCGCGCGCCTGGAAACCCGCGCCGCTCGCCTACCACTACGCCGCCCGGCACCTCGGCGCCGAGCCCGCCGAGACCCTGCTGGTCGCCGTCCATCCGTGGGACCTGGACGGCGCTCGCCGCGCCGGGCTCCAAGCCGCCTGGCTGCGGCGCGGCGCCGACGCCGGCGACTATCCCGCGGTCATGACCGAACCGACCTATGGCGCCGCCGACCTGGTCGAACTGGCCGGCGTACTGACCGGCCAGGCGCCGGGGTGAGCCGGGGATCAGCGGCGCGCGGCGCGCGGTCGATCAGGAGCGACGCGCGGAGAGCGCGGTCAGTTTGCCGCCGGCGAAGGCTCCGGCCAGGGTCAGGGCCAAGCCGGCGAGCATGCCGTACAACGGCGCTCCGGGGCGGGCGATCCCGGAGGCGATCAGCAGCGCGGTGGCCGCCGCCGGCGGATGGTGCGCGTCCAGCACGGCCAACGCGAGCAGCGTGCAGCCCACGGCGATCGCCTGCGCGGCGATCTGCGTGAGGGTGTCGTGCCGCTGTTCGACGATCGAGGGATGGTTCCACAGTCCGAACGCGGCCAGCGCCGCCAGGCCGCAGGCGACCGCCGCGGTGTGCCCGGCGACCGCGGAACGCAGCCGGGAGCCGGCGGTGTCCGGGTGCGCGAGCAGCAGGTACGCGGTCGGGCCGGTCGTGGTGGTCAGCCACACGCTGCCGACCGCGTGTCCGATCAGCCCGACACCCGCGAGCAGTACTCCACCGAGGACCAGCAGGCGCAGGCCCGTGATCAGCCGATCGGCCATCGTTCGCAAACCGCCCTTCGCTCGTTGTCATCGTGGCGTGGCGTGGCGTGGCGTGGCGTGCGCGGCGGCCACGCCGCGGGGCAGGTGTGTCGCACCCGCAGCAGGATCGAGCCCGCTACCCGCGCGCCGCGGGGTGAAACCGCGGGCACCCGCGCATTTCCCGAGCCGGAAGCGACCTCGGCGGCTGACGCCGCCGACGCCGCCGACGCCGGCCGAGGCACTGACCGCGCCGCACTGACCGCGCCGCACTGACCGCGCCGCACTGACCGCGCCGCGCCGACCGCGCCGCGCCGACCGCGCCGCGCGGACCCGACCCGGCGGTACCGGGCCCGCGCGGCGCGGGTCGTGCACGTGCTGTCCCTTCCCGGCGCCCCGGTGGGCGGGGCGCCGCTGCGACCGCCGTCAGATCAGTGCTTTGTTTCTGTGCGTCGTCGTGGTCCGGCTCGCTGAACCACGGCCGGCGCCCCGGCTCATTGCACGACGGACCAGACGAACGTGGCCGTGCCGGAGAACCCGGCCGAGTCCCTGGCCGTCACCGTCACCGTGTACGTCCCGAGCGTGCTGCCGGAACCGGAGAACGTGCCGATCGACGCGATCGTGATGCCCGGCGGCAGTCCGGTCGCGCTGTAGGTGAGGGTCTGGGACGTGTTGGAGTCCACGGCCTGCATGGCGAACGAGACCGCGGCGCCCTTCGGGCTGCTGTAACCCCACGGGTTGACCACGCCGACCGTCTGCGCTCCCGGCACGCCCGAGTTCGGGGTGACGTTCGCGCTGACCGCGGTGTTGGCCGACGAGACGCCGGCGCCCGAGGTACCCGCGGCGACCTGGCCGGTGAGTCGGTGCGCCAGGCTGGTGGTGGCGGACAGCGGCCGGTTGGCCGAGGAATCGCCGACCGAGACGGAGTAGGTGCCGGCCTGGGCCTCCCACTGGTTGTCGGTGGGGGACCAGTCGGCCAGGTCGTGGATGGTCAGGGTGAAACTGACCGTCGCGCTCTGGCCGGGGGTGAGGTTGACCCGCTGGAAACCGGCGAGTTGCTGCGGCGGGTTGCCGCTGGCCGCCGGGTCGTTGACGTACATCTGCGCGACGTCCGCGCCGGCCCGGGACCCGGTGTTGGTGACGGTGGCCGTCACCGTGGCGGCGCCGTCGGCGTTGAACGCCCCGACGCTGAGGTTGGAGAAGGAGAAGTCGGTGTACGACAGGCCGAATCCGAACGGGAAGGCGGGGGTGATGTTCTTGGCCTGATACCAGCGGTATCCGATGTCGACGCCCTCGCTGTAGGTCACCCCGGCCGAGGTGCCGGGCCACTGCGCCTGCGTCTGCGCCGGGACCTGGCTCAGGCTGCCCGGGAAGGTGACCGGCAGCTTGCCGGAGGGGTTCGCGGTGCCGAAGATCAGCGCGGCCATGGCGGTGCCGACCTCCTGGCCCGGGTACCAGTTCGCGAACACGCCGGCGACCGAGTTCAGCCATGGCATGACCACCGGGCCGCCGCTGTTGAGCACCACGATGGTGTTCGGGTTGACGGCGGCCACCTGCTGGATCAGCGACTCGTCCGTGGCGGACAGGTCCAGGGTGGTCAGGTCGCTCTCCTCGCCCTCCGGGAGGTTGACGAAGATGATCGCGTCGCTCGCCGCCTTCGCCGCGGTGACCGCCTGCGGGATGTCGGTGGCGCCGTTGTCGTTGCCTGCGGTGTAGGTGACCTTGACGCCCGGCCCGGCCGCGTTCTGGATCCCGGTGATCGGCCAGATCGTGTTGGAGCTGGTCACCGTGCCGCTGCCGCCGCCGGCCAGTTCCACCCCGGCGCCCGCGTCGGTGCCGATCACGGCGATCGACTCGGTGCCGTTCGGGTTCAGCGGCAGGATCCCGTTGTTCTTCAGCAGGACCGAGCCCTCCTCGCTCAGCTGCAGCACGGTCTGCTGGTGCGCCGCGGAGGTCACGGTGGCGGACAGGGAGCCGCCGGCCGGGTTGTCGAACAGGCCGAAGGCGAACATCTGGGTCAGGATCCGCCCGACGGCCGCGTTGACCGTGTACTGGCTCAGCGTGCCGGACGAGATCGCGTTGCCCAGGTCGGCCGGGATCGAGCCGGGGAACGGCATCCCGATCTCCATGCCGCCCTCGACCGAGGCGACGTTGTTGTAGTCCCCGCCCCAGTCGGAGGTGATGTAGCCGCCGAAGTTCGCCTCGTTGTTCAGGCCCTTGATCTGCATGTCGGCGTTCTGGCAGGAGGCGGCGGCGTTGACCACGGCGTAGGAGCACATCACCGAGGCCGGCGCGGACTGTTCGACGGCTGACTGGAACGGAGCCAGGTACAGCTCCTGCAGCGCCTGCTCGCTGACCGTCTCGTTGTTGTTCCCGTTGGGGTACTGCTCCTGGTCGTAGGCCGCGACGTGCTTGACCATCGCCTGGACGCCCTGGCTCTGCAGGCCCTGGACCTCGGCGGAGGTGATCCGGCCGGCCAGGTACGGGTCCTCGCCGTAGGTCTCGTAGGTGCGGCCCCAGCGCGGGTCGCGCACCAGGTTCGTCGTCGGGCCGAGCGAGACGTTCACGCCCTTGCCCGCGAACTCGGCGCCCATCGCGGCGCCCTCCTGCCGGATCAGCGCCGGATCCCAGGTGGCCGCGGCGTTCTCGCCGTCGGGGTAGGCGGTCACCCCGCCCGTCCCGTCGCCGACCCCGTTCGGGCCGTCCTGCATGTTCATCGCCTTGATGCAGAGGTTGGGGATCGCGGCGACCTGGCCGATGTACGACGAGCCGCCGTCGCCGGAGAGCAGGGTGAACTCCTCGGACTGGTCCATGGTGTCCAGCACCTGCTGAACGCGCTGGGCGACCGGCGCGGTGGAGCCGACCCACGGGCAGACCCCGTTGCCGCCGTTGCCGTTGCCGCCGGTGAGCGGGGCGACCGTGGTCAGGCCGTAGACGTCGAACTCGAAGATCGAGTCGCCCCACTGGGTCGCGCGCACCGTGGCGTACACCCGGATGTAGCGGTCGCTCGCCGAGAAGGTGAACGACTGGCTGCCGCCGGCGCCGGCGCCGGTGGTGGTGGAGTAGAGCGTGTTCCAGTTGGTGTCGTCGTTGGACACCTGGATCTGGAACGCCGAGGCGTAGGCGGCCTCCCACAGCAGGCGGGCGCCGCAGACCGGGGTCTGGGCGCCCAGGTCGACCTCGAGCCACTGCGGGTCGTTGTACGCGCTCTCCCAGCGGGTGCCGGGGTTGCCGTCGGTGGCGGCGGACGCCAGGTTGCCGGTGGCGGAGTAGGTCGAGGAGGCCGTGGTCGGCTGGTCCAGGGCGAGATCCTGGTAACCGCAGTACTCGGT
>NZ_JAGSXH010000048.1 GCF_018283645.1 Actinocrinis puniceicyclus | reverse complement strand
TCTGATTCGGGACAGTCTTGGCGGACCGCCCTGATCTATCAGAGGTCTCGTTCTCTATGCGCGCTGCTCAACACGCCAGCACCGATCCGCTGGACAAGCACCCGGAATCCTTAACTTCGCGGCCTTGCGCCTTGACCGGTCGTCGAAATCGAAGCGCAGCCCTCGTCGGCCGCGCGCCCGCCTAGCCCGACACCGATGGGTCCGCGCGCGGCCGACGAGGACGACGACGCGCCATCGACCGACGCGTCACGGGAGGGTGCGAGATTCGCGGTGGTTCAGCCTCGTTCTGGGGCAATCGCGATGATCCACGTCTAACCAAAATCTAACAAACGATCAAAAAGGCCCTGCCGGAGAATTCCGGAGCGCCTCTGACCTGCTGTCACGTGTGGACGATACTGGGATTGAACCAGTGACCTCTTCCGTGTCAGGGAAGCGCTCTCCCGCTGAGCTAATCGTCCTCAGGATCCGGTGCGAACCGGTACCGCGAGCGGACGACGGGATTCGAACCCGCGACCCTCACCTTGGCAAGGTGATGCTCTACCAACTGAGCCACGTCCGCATGCTGCCAGGTACGTTACCACTTGCTTTCCGCGCCCTGGCGACGGGTAGAACTGTACCTGATCGCGGGGGCGCTTCGCACATTCGAAGCGCGGGGCGTGGCAGGTCGCGTGGCGTAGGGCCGAACGGGTGAGGGTCGCGGCGCGGCCGGGCGCGGATGCTCGCTGGCTGGTGACGGGCGATCTAGGCTCGCCGAACGTGACGACAGTGACTCCTTCGGACCAGGCGGGCTCTGCCTCCTCAGCGAAGCGGCCCGCCGCTATTCCCACGCAGCGCTCCGGTCGTACCCTCCGGATCCTGGTGCTAGGCACCGGACGGGAGGCTGCCGCATTCCGGGAGCGGGCAGCTTCAGCCGGGGCCGAGCTTGCGCAGCGCTTCTCGGTGCGGGTGACGCACGTCGTCGCCGAGGACGGCGTCGGTGCGCAGGACGCCCGGGTCGCGCGCGCTCAGACGGCCGGCCTACCGGTGCTGGCGCTGCGCGAGGGCTACCGGCTGCTCGATGACGAAGCAGCGGCTCCGCGCGACCTACCGGCTGCGACGCCGGCGACCGCCGACGAGGAGCCGCCGCCGCCCGCGACAGCGGCAGACGCGACGAGCGGGGAGGCTGCGGAGGGGAACCCGGGCGCGCACGACGACGCGGACGAGCCTCTTGGCGCTGCTCCCGCGGATCATGCGGGCGGGCCGGAGTCCTGGGCTGGACACGAGCCCGCAGCCGACCCTGGCTCGTTCGCGGCGGCCGAGGCCGAGCCCCGTGCGCGGTTCGGGCCCGAACCGACCGAGGCGCGCCCTTCGGATTTGTTCACCGAATCGGCGCTTGAGGCGGTTCTGTCCTTCCCTCCGCTGCGCACGAAGCTCGAAGACGACGGCCACCCGCTGCTCGACGAGGCGGAGAATCGACGACGATCAACGCTGGTGGCCGCCGCCACGACGACATCCGCTTGCACCGATACGGATGCTGCACTCGATGTCGAAGCAGACGCCGCCGCTGACGCCGCTGACTCCACTGACGCCGCCGAGATTCACACCCAGATTCACGCCGCCGCCGGGGTTGATACGGATACCGAGATCGATACGGATGCGGATGCAGATGCGACGGATTCGTATGTGACGGATTCGGACGCTGTCGCATTCGTCGACGAGAACGTGAGCGCAGGCGCCACCTCGGACACGATCATGCCGCGGACCGACGGCTTGGGGAACCTCGACGAACGCGGCGCCACGAGTGAAAGCGCAGCAGCAAGCGTGTGTGCGGCTGGCAGAAAGACGCACGCCAAACGACACCCGCGGAAGGAAACCGTCACGTCCGTCGCGTGGGCACTGCTGCCACTCGTAAGCGTCGGACTGCTGACACCGATCGCGATCGGGTACGCGGCGAGACGACTGCGCTCCGGCATGCTGTATGTCGAGACCGGCTGCTACACGCTCGCTGTCGGCGCGGCGTTCACCGTCTCGGCAGCGGCGCCGGTTCGTACAGGCGCGCACGCCGCGGCGAGCGGGGTGCTGATTGCTTGCTTGGGCGTGTCGTGGCTCGGTGGAACAACTCACAGTTTCCTGATCCGGAGGCGGGTGTTCCGCTAGTCGAAGGCTCACGCGGGGGGCGCAGCGCACGGGATCGATCCTGGACCGGGACCGACGATCTCTGGACCGGGCAGGCTGGCGGTACGCAAAAGTGGGCCGCCCGGCACGGCGGTAGACCGGCGGACGCTCAAGCGTGCGGCAGGCGGCAGGCGGCAGGCGGCGAAAACGAATCAGAGCAGCGGGAACTCGGGCTGGGCCGCTTGGAAACTCGCCTCGACACTCGCGTAGACGGTCTGCTGCTGCGGTTCCAGGTCCAGCGCCGCCGGTTCCGGTTGCGCGGCGCCCACGGCACGCGCGCTGTACACGACCGGCCCGCCCGGGCGCGGCGCCTGCGTCACGGACCTGCTGCTCAGACCGGTGTCGGCGAGCTCTATAAGACCCGTGATGCGGCTGCCCAGCGCCTCCGCGTAGTCGCGGGCGCGGGCCACCGCCTCGGCGACCGCGCGGGCCCGGGTCTCCCGGTAGATCGGAGAGGAGCGCCGCAGCCGCCAGAACGGCCCCTCCAGCGCGGAGGCCTCGACCTCGGTGAGCCGGGCGATCAGTTCGCCGAGGATCGCCAGGTCCGCCACCGTGACCCGCACACGCACCGTACCGGCGTAGGAACGGATCTTCTCGTCCTTACCGCGACGCATTTCAGGCGCGACCGACAGCCCGGTCGACTCGACCCGGTCGACCGAGTCGCCGTAGGAGCGCACCAGGTCGAGCACTTCGTCGTTGCGTTTCACCAGGCGCTCGAACGCTTCGCGCCGATCGCGCGCGTGCGCCGTGACCGAGACGGTCAGGTCCGCGACCTCCGGGTCCACCAGCATGGTGGCCTCGCCCCGGACACTGATGACGGCCGCCGCGCGCGCTTCGGAGCGCGGCCGCGGCATCGGGTCCGGTAGCGAACCGCCCACCGCGGGCGCGGGCGCGGGCACGGACTGTACGGACTGTGTGGTCGCACCGGCGGAGCGGACCTCGGCCGGTTCGTAAGGCGCTGACTGCATCGCGGCTGGCTCCTAGCGTGGCGTCTGACGTCGCGCTGCGGCGAACTCTCGGCGGGCCGCCGGTGGGCGCTCCCGACGTTACCCGCTCGCCACGGCCTGTCATACCCGCCGTAATCGAGCTGCGGTCAATCGTTTCCCAACCGAGACTCCGCTCGCGCATATCGCCGACGTCACGAGGCGTTCTCGAAGTCTCGCCTGGGCCGCGGCGCACGCCAGGTAGACGCCGCGACCCATCCGGCGCCGCTTTTCAAACTCGCCTTACGCGCCTTACGGCAGCACGTCGAACGGCCGCATCATCTCGTTATCTTCGTGGTCGATGATATGACAGTGAAAGACGTACCGCCCGGGAATGTCGAAACGGGCGCGCACTTTCGTCCCGCTCGCCGGGCAGCGCGACGACCGTGTCCCTCGTTCCGGTCTCCCAGCGCCCCGGGGGCGCACACAAAGCCGTCCGCACCGGTGCGGCCGACGGCCTCGAACTGGGTCTGGTGGATGTGGATCGGGTGCGCGTCCTCGGTGTAGCTGCCGTAACCCCATACCGTCGTGCGCGAATCGCCCGGAGGCAGCAGTCGCTGGGCGAGTTGGCGGCCCTCCTGCGCCCTGAGCGTTGCGGGCGGATGTCTCGGTTCGAACTCTGTCGCCGAAACGCAGTCCAGTATCAACGGGCGGGAATGCCAAGAGCCTCATTGCTCCGCACGGCGGGGCCGATCGGTAGCGGCGGGCGTCGACCTTGGACTTGCCCGCGCCGTCCCGCGCCGACGGAATGGGCAACGCCGCCCGGATGTTGGCAGACTGTTACTCGGTGTGCCGCGCGGTGGCGAGATCGCCGCGGCCGGCAGCGGGACGCGACTAGGGATGGGACGGGACCAACCGTGGGCGAGCCACTCTACGAGCTGGACCAGGCTGGGCTGGCCGCGCTGGCCGAGGCGCGCGCCGGCACCTCCGGGGGTTCCGTGACCGGCGGCGACCTGGTGCTGCTGTACCACTACGAGGGTTTCATGGACGCCGGTCACGCCGCCGAGCAGGTGGTCGACCACATCTTCGGCGAGCGGTTCCAGTTCGAAGGCGCGGGCGAACACGGCGAGCCGGGCAACCCGGTGCTGGCGCGCTTCGACACGGACCGGCTGGTGGACTACCGGGCGCAGCGCCCGACGATGACGTTCGACACCGACCGCTGGTCCGAGTACGAGGCGCCGCGACTTGAGGTCAAGCTGGCGCACGACGCGATCGGCACGCCGTTCCTGGTGATGTACGGCCCGGAGCCGGACACCGAATGGGAGCGTTTCAGCGCGGCGATGGTGGAGATGATCGAACGGCTCGGGGTGACGCTGTCGGTCAACTTCCACGGCATCCCGTTCGCCGTTCCGCACACGCGCCCCACCACGCTGATCCCGCACGGTAACAGGCGCGACCTGCTGGCTGGGTACACAGCGTGGTTCGACCGGGCGCAGGTGCCGGGTTCGGCGATGGCGCTGGTGGAGTTCCGGCTCAGCGAACGCGAGCACGCGGTGCTCGGCCTGGCCGCGCAGATCCCGCACTACATCTCGCGTTCGCCCTATCCGGCGGCGGCGGTGCGCATCCTGGAAGCGATCACCTCGGCGACGGGCCTGGTGCTGCCGGTGCAGGAGCTGCACGAACAGGCGCAGCGGGTCGAGGCCGAGATCGAGGCGCAGGTGGCCCAGGGCGACGACGACCTGCGCTCGATGATCCGCGGTCTTGAGGTGCAGTACGACACGGTGGCCGGCACGACGCCGCAGGCCGACCTGCTGGCCGAGCAGGCGGCGCGGATCCCGACCGCCGAGGAACTGGCCCGGCAGTTCGAACAGTTCCTTGCCGAGCAGGACCGCGACGGCGAGCACTGACCGGCCGGGTAATGAGCACTGACCGGCGGCTGGGCAGTACGTGTAGACCGGAACCGGACGCGTTAACCAGATCCGCAAGCGGTACGCGGAAACGGTCCGCGTAACGGGTACGCGGTAAGCAGCAAGCGGTGGGACGAGCGCGGCCCGAGGCGAGCGGCCGACATGCAGCGGCTGGCGGGTATAGCACCGGTAGGCGGTTATATTCGCTGGCCGCTGCCGCGCGCCCGGCCTAGGCTGCGGGTGTGACGGTCGCTGCTCAAGACTGGCTGGCGTGGCACGAGCGATACGACCAGCCCGGTTCCCTGCTCGCCCGGCGTCTGGCGGTCGTGCAGGAACGCATCAGGCTCGCGCTGGACGCCGCACCCCCGGGACGGATCGACGTGCTGTCGATGTGCGCCGGGCAGGGCCGCGACCTGCTCGGCGTGCTTGAGGACCATCCGCGCCGGGACGAGGTGTCCGCCGTACTGGTCGAACTCGACCCGCGCAACACCGAGGTGGCCCGGCGGTGCGCGGAAGAGCTCGGGCTGCCCGGTGTCGAGGTGGTCACCGGCGACGCCGCGCTCACGGACCACTACCTCTCGTCCGCTCCGGCACAACTCGTGCTGGCCTGCGGCGTCTTCGGCAACATCACGGCCGAGGACGTTCACCGCACCGTCGAGCACTGCGCGGCGCTGTGCCGGCGAGGAGGCAGCGTCGTGTGGACCCGCCACCGGCGCGAGCCGGACCTTGTCCCGAGCATCTGCGGGTGGTTCGCGGACTGCGGCTTCGAACTCGAATTCGTCACCGAGCCCGGGGACTTCGGCGTCGGGGTGCACCGCAGGCTCGACGGTCCGCCGCCGAGCCCGCTGCGGCCGGGAACGAGGATGTTCACCTTCCTCGGGCAACTCACGATGGCTCAGCGCGGCTGCCAATAGCCGCGGCCCGGCGCTGCCGGCGGGTTCGGTCCAGGAGCGTCCAGAGCAGCCACAGGCCCGCGGTCGCGAAGGCCGTGCCGAACAGCGGCAGGACGACGGCGCCGACCCACCACCAGCCGACGTAGTCCGCGCCCTCCACCGTCGCCGGCCGCCCCGGCAGGTAGATCGCGGTCAGCGTGCCGCCGGGCGGCTGGCGCGCGGCGACCGCCCCGGTCCACGCCGTGGCCGTCGAGCCGTCGGGAAGCGGGAAGGACAACTGCTCGTCGCGTCCCTTCGGATCACGCCCGTCGGCCAGGACCGTGGCGCTGACCCGGATTCCGTGCCTCTCCAGGTCGAGGGCGCGGGTCAGGTGCGTCACGATCCACACCCACATCCCGACGCCGAGCGCGAGCAAGGCCACGACGACAAGCAGTGCGAGCAGGAATCTGCCCCGGGGCGTGCGCGTCAGAGCCCCGTCCAGCGTCCGCATGCACGGATCATGACACAGGCGTCGTCCCGTATAGCGTGCGAATCCGCTCGTCAGGGCGCGGCGACGAAGGTCACCCGCTGTGCGCCGAGGCCGGTGATGCCGAGCTCGACGACGTCGCCGGGCTTGAGGTAGTCCTCGGGACGGCCGGTGGCCAGAGCGACGCCGCCGGGCGTGCCGGTGTTGATCAGGTCCCCCGGTTCGAGCACCATGAACTGGCTGACGTACCTGATCAGCTCCCCGACGCCGAAGATCAGGTTCTTGGTGTTCGAGCTCTGGCGGCGCTGTCCGTTCACGTCCAGCCACAGGTCCAGTCCGCCCGGGTCGGGCACCTCGTCCGCGGTCACCAGGTACGGCCCGGCCGGGTTGAAGGTCTCGCAGCTCTTGCCCTTGTCCCAGGTGCCGCCGCGCTCCAGCTGGAATTCGCGTTCTGATACGTCGTTGCACACCAGGTAGCCCGCCACCGCGGCCAGGCCGGCCGCGGCCGACTCCAGGTAGCGGGCGCGCGAGCCGATCACGACGCCGAGTTCGACCTCGTAGTCCGTCTTGGCCGAGCCGCGCGGGATGCGCACCTCGTCGCGCGGGCCGACGAACGTATCAGGGGCCTTCATGAAGACCACCGGCTCGGCGGGGATCGCGGCGCCGGTCTCGGCCGCGTGGTCGGCATAGTTGAGGCCGATGCAGACGATCTTCCCGGGCCGCGGGATCGGGGCGCCGACGCGCGCGCCCTCGGGGACGGGCGCGCCCGCGCCCGTCCCCGCGCGCCGCACGACCTCGGCGCGCAGCCGGTCGAGACCGCCGCCGGCCAGGAACTGCGGGGTGTAGTCGGCAGTCAGGTCGGACACGTCGAGGACGAGACCGCCGTCCAAGGCCACGTGCGGCCGCTCGCGGCCCGGCTCTCCGATGCGCAACAGCTTCATGCAGCGGACTCTACGACAGCGCCGCATCATCCGACCATTCCTTCGATGCGAGAGTGTCGATTTCGGAATCTGCCGCCACCATGACTGGATCAATGCCGGCTCGTCCCTGGACAACACCGAAAGCCTGGGCGTATACATCGGATGACTGCTGTCGGACGACCGGTCTCCGCGCGCGGGGATCGCCGAAAGGGTGACCCGCATGGCCCGCGCCGCCCTCATCACCGCGCTCGACTGCCTCGACCTGCGCTTCCCTACTTCGGCAACCCTCGACGGCTCGGACGCGATGCATCCGGACCCGGATTATTCGGCTGCTTATGTGATCCTGCGTACCGACGCCCGGGACGGCGCGCAGGGCCACGCGTTCTGCTTCACCATCGGCCGCGGCAACGACGTGGTTACCGCGGCGATCGGCGCGCTGCGCCCGTTCGTGGTCGGTCGCCTGCTGGACGAGGTGATCGACCATCTCGGTCGCTTCAGCGGGCAACTGGTCGGCGACAGCCAGCTGCGCTGGCTCGGCCCGGAGAAGGGCGTCATGCACATGGCCATCGGCGCGGTGCTCAACGCCGCCTGGGACCTGGCCGCCAAACGCGCCGGCAAGCCGGTGTGGAAGCTGCTGGCCGACATGACGCCGAAGCAGCTGGTCGAGCTGGTCGACTTCCGCTACCTGGTCGACGCGCTCACCCCGGACGAGGCGCTGGAACTGCTGTCCGCGGCCGAGCCGGGACGGGCCGAGCGCGAGCAACTGCTGTTGCGCGACGGCTATCCGGCATATACGACCTCGCCGGGCTGGCTCGGCTACGACGACGCGAAGGTGACCCGGCTCGCCCGCGAGGCGGTGGCCGACGGTTTCACCCAGATCAAGCTGAAGGTCGGCGCCTCGGTGCAGGACGACGTGCGCCGGCTGCGCGCGGCACGCGCGGCGGTGGGTCCGCGAGTGCGCATCGCGGTGGATGCGAATCAGCGCTGGAACGTCGGCGAGGCGATCGAGTGGGTGCGCGCGCTGGCCGGATTCGACCCGTACTGGATCGAGGAGCCGACCAGCCCGGACGACGTGCTCGGGCACGCGGCGATCCGCCGCGCCGTCGCGCCGGTGAAGGTCGCCACCGGGGAACACGTGCAGAACCGGGTGGTCTTCAAACAGCTGCTGCAGGCCGGCGCGGTCGACATCGTGCAGATCGACGCGGCGCGGGTCGGCGGCGTCAACGAGAACGTGGCGATCCTGCTGCTGGCCGCGAAATTCGGCACGCCGGTGTGCCCGCACGCCGGGGGCGTCGGCCTGTGCGAGCTGGTGCAGCACCTTGCCATGTTCGATTTCGTGGCCGTCAGCGGGCGGATGGAGGACCGGGCGATCGAGTACGTCGACAACCTGCACGAGCATTTCGTCGATCCGGTGCGCATCAAGGGCGGCCGGTACCAGGCGCCGACCAGCCCGGGATTCAGCGCGCAGATCGTGCGCGCCAGCCGGGCGCGTTACCTTTTCCCGGACGGCCCGGTGTGGTCCGGGGCCGCACCGGCCGAGGGAGACGTGAGTTGAACGACTTCGCGGGCCTGGTGGCCGTGGTCACCGGCGGCGCGTCCGGAATCGGCGCGGCGACGGCCGCGCTGCTGGCCGAACGCGGGGCGCGGGTGGCCGTGGTCGACCGGGAGCTGGGCGAGGCCGCGGGCACGAGCAGCAGTACGAGCAGTACGAGCAGTACGAGCGTGTCAGGCTCCTGGTTCGCTGTTCAGGCGGACGTGACCGACGACGAATCGGTGCGCGCGGCGATCGCCCGGATCGACGAGGAGTTGGGCGGGATCGACGTGCTGGTGAACAACGCCGGCATCGGCGCGATCGGGACCGTCGAAGACAACGACGACGCCGAATGGCTGCGCGTGTTCGACGTGAACGTCTTCGGGATAGTGCGTGTGACCCGCGCCGCACTCCCTCACCTGCGCCGATCCGCACACGCCGCGATCGTCAACACGTGTTCGATCGTTGCCACGGCGGGACTGCCGCAGCGCGCGCTGTACTCGGCGACCAAGGGCGCGGTGCTGTCCCTGACGCTGGCGATGGCCGCGGACCACGCGCGGGAGGGGATCAGGGTGAACTGCGTGAATCCCGGAACCGCGGACACGCCGTGGGTCGGCCGGCTGCTGAACCTCTCGCCGGATCCCGCGCGCGAGCGCGCGGCGCTGGAGGCGAGACAACCGCTCGGCCGCCTGGTCTCCCCGCACGAGGTCGCGTACGCGATCGCCTCTCTGGCCAGCCCGCTGTCCGGCGCCACCACCGGCACCTCGCTCGCGGTGGACGGCGGCGTGGCGGGCTTGCGGCTGCGCCCGCCGGGAGACGCCACGTTCTGACTCGCTCTGCGCCGTTGAGACCCGGGAGGAGAAAGCGTTGCAACGACACCCGCGCCACAAGATGAGCCGCGCACGGCAGGTGCGGCACGACCAAATGCTTCTGGTCACGCTACAGCCGGGGCGGCATGGCCGGCGGCGCGGCGAGCGCGGATCGACGAGTCCGCGGTGAACGCGAACACGAACGTGGGCGGCAGTGCTCCCCGGGCGGCTTCGGCGCGCAGGAGGCTCGGGCGCAGCGGCGTGTGGGTCACCGCCCTGTCGCTCGGCACGGCTCCACTGGGCAACCTGTTCGGCGCGGTGACCGACCGGCAGGCGGCTGCCGTGCTCGACGCGGCGTTCGAGGTCGGCATCGGCTATCTGGACACCGCGCCGCACTACGGCGTGGGGCTGGCCGAGGAGCGGCTCGGCCGCGCGCTGGCCGGTCGGGACCGGGCCGCTTTCACGCTCTCGACGAAGGTCGGCCGGCTGCTGCGGCCGCTGCGGGACGGCGAGCAGCCCGACGCTCAAGGCTTCGTGGACACCCCGCCGCGCGCCCGGGAATGGGATTTCAGCGCGGCCGGCATCCGCGCGTCGCTCGAGGCGTCGCTGGAGCGGCTCGGTCTGGACCGGATCGACGTGGCGCTGCTGCACGACCCGGACAATCACGAACGCGAGGTGTACGAGGCCGGATACGCCGCGCTCGCCGCGTTGCGCGCCCAGGGCGTCGTCGGGGCGATCGGCGCGGGCATGAACCAGTCCGCGATGCCGACCCGTTTCGTGCGCGACTTCGATCTCGACGTGGTGCTGTGCGCGGGGCGCTACACGCTGCTCGACCAGTCGGCGCTGGCCGATCTGCTGCCCGAGTGCGGGCGGCGCGGCACCTCGGTGGTGTTCGGCGGGGTCTTCAACTCCGGCCTGCTGGCGAATCCGAGACCGGGCGCCACGTTCGACTACGTCACCGCGCCGGAGCAGTTGGTGCGCAAGGCGCAGACGATCGCCGCTGTCTGCGCGCGTCACGGCGTGCCGCTGAAGGCGGCGGCGTTGCAGTTCCCGCTGCGGCAACCGGCAGCGGCCAGCGTGCTGGTCGGCTGCCGCAGCGAGGCGGAGGTCCGCGAGAACGCCGCGCTGTTCGCGCACCCGATCCCGGACCTGCTGTGGGCCGAACTGGCCGAGTCGGGACTGGTGGCCCCGGAGGCGGTACGCCTCGGCGGCTACTAGTACCTACTGGTACTGAGCTGAACGGCCGGGCCATATCAGAGCACGGAGGCGAGCCACTGCTCGACGCTGGCGATGTGCACCGTCGCCCAGGAACGCGCCACCTCGGGGTCGCGCGCCTGGAGCGCGTCGAGGATCGCCCGATGCTCGGAGAGGGTCCGGGCCGCGGCGCCCTCCTGGGTCAGGCCGCGCCAGACCCGGGCGCGCGCGGTCGGCGCGGACAGCGTGTCCAGCAGCGAGCACAGCACCGAGTTGCCGGAGGCCGCCGCTATCCGGCGGTGGAACTCCAGGTCGCTGGCGACCAGCTTGTCGATGTCCGGGTTGGCGCCGAGCTCGTCGAGCTGGGCGCGCAGCACGGCGACCTCCTGCTCCTCGATGTGTGTCGCCGCCATCGCCACCGCGGCCGGCTCCAGGATGCGGCGCACCGCGAGGAACTCCAGCACCGTGTTGTCCTGGTGGAAGTCGACTATGAAGCTGAGCGCCTCCAGCAGCAGCGGCGGCTCCAGGCTGGTGACGTAGGTGCCGTCGCCCTGCCGCACGTCCAGGATGTTGATCAGCGAGAGCGCCTTGACCGCTTCGCGCAGCGAGTTGCGCGACAGGCCCAGGTCGGCCGCGAGGTCGGCCTCCTTCGGCAGCCGGTCCCCGGGACGCAGCGCCCCGGTCACGATCATGCCCTTGATCTTCTCGATCGCCTCGTCGGTGACCGCCACGTAGCACTCCCGTCCACCCTGCCGCCGCCCGCAGGGACCTCCCCGGCGGACCGCGCAGCTCACGGGACAAGTATCGCGGTCACCCCGAGCGCACGACAGCGCAACGGTGCCCCGCGGCTCATCCGACGCAGAGGCAGAACGGGTGCCCGACCGGGTCGAGCATCACCCGCCAGCGCTCCGGCTTCGGCTGGTGTTCGGCGAGGGTCGCGCCGAGCCCGACCGCCGCGGCCTCGGCGCGGTCCAGGTCACCCTCGGCGACGAAGTCGAGGTGGAACTGTTGCGGGCGCGCCGGATCCGGCCAGGCCGGCGCGGTGTACGACTCGACCCGCTGGAAGATCAGGCCGGGGCCGCCGCCGCGCGGCTCGACCGCGGCGAACTCGGCCTCGTCGTAGGTTTTCTCCCAGCCGGTCAGCGCCTGGTAGAAGGCGGCCAGCCGCCCGGGGTCCGGGCAGTCGATCGTGGTACCGGCGAGTCTGCTCACCACTGGCATGTCTGCTCCCGTCCGCTCGGCGCGCAAGCCGAGCCGGTCGATCTTCGTTTGTCACGAGACTAACCGCGGGCACCGACAATGACCGCGCGGCGGCGAGCCGATGGAGACGGCACCGCCAGCCATCGAAGCCGGCGATCAGGCTGCCGACGATCCGCACGCCGTCCTCGGCCGCGAGGATCAGGCGCGCTCCACCGGCCGCTTGCGGCTAGGCTGGCCGCCATGATCGAGCAGGTCTCCAGCCGGATCGTGTATCAGAACCCGTGGATGACGGTGCGGGAGGACGGCATCGTGCGCGCCGACGGGACCGCGGGCGTCTACGGGGTCGTCGACAAGCCGCACTCGGCGCTGATAGTGCCGTTCGAGCACGACGGCTTCTGGCTGGTCGAGCAGTACCGCTACGCCGTCGGCGGCCGCTACTGGGAGTTCCCGCAGGGCACCCTGCCGGACCGGGGCGACGGCGAGCCGGCCGCGGTGGCCCGGCACGAGCTTTCCCAGGAGACCGGGCTCAGCGCGGGCCGGCTGACCCCGCTCGGCCGCTTCTTCCACGCCTACGGGATGTCCAGCCAGGCGTGCAACGCCTGGCTGGCCACCGAACTGACCGCGGATCCGCAGGCCGCCGCGCCGGACCCGGAAGAAGCGGACCTGGTGGCGAAGTGGTTCCCGCGCGCACAGTTCGAGGCGATGCTGCGCGACGGGCGCATCGTCGATCTGGCCACGATCGCGGCCTACGGGCTCATGCTGCTCGACGAGCGGGCCGGGAACAGGTAGCGGGCGCCGGAAACAGCGGCGCCGCCGGAACACGAGGGTCCGGCGGCGGCGGCGCCACGCTGATCCGCCATCCGCCAAGGCGGGTCGGACCGGAAGCTAAAGGCCGAGCGACTTGGCGATGATCGTACGCATGATCTCGGACGTACCACCGTAGAGTCGCGATACGCGCGTGTCGGCGTACAGGCGGGCGATCGGGTATTCGTTGATGTACCCGTAGCCGCCGTGCAGCTGGAGGCACTTGTCGATGATGCGGCCCGCCGCCTCGGTCGTGAACAGCTTCGCCGCCGCCGCGTCGGCCGCGGTCAGCCTGCCCTCGTCGAACAGCTCGACGGCCCGGTCGGTGAACGCCTGGGCGGCCTGGTATTCGGCCTCGCAGTCGGCCAGCACGAACTTGGTGTTCTGGAACGCGGCCACCGGCTGGCCGAACGCCTTGCGCTCCTTGACGTATTCGATCGCGAACCGGATCGCCGCCGCGGCCGCCGCGACCGAGCCGACCACGATGGCCAGCCGCTCCTCCACCAGGTTGTGCGTCAGGTACTTGAACCCCTGGCCCTCCTCGCCGAGCAGGTCCTCGACCGGGACCTTCACGTCCTGGAACGCCAGCTCCGCGGTGTCCGAGGTCTTCAGGCCGATCTTGTCCAGCTTCTTGCCGACCGTGTAGCCCGGGGACTTGGTGTCGACGAACAGGATCGACAGGCCGCCGCGGCGGCCCCCCGAGGTGGCCGGCGAGGTGCGCGCGACGACGAGCACGCGGTCGGCCAGCACGCCGCCGGAGATGAAAGTCTTCGCGCCGTTGAGGACGTAGTGCGTGCCGTCCTCGGACAGCTTCGCGGTGGTCGATATCCCCGCCAGGTCGGAGCCGGTGCCGGGTTCCGTCATGGCCAGCGCGCCCATCATCTCGCCTGAGACGAAACCGGGCATCCAGCGCCGCTTCTGCTCCTCGGTGGCGAAGGACAGCAGGTATGGCCGCACCAGATTGGTGTGGATGCTGTAGGCGCCGAACGAGACGCCGGCGCGGGCGACCTCCTCGGCGATGACCATGTTGAACTTGTAGCTGGTCTCGCCGGCGCCGCCGTACTCCTCGGGCACGTTGATCCCGTGCAGGCCCAGCTCGCCGAGGCGCAGGTAGAACGCGCGCGGGACGTGGCCCTGTTTCTCCCACTCGGCGTGGTGCGGGACGACCTCGGTCTCGATGAAGTCCCGGATCATGGACCGGAACGCCTCGTGGTCCTCGTTGTAGATGGTCCGGATCACGGGGGTATGCCTCCTCGCGCGTACAGTCGAACGCTCGTTAAGCTACTCGTCAGTAGCGCGGAATGTCCAGCGCGAAGAAGGAGCGGTCCGATGGTCGCACGCCCCGCGGGGCACCAGGCTCTGCTCGACGCGGCGTCGGCGGAGTTCGCCGCGCGCGGCTATTACGCGACCTCGATCCGGGACATCGCGGCGCGCGCCGGGGTGAGCCTGTCGGCGCTGTACCACTACTACACCGGGAAGCAGACACTGCTCGCGGCGCTGCTGAACGAGGGCATGGACGCCTACTTCGCACTGTGCGAAGATGCGCTCGCGCAGGCGGGACGCGATCCGGCCGGGCGGCTGGCAGCGGTCGTGGGGGCGACGGTGCGGTACAGGGCCGAGCGTTCGATAGCCAGTCTGATCCTGATCAACGAGGCGCGGGCGCTGCCTGAATCGCTGGCATCGGCGTACCGCAACCGGGAGCGGCGGGCCACGGATCTGTTCCGTTCGGCCATCGACGCCGGCATCGCGAGCGGCATCTTCACAACGCCTTACCCGGACGACGCCCGGCGAACGATCATCGCGGCGTGTAACGCGGTCGCGCAGTGGTACGACCCGGACGGTCCAGTCTCGCTGGACGTGCTCGTGGAGAGGTACGTGTCCCTCGCCTACACCCTTCTCGGCTACCGGCGCCGCACGCCTCTGGCGCGGACGAGCACTGCGCCGGTCAATCGGCCGCGCGCCGATTGACACGGCCGTACGACGCGAAACGGGCGCTCGACCCGCTGCTGGAAGCCTGAATCCAGGCAAGCCGATCTGATCTGACACCGCGCCGGCTGATCGCCGCGCGTCTACTCCGCGGAGAAGAACGAGGAAGTCGCGGCGTCCGGGAGGGTGCCGTCGAGGCTGCGGCGCCGGGCCCGGCGCAGGGACTCGAGTCCCGCCAGGTCGAGCGCTTGAGTGTCGGCGCGCGTCTCGGTCACCGCCGACGCGCCGACCGGGACGCCGGCCTGCGACGGCGCGGACGACGACGCGGAGGACGCCGGTTGGGTCGCGGAGGCGCGGCGCACCGAGTAACCGACGGCCGCGGTCAGGCCCGGCAGCCAGCCGAGGGCGGCGCCGAGCAGCGCCATCGTGGCAGCCTGCAGCGTGAGCACGTCACCCGTCGGCGCGCCGGCGGCCAGCGGCAGAGCGATCACGCGCATGCCCGGTGCGGCGGCGTGGTCCACCAGGCCGGCGGCCAGCCCGGCGACGGCGGCGCTGAGCGTGGTCAGGCTCCACACGCCCAGCAGCAGCGAGAGCCGGGCCCGGCGCAGCGCCAGCCCGCCCGCCAGCAGCCGCGCGCCCAGCAGCACGAACAGCGGCCAGGCCAGGTCGAGTACGAGGCCGGCGATCCAGTGCCCGGTGGTCTGCCCGGCCGGGGCGCTGGAGCCGTGCGGGCCGAGCGTCCAGTGGAACACCGACAGGGACTTGGCCAATACGGGCACGCGGTCGCCGACCGGGCGCCCGTCCAGCCCGGCCATCGTCGACCACGTCCACGGATTGCCGAGGGCGGCGGTCAGCAGCAGCACGGTTCCCGCGGCGCAGCCGGCGATCCCCCAGCGGCGGCGCGGCGAGAGGGTCGACAGGTACGTACGGGCCATGGCAAGCAAGCTTCGCCCTGCGTCTGGCCGAATTCAAGACCCGAATCGGTAGTCGCGTGGTTACCGAATCGTGACCATCCGTCCGGTCGCCGCGCACGCTGCGGACCGGCCCGCCCCGCGTCCCAGGTCCCGCACCGGCGCGGCATCTACGCGGCATCGTCGGTGGGCTCTGTCAGGATGAACTCATGACGATCACCATGGACGCGCAAAGCCGCGTCGAGCCGCCGACCGTCGCCGACGAGCGCACCCTGCTGAACGGTTTCCTCGACTACCACCGCGACACCCTCGCCTGGAAATGCTCGGGCCTGTCCGACGAGCAGTTGAAGCTGCGCTCGGTCGAGCCGTCGGGCATGTCGCTGCTGGGCATGCTGCGCCACCTGACCGAGGTGGAGCGCGGCTGGTTCGGCGGGGTGATCGGCGGGGAGGAGATGCCGCCGCTTTACTACGACGACGCGGACCAGGACGGGGATTGGAACCGCCTCGACTCGCTCGGCGCCACCGAGGTCTTCGAGGCGTGGCAGGCCGCGTGCGCCCGCTCGCGCGAGATCGCCGCCGCACGCGAACTGGACTTCGAGGGCACGCACCGGCGCGGCGGGAGTTTCTCGCTGCGCTGGGTCCTGCTGCACATGATCGAGGAGTACGCCCGGCACAACGGCCACGCCGACCTGCTGCGCGAACGCATCGACGGCGGCGCCCTCGGCGAGTGACCGAACGACGCCGCCGTCCGCGCGGCCCCCCGCGCTATGAGCAGGCGACTCCATTGAGGCTGAAGGCGGTCGGCGGCACGTCGCCGGCGTGCCAGGTGCCGGTGAAGCCGATGCCGCTGAGCGTCGCTCCGCCAGCGATCGACGAGTTCGACGGTGTACTGGTGAGCGTCACCGTCTCGCCGGTCTGCGAACCCGACGCGCCCCACACGTAGCCGATGTGCTGGTCGCCGCCGAAGGTGAAGGTCAGCGTCCAGCCGGAAACCGGCGCGGTGGTGGTGTTCGTGATCGAGATCGCGGCGACGAATCCGCCCTGCCACTGGCTCTGCGTGGTGTAGACGACGTGGCAGGCCGCCGCGCCGGACTGGATCGCGACCGTCGCGGTCGCCGTCGCCACCGTCGTCCCGCCGACCGAGAAGCTCACGATCTCCTCGTAGGAGGCCGCGGTGCACGACGCGAACGTGGAGGTGCCGAAGTTGTTGGTGTACTGGCCGCCCGCGGCGAAGTCCGTCGGCAACGCGATCGGGTCGACCACCGGGCAGCCGGCCGGCAGCGTGTTGCCCGACGGGCCGAAGAAACGGCCGTAGGCCGTGACTGTCGCGTTGAGCGGCTGAGCGGTGCAGTTGGTGGCGGTGAGCGTCGCCGAAGCGAACTGCCCTGCCGTCACGACCGGCTGGCTGAACGCGAACGAGTCGATCTGGATCGTGCCGGCGCAGGAGGCCGCGGCCGAGGCGTGGGCTGCGGCCGCCGCGGCCGCGGGCCCGGCGCCGCCGGCCGCCAGCGCGGCGAGGGCGAGCAGCGGCAGCGCCGCGACCTGGATGATGCGTCGCACGGCTCTACTCCTTCCCGGCCGCAGCGGGCCGGATCGGTTCGTCTTTTATCAAGGTTCGATCTCGCGTGTTCCGGTGGTCTTATACACCCGCGCCGCGCGGCCGGGAAGCGCCGCGCGCACGGCCGCACACCGCCGCGGTGACAGCGGCACGTCATCCGGCCGGCCCTCCCCCGCCACCGGCCCGCCGCCGTGAAAGCGCCACGGCCGGGCCGCCCGGGCATCCGGCCGGATTGTGCCGACCGGTACCCGCGACGGGCAGGCGGCGACTACGCTTTGCGACCATGGAAATCGAGTCCCTGGCCGCGTTCGACAACCATCTGAGATCGCATCAGGGCAGCCTCGCCGGCTGCCGTCTGCAGGCGGTCGACCTGATGGAACGCGGCTGGGAACTGCGCACCGCGGACGTCACGGACTCGGTGTTCCTCGGCTGCGCGCTGACCGAGTCCGTGGCCGCCGACCTGCGCCAGCGCGGCGCCATGGTGTTCCCCTGCGCGCCGAACCTGCCGTTCGACCCGTATCGCAAGACGCTGTACACCGCCGACGAGCTCTACGACGGGATAGCGCAGAAACCATATGAGCAGACCCCTGACGCTCTCGCCTACGCGTGGGACTCGGGGCCGCGCGACCGCGAGGACGTGCTCGGCATCGTCCTGCGCGGCCTGCACGACGACTCCATCACCGACGCGCTCGGCGAGTTCCTGGAGGGCCGCCGGACCGTGGCGGTGCTCGGCGGCCACGCCGTGGCGCGCGACTCCTCCGGCTACGAGGCGGCGATCCACCTCGGCAGGACCCTGACACGCGCCGGGTTCACCGTGGCGACCGGCGGCGGTCCCGGCGCGATGGAGGCGGCGAACCTGGGCGCGTACCTGGCGCCGTTCCACGACGGCGCCGTGGACGAGGCGGCCGCCGCGCTGGGCTCCGCGCGCGATTTCACGCCGGACGCCACGGCGTGGGCGCGGGCCGCGTTCGAGGTGCGCGCGGCTTTCCCGCCGCAGCGCGCGGGCGCATCGCTGTCGGTGCCGACCTGGTTCTACGGGCACGAACCGCCCAACGCCTTCGCCACCGCGATAGCGAAGTTCTTCTCCAACGCCGCGCGCGAGGACCGGCTGCTGGCGCGCGCCTCGGCGGGGCTGATCTTCCTGCCCGGGGCGGCCGGGACGGTGCAGGAGATCTTCCAGGCCGCCACGCCCGCGTACTACACGCCGGTGGGCTCGGCCCCGCGGCGGCTGATCCTCGTCGGGATCAACCACTGGACGAACACGCTGCCGGCCTGGCCGCTGCTGCGCGCGCTGGCCTACTCCCGTCCGATGGCGACCACGATCCACCTGGTCGACACCGCCGCGGAAGCCGGGATACTGCTCACCCGGGTGCACTGACCGGCGGCGGCCGCCGTCATCCCGTCGCCTTGACCAGCGCGGTGAACAGCGCCGGATCGTCGCGCACCTCGGGGTGCCACTGCACGCCCAGCAGGAACCTGCGCCGGGGCACCCACGCGGCCTCTATCGTGCCGTCCGGCGCCCAGGCGCTGGCGACCATGCCGCTGCCGAGCCGGTCGATCGCCTGGTGGTGATGACAGGGCACGTCGACGCCCTCGCCGAGCAGCGAACCGGGCAGCGCGTCCGTGTCCAGCCGCACGCGTACCGTGCCGTACACCCCGGGCGCCGGGCGGTGCCGCTCACCGCCGGCCAGGTCGGGCAGGTGCTGGTGCAGCGTGCCGCCGAGACACACGTTGATCAGTTGCAGGCCGCGGCAGATACCCAGTACCGGCAGGTCGACCTGGAGCGCGGCCATCAGCAGCTCTGTCTCCCAGGTGTCCCGGTCCGCCTGAGAACGCTCGGCGAACGGATCCGCGGCGGCACCATAACGCACCGGCTCGATGTCCGGCCCGCCGCTGAGGATCAGTCCGTCGAGACGGCTGACCACGGCCGTGGCCGCGTCGTCCGCGGCGATCGGCAGCAGCACGGGCACACCGCCGGCCGCTGTCACGTGGTCGACGTATGCATGCGGCAGCAGCGCGGCGGGGGTATGCCACACTCCCCAGGCCGCGTGAGTCCGGTAGGCCGTCAGGCCAATCAGAGGCCGCACATCATTCATCATGACAGTGATGCCCACGTGACGGTACGGCTATCCCGGGATTTCTCCGTCATCCGGCGGTTTGCGACCCTTGCGCCGATCCCGCGCTCTCGCGCCCCTGCCTCGCGCCGGGCGCGAACCCGCCGAGCGCGGCGGCGCGCGCCAGGCCGAGCGGCAGGCTGCCCGAACCGGCGATGGTGTCGTGGAACGCGCGACGCGAACCGAGGCCCCGGGACAGGTATTCGTCCCGGATGCGCTCGATCTCCAGGCAGCCGGTCAGGTAGGAAGGGGCCTGGGTCGGCCACGCGCAGTACCGTGACACCTCGCCCTTCGCGGTCCCGGGCGAAAGCGCGCTCTTCTCGGCCATGAACGCCTCGGCCTCCTGCTGCGTCATGTCGCCGCAGTGCAACGCGGTGTCCACGACGATCCGGGCGGCGCGGAAGGCGCGCGCCTCCACGTGCGCCAGTTCGTGGCGAGGGTCGGTGAAGTAGCCCTCGTCGCGCATCACCGTCTCGACGTAGAGCGCCCAGCCTTCGGAGAAGTAAGGGGTGCGATGCACCTTGCGCAGGGTGCGCGGCGAGCCGGCGGACCAGGAAAGGTGCCAGTGATGGCCGGGGTACGCCTCGTGCACGGCGATCGTCGGGATCTGGGCGCGGCTGTTGGTGGCCAGGCGCTGGCGCACCTGATCCTCGTTGAAGTCCGCGGGCGCGTAGGGCACGAAGAAGTGTCCGGTGCGCGACGTGGTCAGCGCGGGCGGGGGCATGTACGAGGCCACGGCCAGGATCGGACGCTGGAACTCGGGCGAGGGCACGACCCGGCACTGTTCGCCGTCCGCGAACGTGACGATGCCGCGCTCTCGGGCGAAGGCGCGGGCCCGCTCGGTTTCGGCCTCGTATTCGGCGCGCATCGCTTCGAGGGTCGGCGGGTGGTCGTCCTGGAGCGTGGCGATCAGGGCGCGCCAGTCCGCGCAGTCGCCGGTGATCGCACGCGAGAGCCCGCGCAACTCCACGTCGAGGGCGTCGTAGGCGCGCCGCCCGCGCTCGTGCAACTCGGCCGCGCCGTAGCCGAGCATTTCCCGTTCGGTCAGCAGCGCGGAGTAGAGCCGCTCGCCCATGCGCCAGTCGCCGTGCGCCCTGCCGCGCAGGTCCTCCAGGAAAGCAGTGGTCTGGTCGAACGCGGCCGCCGCCGGTTCGGCGGCCTGCCGGACGCGCTCGGCAAGCCGCTCGTCGCCGACCAGACCCGGCAGGGAGGAGGTGAGGAACGCGCGCGCGGTGCGCGACTGGCCGGCGCCGCGTTCGACGATGAGCGGCGCGGCCAGCTCAGGGTCCAGATTGCCGCGGCAGGCGGCCAGCACCTCGGGAATCTCGGCGAGCTTGCCGAGCGTGTCCTCGACCAGGTCGGGTTCCGGGTGCAACCGGTGCACATACGGCATCAGCAGGCTGAACAGGGCTGTGGACAGATACTCGGCGGGGTCGCGCCGCCAGCTCGGCCACTCGGCGAGCAGCCGCCGCCCGCGCAGCTGGGACACCGCGAGCTGCCGGTCGATCTCGTCCTCGAGTCGGTCCGCGGCGGGCACCGCCTCGAACCGCTCCAGCCACACGCCCGCTTCGCGCTCGCGCCGCATCTGGGCGTGCGCGCCGAAATCGCCCAGCCTGCCGTCGTACCCCGCGGCGCCGAGCATCTGGGCCAACGCCGGATTTTCGGAGAAATACCAGGTCAGATAGCTATCGATCAGTTGCGGCAGGGAAGGGCTCGCATCCATGGGGTGATCCTTGCCGCACCTGGACGGGTATGCAAGCCCCGAGCGCCCCTGACTCAGACTCCTTCAAAGCGCGGCCGGCCTCGGCCGCACCTAGGCGGTGTTGGGGAATGTATCAAGGCAACGATTCGACCGCCGCTTTGCCGGATTCGCCCCTTGAGGCATTCCCCAACACCGCCTAGGACGCGCCGCGAAGGCGGGGTCTCCCTGGACTGGTGTGCGAGCGCATACAATGCCCAATCCAAAGGGAGGGGTGGCAGCGTGGAAGCCCAGGACGGCCCGGCAGCCGGAACCGAGCGCGACGACGGTTCGAACCAGGCGCCCGGCCGAGATGACGCGTCCACTGCGGACGAGGCCGCTGCGCCACCGGACCCGCAACCCGCCGGGGAAGCCGCCGGGCAGCCCGCCGCGGAGACCGCCGACCAGGGCGGCGACCAGGGCGGCGACCAGGGCCCGCACGAGGCCGCGGCCCCGCGCGGCCCGCGACCGGTCACCGGCGGCATCGGCTGCGCGGCGCTGCTGCTGCCGCTGGTCGCGGTGGCCGGGGCGCTGCTGTGTTTCGCCGCCGGGATACTGTCCACCGTCACCGGTTGCACCCCCAACGGCTCGGCACTGTGTTCGGCCAACGGCGCGTGGGCCGAGTTCGCCCTGCCGCTGTTCGTTTCGCCGCTGGCCGCGGCCGCCGCGGCGATCGGGGCGGTGACGGTACGCCGGCACCGCTCCACCTGGTTGGCCGTCGGCTACGGGATCGTTTTCGTCGGCATCGTCGTGGGCCTCGCCGCGGCCTCCACCGGCTCGAACTGAACGGGTCTGTGCCGGTTCGGCGGCCGCCGCGTCAGCGCGCGCGGCCGGCCAGCAACAGGTTCACGTCTCCGAACTCGTGCCATAGGTAGCGTTCCCGAATCGCCTCGGCGTAGCAGAGGTCCAGCAGCGGGCGGCCGGCCACGGCCTCCAGCATCAGCAGGTGCGAGGCACGCGGCTCGTGCCAGCCGGTGAGCAACCCGTCCACGGCGCGAACGCCGCGGTGCGCAGTGATGATCAGCTCGGTCCAGCCGTCGGCGGCGTGCACTCGGCCGCGCGCATCCGCCGCGCTCTCCAGCGCCCGCACGGCCGTGGTGCCGACCGCGATGACCCGACCGCCCCAGTCGTGCACGTGGTTGACCAGGCGGGCGGTGCTGTCCGGCACGCGGTAGCGCTCGGCATACGGCGCTTCGTGCGCCTCGGGTGACGCCAGCCCGGTGTGCAGCGTGATCGGCGCGACGAGGATGCCGCGGGCGACGAGCGCCGCGACCAGCTCGGGCGTGAACGGGCGCGCGGCGCTGGGCATCTCGCTGCTGCCCGGTTCCGCCGCGAACACGCTCTGATAAGCGGACAACGGCCAGTCCCGGTCGACATACGAATATCGGATCGGCTTGCCGTGGTGGCCGAGGTATTGCTGCACCGGATCCGCCGAAATCGTCGAGCGCCGCGCTCCCGGTTCGCCGCCCCTGCTCGGGAACCGAAAGCGTGCATACCAGAGCCGCTGCGTGAAGGCCGCCGCCAGTTCGAGCGAGGCGTCGCCGGGCAGCGCGATCCGCAGGCCGGGCCGGGCCGGAGAGGGCACCGCCGGCGTGTTCGATTGCGCGGGTGTCCCGGTGAATGCGTAGGGAACGCTGCTGCCCGCGCGTGGCCGGCGCAGTTCGACCAGGTGCTCCCCTCCAGCGCCTGGTCGCGCCGCCGACACGTGCACCGCCACCGGCGTACCGTCCGGAAGCGTGCCTTTGAGGGCCGCGGGGAGCGTAGCGGAGTTGTTTACTATCAGCAGGTCTCCCGGCCGTAGCACCTGTGGCAGGTCAGCGACCGTGTGGTGCGAGAGGTTCAGCCTGGTGCGTTCCCCGACCAGCATGCGTGCCTCGTCCCTGCGCAGCCCGCGCGCCTCGGCGGGCGCATGGGCTGAAAGCTCGTCGGGCACGGAGAAATCGAAGTCCGTGCGTATGGTCGCGCCTGCTCCGGTGCTGGACTCCCACGGAGACGCGCCGTCACGAATCAGCATCATCAGACGGACTCCTTGATCGTCGCCAGCAGGTCGACGGCGCGGTAACGACCGGACGGCGGCCAGTCGCGCAGCAGCAGGCGAAACGCCGGGATGACTGTTTCGGGTAGCGGACGGTCGGAGATGTCCTCGCCGGGGAACGCCTCCTCGTGCATCCGGGTGCGCATATCGCCGGGATCCACGGCCCACACGCGCAGTCGCGGCTCTTCCACGGCGAGCACGGCGGAGGCGTGGTCCAGTGCCGCTTTGCTCGCGCCGTAGCCGCCCCAGCCCGCGTACGCCTCGGCGGCCGCGTCCGACGAGAGGTTGATGACCGCGCCGCCGCTGCGGCGCAACTGTGGCAGCACCAGCTGTGTCAGCGCGATCGGTCCGAGCACGTTGACCTCGAAGGTTTCCAGCAGACCGGTCAGCGGGAACGCGCCGAGGGTGGGCAGTGCGGCGCCGTCCAGATCGAAGCCGGTGAGAGTGGAGGCGTTGTTGACCAGCAGGTCGGCGCCGCCCAGCTCGGCGGCGGCCTCGGCCAGCGCGACGCGGTGGTCGTCGTCCACGACGGAACCGGCCAGTGCGGCGATCCGCGTGAGCGCGGACAGCTGCGCGGCGGCCTCGTCGAGCTGCGCCGCGCCGCGCGCGGTGAGCACCAGGTTCCAGCCGTCCTCGGCCAGCGCCCCGGCCAGTGCGCGCCCCAGGCCGCGGGAGGCGCCCGTGATCAGCGCGACCGGCTTGCGCGGGCCGGCCGCGCCGATGGTCTTTGCCGCCTGTGGCGTGGTGCGTGTCAGTGGCATTGTGCGTGTCGGTGTGCGTGTCGGTGTTTCCGTCATGGCTCGACTCTCGCCCCGGCGGCCCGGCGCGCGGATCGGTCGGCCGACCGGACCGCGGCTCGTCCATGGGTCCTAGGACCTCGGACGCAGCAGCGGCCGATCTGCGGATCCGGGGCGGCGCGCTACGGTGGACGGGTGTCCACCACCGCAGACCGGTCGCAGGCTCTGGCCACGCTGCACGAGCTGAGCCAGGCGGTGCTGACCATCAGCAGGCACCTGGACACCGGGGAGGCGCTGCGCCGCATCGTGCGCGCCGCGCGGGAGCTGGTCGGGGCCGAGTACGCGGCCTTGGGCGTGCCGGACGGCGCGGGATCGTTCGCGCGCTTCCTCGTGGAGGGGATGACCGACGAGCAGTGGGCTGCGATGGGTCCGCTGCCGCGCCAGCACGGGATGCTCTCGGTGATACTGCACGATCCGCGGCCGCAACGGCTCGACGACATCACCGCGGACCCGCGCTTCGCCTGGTGGCCGGCGGCGCATCCGAGACTGACCGCGTTCCTGGGCGTGCCGATCCGCGACTGCGACGAGATCCTCGGCGCGCTGTTCCTCGGCAACACCGCCCCGCCAGGGAACGGGCGCGGCTTCACCGAGCAGGACGAGGAGTTGCTGACCGTGCTGGCGGCGCACGCTGCCATCGCGCTGACGCACGCCCGGCTCTACGAACGGGAGCGGGAGCTGGCGATCGCCGAGGAACGCACCCGCCTGGCGCGGGAGCTGCACGACGCGGTGGCGCAGAAGCTGTTCGCGCTGCGGCTGACCGCGGAGGCCGCGGGCGGGCTCGTGGACAGCGATCCGCGGCGCGCACGCCTGCACCTCGGGCAGATCTCGGCGCTGGCGAAGGACGCGGCCGAGGAGTTGCGCGCGGCGGTCGGCGAGCTGCGCCCCGCCGAGCTGGACGAGGACGGGCTGGCGGTGGCGATGCGCAAGCAGATCGACGTGCTCGACCGGGCGCAGCAGTCGCGCGGCGGGCCCCGGGTGACTTTCCGCGACGAGCCGATCAGTGCTCTGCCTCCCGCGCACGAGCAGGTGGTGCTGCGGGTGGCGCAGGAGGCGCTGCACAATGCTCTGCGACACGCGCGGGCCAAGCGGATCGAGATCACGCTCGGCCCGCTGCCGCGGGGCGGAGCGCGCCTGTCCGTGGTCGACGACGGCGTCGGGTTCGAGACGCAAGCCGGCGCGGGTGCGGGCGCGGCCACGAACGCGAACGCGGCCGAGCGGGGGCTCGGACTGGCTTCGATGCGGGAGCGTGCCGATTCCGTCGGCGGGCGGGTACTGGTGACCTCCGCCCCGGGCGAGGGCACCGCCGTTCGGTTGGAGGTGCCCGGTGGCCGGCCCGCCTGAGGACCAGATCCAGGTCCAGGACCAGTACCAAGAACAGGACCAGATCCGGGACCGGGACGCCGGGCGGCGCGCGGGCGCCCCGGGTAAGATCAGCGTCCTGATCGCAGACGACCATCCGATGGTGCGGCAGGGCCTTCGGGTGTTCCTGGAGCTGCAACCGGACATCGAGGTGGTCGCGGAGGCCGGGGACGGCGCCGCGGCGGTCCGGCTGGCGCAGCGGCTGCGCCCGGACGTGGTGTTGCTGGACCTGGTGATGCCCGGCGTCGACGGGGTGAGCGCGATGGAGCTGATGGCCGAGGCCGCCGTCGAAAGCAGAGTGCTGATCGTCACCAGCTTCGGCGAGTACCGCACGGTGGTGCCCGCGATCCGGGCCGGGGCCCGCGGATACGTCTCGAAGCAGGTCGAGCCGTCGGCGCTGGCGGCGGCGATCCGCGCGGTGGCCGCGGGGCACGTGTTGCTCGGCCCGGAGGTGGCGGCGGCGCTGCTGGGCGCCGACGCGCCGCGGGGCGAGGGCGACGGCGGCGATCCACAGCTGACCACACGGGAACGCGAGGTGCTCGACCTGATCGCGCGCGGACGCTCGAACCGGGAGATCGCCAGGGCTCTGACCGTCTCGGAGAAGACGGTCAAGACGCACGTGTCCAACGTGCTGATGAAGCTCGGCGTGGCGGACCGCACACAGGCGGCGCTGTGGGCGGTGCGGCATGGCTGAACGCGGAAACGCGGCTGAACGCGGCGGTACGGCGGCGTCCGTCGAGGCCGCGCTGCGCGCCGCGGTGCGCGGAGAGGTCGACTTCGGCTCCGGTGCCCGCGCGGTCTACGCCACGGATTCCTCGAACTACCGGCAGGTGCCGATCGGTGTCGTGTTCCCGCGCGACGAGGCCGACGTCGTCAGCGCGCTGAGAACGTGCGCCGAGCACGACGTGCCCGTGATCGGCCGCGGTGGCGGGACCTCGCTGGCCGGGCAGGGCTGCAACGAGGCGGTCGTCGTCGACTTCAGCCGCCACATGACGGCGATCCTGGACCTGGATCCGCAGGCACGCACCGCCCGGGTGCAACCCGGAGTCGTGCTCGACGATCTGCGCCGGGCCGCCGAGGAGCACGGTCTGACCTTCGGCCCGGATCCGGCGACACACGCCTGGTGCACGCTCGGCGGGATGATCGGCAACAACTCCTGCGGCACGCACGCGCTGTTCGCGGGCAAGACCGTGGACAACGTGGAGCGGCTGCGCGTCGTGGCGTACGGCGGCGCCCAATACGAATTCGGGTCGTACGACGAGGAGCAGTACGCGAGCCTGGTGCGGGCCGGGGCGCCGGAGGCCGGGCCGCTCGGGTCGCTGCGCGAGCTCGGCAGGCGGTATGCGGGCCTGGTCGCCGACCGCTTCCCCGACCTGCCGCGCCGCGTGTCAGGGTTCAACCTCGACCAGATCCTGCCCGGCCGGCCGCTGCACGCGGCCCGGCTGCTGGTGGGCACCGAGTCGACCTGCGTCCTGGTCACCGAGGCGAGCGTGCGGCTGATCCCGAGTCCGGCACACCGGCGCCTGGTCGTACTCGGGTACCCGAGCGTCTTCGAGGCCGCCGACGCCGTCCCCGCGGTGCTGGGCACGGCGGGCGAGAGGCTGATCGGCCTGGAGGGCTTCGACCTGGCGCTGGTCCGGCAGATGCGGGCGCACCGGCTCAACACCGAGCAGTTGCGTCTTCTGCCCGACCTCGACGCGGCGCTGGAGCGGGGCTCCGGCGGCTGGCTGCTGGCCGAGTTCGGTGCGCACAGCGCGGCCGAAGCCGACGCGCGGACCACACGCTTCGTCAGTGGCCTGCCGGCGTGTGTCAGCGTCCTGAGACTCGACGATCCGGCGCGGCAGCGCGAGGCTTGGGCGATCCGCGAGTCAGGGCTCGGCGCCACCGCGCTGCGCGAGAGCGGCGGACACAACATGGAGGGCTGGGAGGACGCCGCGGTGCCTCCAGACAAGCTGGGCACCTACCTGCGCGCGATCACGACGCTCTGGCGCGAGTACGGCTATGAAGGAGCCTGGTACGGGCATTTCGGCCAGGGCTGCGTGCACACCCGCAACAACTTCGACCTGCACACCCCGGCGGGACTGAGCGCGTACCGCAGGTACGTCGAACGGGCGGCGGACCTGGTCGTCTCCCTCGGCGGTTCGCTCTCCGGGGAACACGGCGACGGCCAGTCGCGCGGCGAATTGCTGGAGCGGATGTACGGGCCCGAACTGGTCGATGCGTTCCGGCAGGTGAAGGCGGTGTTCGATCCGCGCGGCCGGATGAACCCGGGCAAGGTGGTCGATCCCTATCCCCTGGACGCGAACCTGCGCTTCGGCCCGGACTATCGCAGCAGTGCCCTGCTTCCCGGTTTCTTCCCGTTCGCCGACGACGAGGGCTCTCTGCAGCAGGCGGCGGAGCGCTGCGTCGGCGTGGGCCGCTGCCGCCGCGACGACGCGGGGGTCATGTGCCCCTCCTACCGGGTGACGCGCGACGAGCGGCACTCCACCCGCGGGCGCGCGAAGCTGCTCGTCGAGCTCTTCCAGGGCGAGGTCACCCCTCAGTCCTGGCGCAACGAGGACGTGCGCGAGGCACTGGACCTGTGCCTGGCGTGCAAGGGCTGCGCGGTGGACTGTCCGACACACGTGGACATGGCCACTTACAAGGCGGAGTTCCTCGCGCAGTACTACCGCGGACACGCGCGGCCCCGCGAGATGTACGCACTCGGCCTCATCCCGTGGCTGGCCCGCGTCGCCACGCGCATGCCGCGTCTGGCCAACGCCGCGCTGTCGGCGCCGGGTATCAGTGTACTGTTGCGGCGTGCCGCCGGTGTGACCACGCGGCGTCCAGCGCCGCGATTCGCCGAAACCGCGCTGCGACGGCACTCCTGCATCCGCGGTGCTGCCGGGCCTTCGCCCGACGCCGCGACCGTCGTGCTGTGGCCGGACACGTTCACCGACGCCTACCGTCCGGGGCTGGCCCTGGCCTGGAAGGCGGTGCTCGAAGCGGCGGGAGAGACGGTCGCGGTCCCGACCTCCTGGGCGTGCTGCGGGCGCCCGCTCTACGACACCGGGATGCTCGACCTGGCTCGGCGCGCCCTGCGCCGCCTGCTCGACGTGCTCGAGGTCTACATCGCCCGGGGCACACCGGTCGTGGTCCCGGAACCCAGCTGCCTGGCGACGTTCCGCGACGAGCTGCCGAAGCTGCTCGGGGACGACCCGCGGGCCGACCGGTTGGCGCGGCTCGCCCGCTCCCCCGCCGAACACCTGCTCGCGACGGGAGCGCACACGAGGCTAGCCCGCGCCGCCGGGGCGCGGCGCGTCGCGGTCCATCCGCACTGCCACGCGCGCGCGGTCCACGCCGCCGAGGCCGATCGGCGGCTGTTGGACGCGCTCGGCTACGACGCGATCATGCTCGACGCGGGATGCTGCGGCCTGGCCGGCTCATTCGGATTCAGCGCGAAACACGAACCGGTGTCGCGCGCGATCGGGCGGCGGCAGTGGTTGCCGAAGCTCCAGTCGGACGGCGACGACCGGACACTGGTGATCGACGGCTTCTCCTGCGCGACCCAGTACGCGCACCTCGCGCCGCAGGGCTCGCCCGCCCCGACGACGCTGCCCGAGTTGCTGCTCGGCGAACCTGGCACGCCGCGCGCCGGGTGACTCGTCAGCGGGTTGACGGACCGGCCTGGGCTGGGCTGGCCTGGGCTGGCCTGGCCTGGGCTGGCCTGGGCTGGCCTGTGATGCGGCAGCGAGACGGCCGCGGGATGTCCGCTCCGGAGGCGGCGCGGTCCGGGTACCGGCCCAGGCCGGCAGCCGCGCGGAGACGTGGTCAGCCGGTCAGCTCGCCGCGGGCGTCGCCGCCCAGGGCCTTCGCGGCCTTGGCCGCCTTGCGCCGACCGGTCACCCCGGCCCAGAAGGCGACTCCGGTGACACGCACCACCGGCGCACCGGGCGGCGGGGGCGCCAGCTGGCCCGAGGTGGCGTCCTCGTAGCCTCCCATCAGACCGAAGCCCTCGACGCGCAGGTCGACGCCCTCCGGCACGAGAATGTCGATCCCGCCCATGATCGCGTTCGCGCGGATCACCGTCTCGCGCTGCTCGAATGTGCTGTCGCGCAGGTCGAGCACGACCCCGCCCCAGAACGCGAAGGCGTTGTACCGGCCCGGTATCACCCAGCGGCCGCGCCGGGTCGAGCCCGACATGATCGCGATCGACCAGCGGCGGGAGGTGGGTGTGCCGCCCACCAGCGGCGATTGCGCGGCGGCGGCCGTCGCGGGCAGCGGCGGCGTCGCGCCCGGCGCCGGCAGGTCGCGGGTGAGCGGTTCGAGTTCGGCGTAGGTCTTGGCCGAATACGCGTGCTCCAGCCGTTCCTCCAGTTCGTCCATGGTCAGCCGGCCGTGGCCCGCCGCGTCGCGCAACTGTTCGGCTACCCGCTCCCGGTCCGCGTCGGAGGCGCGCATCTCCAGCCCGGCGTTGGGGTCCCCAGTGTCAGCCATGCCGCGGAGTCTAATGCAGCGCCCGCCGACTGATCGGAGCCTGACTGATCAGACCCGCGGCCTACCGTCGTCCCGGTCAGAGCCGTTCGCCCGCACGTATCGGTGTGCCGAGGGTGTTGCCCGCGGGGGCAAGCGGGCACTGCCAGTGCGCGTTGTACCGGCACGAGGGGTGGTACAGGAAGTTCAGGTCGATCACCAAGTGCCGCGCGTCGCCGCCGAGGTCGGCGCCTTTCGCCGTGTCCAGGAGATACCTTCCGCCGCCGTAACTCTCAGCACCGGCCGTACCGTCGCGCAAGGGGACGAAGAGACCGCCCGCGTATTGCCTCAGCCACCACACGTCGAGGCTCGCGTCGATCGGCGCGGGCAGCTTGACGCGCCCGACAAGCCGCATCGCGGTGGTGCCGTCGCGGTCGGTCGGCACGCCGAGCCCTACCGGCTCGGCCGGGGGGACGACAGGCAGTTCGAAACGCAGCGCCGGGTCGTACGGCCAGTAGGGCAAGCCGGTCTCACGCAACGGGTCACCGGGCGGAAGCGGGCTTTGCGGGTGCTCCCGAAACAGCGCGTCGCGGCCCTCACGCCACAGCTCGCACCCCCGGCGCGGATCCTTCTCGGCGCGCACCGCGGCGTAAAGGGCGCTGACTTCGCGCCGCCAGTCGGCGAGTTCGAGCTCTGGCAGGCTCATGCGCCGCGCTCGCGGAGGCCGCCGACGCAGCCGCGGTCGCCGCCGCGAAGCCCACCTTCGTCCTGCACGCCCTCCACTGCCATGGCGTCCTTCCGCTCGCTCTGCCCACCGACCCTCTCAGCCAAGCACACCGTCGTGCTGGCCGCTCACGCGCAGCGCATCAGTCATCGCCCGGCAGCGTGACGGCTCCGAGCGCGCGGCACCCCACTTGGTATCAGCGTGCTGATCGCGGCACCGCCCCTGCGCTACGCCGCGGAGAACCGTTCGGCCAGTGCGCGTGCGCCGGCCTGCGCGGCGGAATGCGCCGCCTCCCGCAGTTGCTTCGCCGCGGGTATCAGCTGCGCCATCGCCGGGTTGCGCTCGGCCAGCGTCAGCTGGACCTTGATCACGTTCAGGTCGAACCCGAGCGCCTCGCCGAGCACGGTTTCCAGATACGGCTGCACGAAGTCCCAGCCCGCGCGCGGCGCACCCGGATCGTAGCCTCCGCCGTACGCGAGGATCACGGTAGCCGGGCGTCCGCCCAAAGGCGGGTTCCCGTCAAAGGTCATCGTCCGGTCCGACTGGATGATCTGGTCCAGCCACACCTTGAAGGTGCCCGGCACGCCCCAGTTGTACATCGGCACGGTGAAGAGAAAGGCGTCGGCGGCGAGCACCTCGTCCACCAGTTCGGTGCGCAGCGCGTAGGCGGCCACCTGCTCGGGGCTGTGCTGCGCGGGCGGGACGAAGGCCGCCATGATCCCGGCTTCGGCGATCGGCGGCACCGGGTCGACACCCAGGTCGCGGTGGGTCACGACACCCTCCGGATGCGCCTGTGCCCAGGCCTCGCGGAAGGTGGCCGCGATCTGCTTGGACACCGAGCCGGCCGAGAGCGCGGAGGAATCGACATGCAACAGGTGGGCCATGACGGGCTCCTTCAATCCATCTGTTCGACAATTCGTCTTGAACCAAGATTGTCTGCCGCGCAGACTGATGTCAAGTCCGGCCCGGGCGGTATCCTGGAAACGCCGACCCACCAGGGCAATTCAGGGGCCGCAGACGGGAGAACGCGATGAGCCGAGGTGCCGCGGAGGCGGACGCGGCCGCGCACCCGGCGCCGGCGCGACCCGACCCGGCAGCGGATCCGGCCGGAATCCCGACCGGGTTCGAACACAACTTCGGCTGGCTGCTCGGCCAGTGCTTCCGCGCGTACACCGAGGCGGTCGAGCTCGCGGTGGCGGATCTGCCGCACGGGCACCGCGGCTTCCAGGCCCTCTACGGCGCCGCCAACTGCAGCGCGCACAACCAGGCGGAGCTGGCCAAACAGCTCGGCGTGGACCGCACGGTCATGGTGTACCTGGTCGACGACCTGGAGAAGGCCGGCCTGGCCGAGCGTGTCGCGGACCCGAACGACCGGCGCAGCAGGCTGATCCGGGCCACCGAGTCCGGGCGCGCCCGGCTCGCCGACGCGCAGCGCGCCATAAGCGCCGCGGAGGCACAACTGCTGGCCACCCTCAGCCAGGACCAGCAGAAGTCGCTGCACCGCATGCTGTGCAGCATCGCGGCGCACCACCGCATGTCGGGTCCGGGCGGCCCGCCCTGCCAGGCCGCCGGCGACAGCACGCCCACACCCTGCTGAGGCGCACTCTTCGGGCTCGAACGAACACGGCCGGGCAACCGCGATGAGCGCGTTTGACCATCGCCCCGCGGCACGGCATTGTTTGCCACCGATTGACACCGGAGAAAGAAGCCATGGCCGACACACCCACTGCTGACGCCCTGATCGCGACAGCCGCCGCCGGTTGGGGATACGCCGAGTCCGCGCGTGTGGACGGCTGGCACCTGCGCGCCGCGGACGGATTCACCCACCGGGCCAACTCCGCCTGGCCGCTCGGGCCCCTTGCGCGTCCGCTGCCGCAGGCCGTGGCGGCCGTAGGCGAATGGTACGCACAGCGCGCACTTCCGGCCCTGATCCAGGTCGCCGTCGGATCAGAGCTCGATGTCGCCCTCGTCGAACTCGGATACGGCCGCGCGGACGCCCTCGCGCTGCGCCAGACCGCGCGCGTCGCGGACGTGCTCGACACGCTGCTGAGCGTCGCTCCGATCGGCGTGAAGGAGACTTTCGCCGACGAACCGACCGACGACTGGCTCTCGCTGTACCGGGACGGCGGCGTGCCTCCCGTCGCCCGGCGGGTCCTGGGATCCGGAGACACGCTGCGCTACGCCACGGTCTACGACGCGGACACCGGCGCGCCGGTCGCGATAGGGCGCGCCGCGCTCATAACCGACCCGGACACGGACCACGGCCGGCGGTGGGTGGGCTTGAGCGCCGTCGAGACCGCCCCGCTCGCGCGCCGCCGCGGCCTGGCGAAGCTCGTGATCGACGCGCTGCTGGAGTGGGCCGACGAGCAGGGCGCGACCGACGCATTCCTCGAGGTCACCCCGACCAACGAGCCGGCCGTCGCCCTTTACGCCGCACTGGGTTTCACCACCCACCACAAGTATCATTGCCGTGTGATCGGCTAGTGTCCCGCGCCGGAAGTCCGTCGCATGACTCTGCTCTACCTGGCTGCGCACGTCCGGTCATCCGCGCCCGGCTACGTTGCCGGAACACCCTCGCGGTGCTCAATCAACGCAGTGGTCGTCTTTGGGCGTTTCGGCAACGCAGCCAGGCGGGATGCGGGGGCCGATTTTCACGGCGGATTTCCGGCGCGGGACACCAGGCGGTGTTGGAAGGGGCGCGGCGATGGCCGAGCGTTCGAAGTTCGACACGGTGGCGGCCAACTACGCGGCGGGCCGGCCCGACTATCCGGCAGAGCTCTACGACATGCTCGAAACCGTCGTCGGCGGGCCGCTGGCCGGGCTCGCGGTGGTGGATCTCGGCGCAGGCACCGGTATCGCCTCCCGGCAACTGGCGCGGCGCGGCGCGCTCGTCACCGCGCTCGAACTGTCCGGGCCGATGATCGAGCATTTGGCCGCAAGCTCGCCCGGCGTGCGCGCGGTACGCGGCAGTGCGACCGCCCTCCCGCTGCGGGACGACTGCGCGGACCTTGTCACCAGCGCCCAAGCCTGGCACTGGATGGATCCCGCGCTCGCCGTGCCCGAGCTCCGGCGGGTACTGCGGCCCGGTGGCGTATTCGCGGCCTGGTGGAATCACACGCACCGCGAAAGCGAGTGGGAGCAGCAGCAACAGGAGCGGATAGAGGCAGCCGCCGGGCCCGACTGGCGCGCAGCCAGCAGCCCGTTCGCGCAGCGGGGCGGCGAACTGGGACCGGATTTCGACCTGCCCGTCTCAGTACACGAGTTCACTTGGCAACGCACGATCGCGTTGGAGCGGCACCTGCACAATCTGGTGTCGAAGTCGTACGTCGCGGAACTGGCGAACCGTGAGGAGTTCCTGGCCACGGAGCGCGCGATACTCGGCGAACGGTTCCCGGGCGGATTCGTCACCGAACGTTTCGGTACGCACATGGTGACCGTCGTCGTACCGGGCGACGCATAATCCGGTTGTTCGAGGCCGCGCATCGCATTCCTCTCGACAGTCGCGGCCGCGACCGAGTTCCATGAGGCAATAATCCGTTGCCGCGACGCGGGCGTATATGGGTTCATAGACGCGGCGCGGCCGACAGCTCGTATGTGCGGGCGGGCGCGCGCGGCGGCTCACCACACCCGCCGCGTACACGAGAGGAGACCTCCAGCGATGTTGCGCCGTCACCCGCTCCGCTGTGGCAGGTCCTCTCGCGTGCGCCGTAACGCCGAATAGGTCGAGTTCCTTCGACCGACGCAATCGGCTGCGGCCGCGCCCTTCCTCGTCATCCCCGCTCAGTCCACCGGACATCAGCCGCGTCACGCGCTGACGCATCATGTCGCGCGCGCGCACCAATGCGTTCATCATGACCACGGAGGTCGATCAGCCATGCCCATGACCGAGCTGCCCGGGCACTTCGTGCCGATCCGCCTGTGGGCGGACCCGAGCACGGTCGAGCCTCAGGCGCTCCGGCAGTTGTTCAACGTCACCACCCTCCCGCAGGTCGCCGGCGTGGCCGTGATGCCGGACGTGCACGTCGGAATCGGCGCGACCGTCGGCTCGGTCATCGCGCTGAGGGACGCGGTATGCCCGGCCGCCGTCGGTGTCGACATCGGCTGCGGTATGACCGCGGTGCCCACCTCGCTCACCGCCTCGCAACTGCCGGACGACCTGGGCCGGCTGCGTTCGCGCATCGAGGCGGCGATCCCGGTCGGCCGGGCTTCGCACCTGCGTCCTGTCGACGGAGCCAAGCTGCACGGGTTCTCAGCGACCGGCTGGGACACGTTCTGGGCACGCTTCGCGCAGCTGGCCCCTGCTGTCAAGGCGCGGCGGGAGCGGGCGGAGGGCCAGATGGGCACGCTCGGTTCGGGCAACCACTTCATCGAGTTCTGCCTCGACACCGAGGACCGGGTTTGGCTGATGCTGCACTCCGGTTCGCGCAACATCGGCAAGGAGCTGGCCGAGTACCACATCGGGGTGGCGCGCGCGCTGCCGCACAACCAGGGCCTGGTCGACCGCGACCTGGCGGTGTTCGTCAAGGGAACGCCGCAGATGGACGCCTACCGGGCCGATCTGTTCTGGGCGCAGGAGTATGCGCGGCTCAACCGGGCCGTGATGATGGCCCTCTACCAGGCGGTGGTGCGCCGGGAGTTCAAAGCCGCCGCACCGACGTTCGGCGAGGTGATCTCCTGCCACCACAACTACGTGGCCGAGGAGGTCTACGACGGCGAGGAGCTGCTGGTCACGCGGAAGGGCGCGATCCGGGCCGGCGCCGGGCAGCACGGGATCATCCCGGGTTCCATGGGCACCCGTTCGTACATCGTGCGCGGGCTGGGCAACACGGCCGCGTTCAACTCCGCTTCGCACGGCGCCGGGCGGCGGATGAGCCGGGCCCAGGCGAAGAAGGTGTACACAGCGGCGGATCTGGCCGAGCAGACGGCCGGGGTCGAGTGCCGCAAGGATCTCGGGGTGCTCGATGAGATTCCGGGCGCGTACAAGCCGATCGAGCAGGTGATGGCCGCGCAGACCGACCTGGTGGAGATCGTGGCCGAACTGCGTCAGCTCGTGTGCGTGAAGGGATAGTCAGCTCGTGTGCGTGAAGGGATAGCGGCCCAGATCCCGGCCACGCCTACGGGAGGCGTTAGGACGTTAGGACGGACCTGTGCGGTACCGCGGTGGCGTTGCGCGGTACCGCACAGGTCCGTTCGCTTCCTGCCGGCGGTCAGCTGATCGGGTCCAGGACGACGACGGGGATACGGCGCTCGGTCTTGGTCTGGTAGTTGTTGTAGTCCGGCCAGATGGCCGCCATCGTCTCCCACATCCGGGCGCGTTCCTCGCCCTCGGCCTCGCGTGCGCGGACGCGGAATCTGTCCGGGCCGACCTGGACCTCGGCCTCCGGGTTGTCGCGCAGATTGAGGAACCACAGGGGGTGGTTGGCGGCACCGCCCTTCGACGCGACGACGACGTAAGCGTCACCGTCACGGCCGTAGATCAGCGCGGTACGCCGCCAAAGGCCCGACTTACGGCCCTTCATCGAGAGCAGCAGCGTCGGCACGCCCTGCCACTCGTGACCCTCCTCACCGTCGCTTTCCACGTAGGCGCGGATGTGGTCCGCGACCCAGTCCGACGGACTGTCGATGACCTCCTGCGGCCCGGGGGTTCCTGCGGTGTCGCTGTCGTTGGCGCTCAATGCCTCACTCCTTTCATTGTTCGACTCAGATCGTACTATTTCGACCGGCCCGCCACCACACCGTCGCCCCGCGCATCCGACACCTATCTCATATAGCGATACATTCTTGCTCGCTCTATGAGACCGCCTGTTATGGTCGGACCGCCACGCGGGCACGACAAACGGCCGCACGCCGCGCCGCGGACAGCGATGCAGCACCAACGCAGCACCGAAGTAATTAGGAGTCTGATAATGCCTGGCAACGACGCCGCCTACACCCACGGACACCACGAGTCCGTTCTGCGCTCGCACACCTGGCGCACGGCCGAGAATTCGGCCGCCTACCTCTTGCCGCACCTCGCCCCGGGAATGACCGTCCTCGACATCGGCTGCGGCCCGGGCACCGTCACCGCCGGCCTGGCGGCGCTGGTCGACCCGGGGCGCGTAGTCGCGATCGACACCGCCCGCCCCGTCCTGGAACAGGCCGCTGCGCACGCGGCCGCGGCCGCGGTCGGCGACCGGATCGAGTTCGCGGTCGGCGACGTGCACGAGCTCGGCTTCGAAGACGACTCCTTCGACGTCGTACACGCGCACCAAGTCCTGCAACATGTCGGCGACCCCGTCGGGGCGTTGCGGGAGATGCGCCGGGTGTGCAGGCCGGGCGGGATCGTCGCCGTGCGCGACTCCGACTACCGCGGCTTCTTCTGGCACCCGCAAGTGCCGGGGCTCGATGACTGGATGCGGCTGTACGTCGATCTGGCCCGCGCGAACGGAGGCACCCCGGACGCGGGGCGGTACCTGCTGGCCTGGGCGCACGCCGCGGGTTTCGAACACGTGACCGCCTCGTCGTCGACCTGGTGCTACGCCGACGAGCAGACCCGCCCGTGGTGGGGCCGGCTGTGGGCGGACCGGGTCGTCCAGTCCGATTTCGCGCGCGGCGCGCTGGCCAAGGGCCTGGCCGACGAGCAGGACCTGCGCGCGCAGTCCGCGGCGTGGCTGGAGTGGGGCGCTCACCCGGACGGCTTCATCAGCCTCGTGCACGGCGAGATCCTCTGCCGCGCGTGACAGACCCCTGCGCCGGGCCGCCGCGTATCACGCAGGGCCGCCGGTGCGGCGGCGGCCCCGGAAGCCCACACGCGTTCCGGAGCCAGGGTTCGCATACGTGGCTGATCCAGCCGGGCAAGCGCCGGTACCCGCGGCGCGCGATCGATCCCGGCCGCGGCTGCAGCCCGTATCTCAGGACCCGGCTTTCCCGCGTCGCCAGCGGCCGTCGTTCAGCGCGGGCCGCGCATCGCCCGGTAGGCAGGACGCAACAAGTCCGTCAGGTCCTGCCCGCGCAGCCCGCGGCCAAGCGGGCCGAGCCGGTCCAGCACCGCAGCGGCGGGTGTGTCCGGACGCGAGGCGAGCGCGCCCGGCACCGCGACGGGCGAGGACCAGTATGCGCCGGCCACATCGGCCAGCGGCGGGTCCTGCGGCTCCTCCTCGGTGTCCTGCCACGCCTGCTCGTCCCGCAGCGCCTCAAGCCGTCGCAGTAGCGCCGCGCGATCCCGGCCGCGCCAGGCCAGCAGCCGGAACGGGTCGTCGTCGAGCTGTTCCGCGAGCACATAACAGGTGGCCGCGACGTGCTTGCACGGGCGCTCCCAGTCAGGGCACGTACAGTCGGTGCGGAACTCCCGGCGCACCGGGAACAGCGTGAGTCCGGCGGAGGCGAACACCCGGTCGATCCGCTCGGGCATGCGCCCGTCGAGCAGCTGGGCGATGTACCCGGCGCTCTCCAGCAGCCCGCGCTCGACCCGCGCCCACTGCTCCGCCGAGTACACATCGATCCGCAGCGTCACGCTGTACGGCTTCGGCCGGGTGCCCTGCACGCTGGCCGCCACCTCGCCGGCGCGCACCGAAAGGTCCAGCACGTTGCCCGCTCGGGCATATGCGCGGCCCCTGGTGAGCCGGGCGCCGTGTCCGAACCCTTCGACGACCGCGATGAAGCGCTGGGACCACCAACTGCTGCCGATGGCGCCGCGCTGCGAGCGCACCGCGAGCCCGGCCACCCGCCGAGACCGCGCGGCAGGGGCCTGATGCTCCGGTTCCCTGGTCATTCGGCCGCCGCTCCCTCGCTGGTCACTCCGCCACCGCGTCCGCGGACAGCCTGATCACGTCGCGCAGTTCGGCTACCGACAACTCGGTCAGCCAGCCCTCGCCGGTGCCCACGATCCGCTCGGCCAGATCCTGCTTCTCCTCGATGACCCGGTCGATGCGCTCCTCCAGCGTGCCCGCGCACATCAGCTTGCGTACCTGGACGTTCCGCCGCTGCCCGATGCGGAACGCCCGGTCGGTAGCCTGATTCTCCACCGCCGGATTCCACCAGCGGTCCACGTGGATCACGTGGTTGGCCGCGGTCAGGTTCAGGCCCACTCCCCCGGCCTTGAGCGAGAGCACGAACAGCGGCGGGCCGTCCGGCTCCTCGAACCGCAGCACCATGGCGTCGCGGCCGCGTTTCGGCACGCCGCCGTGCAGGAAGGCGACCTCGCGGCCGAAACGCCCGGCGAGGTACTCCCGCAGCATCGCGCCGAACTCGGCGTACTGAGTGAACAGCAGCGCCTTCTCCCCCGCCGCCAGCACCTCCTCGCAGAGCTCTTCGACGCGAGCGAGCTTGCCGGAGCGTCCGGCCAGCCGGGAGCCGTCCTTGAGGAAGTGCGCCGGGTGGTTGCAGATCTGCTTGAGGCGGGTCAGCAGGGCCAGCACCAAACCCCGGCGGCCCACCCCCTGCGCCTCGGCCACCTCGCGCAGCATCTCGTCTACCGTGGCCTGATACAGCGACGCCTGTTCCTTGGTCAGGTTGCAGACGACTTTCATCTCGACCTTCTCCGGCAGGTCCGAGATGATCGCCGGGTCGGTCTTCTCCCGGCGCAGCACGAAAGCCCCCGTGGCCCGGCGCAGCCGCTCGGCCGCCCGCTCGTCGCCGTCGCGTTCGATCGGCCGGGCGAAACGCTGCTTGAACGACTCGGCGCTGCCGAGCAGACCGGGGTTGGCGAACTCCAGGATCGACCAGAGGTCGGCAAGCCGGTTCTCCACCGGTGTGCCGGTCAGCGCGACGCGGTGCGGCGCGGCGAGTGAGCGCACCGCCCTGGCCTGCTTGGTCGCGGCGTTCTTGATCGCCTGCGCCTCGTCGATGACCACCCGGTGCCACGGCACCCCGGCCAACTGCGCGCGGTCCCGCAGTGCCAGACCATAGGTCGTGATCACCAGGTGGGTGTCCGTCACGGCCGCGCGGAACTGCTCCCCGGAGAGGCGTTCGGCACCGTGGTGCACGTGGACCTCCAGCCCCGGGGTGAACCGCGCGGCTTCCCGCTGCCAGTTGGCCACCAGCGACATCGGGCAGATCAGCAGCGTCGGGCGCCCTTCGGCCCGGCCGGACTCGCGCTCCAGCTCCAGCAGCGTCAGCACCTGGATGGTCTTACCCAGGCCCATCGAGTCGGCGAGGACCGCGCCGAGACCGACGCCGTCCATGAACGCGAGCCAACCCACGCCGCGCTCCTGGTAAGGACGCAGCGTCGCGTGCAGGCCCGGCGGCGCCGCGACCGCGGCGCAGCGCTGTTCCGCCACGCCGGAGAGCAGGTCACCGAGCCAGCCGTCGGCCTCGACCGCTTCGAGGGGAAGCGCTTCATCGTCGAGGCCGACGACCGCGGTGCGCAGGAACTCCCCGGCCCGGATGGCGCCGCCGCGACGCGAGCCGAGTGCCTTTAGTCCGGCGGCCAGCCTTTCCCGGTCCACCTCCACCCACCGGCCGCGGAACTGCACCAGGCCGCTCTTGGCCTCGGCCAGCGCCTGGAACTCCGCATCGGTCAAAGTCTGGCCGCCGAGCGAAACGCGCCACTCGTAGTCGATCAGGTCGTCCAGGGCGAAACCCGAGCGGCGCGCGGCGCGGCCCGGCTGCTCGGCCGCGGGCGTCGCGGCGAGCGTGAAGCCCAGTTCGGCGCGCCCGGCCGACCACCAGGACGGCAAGAGCACCCCGAAGCCGTTGCCGATCAGGGCGGGCGCGGCGCGGACCAGGAAGTCGTAAGCGCCTTCCGCGTCGAGGCGCACGCGGGTCGGCGACGCCTCACGCAGCGCATACCCGAGCGCGGGGAACGAGCGGGCGGCGCGGCCGAGACCGGCCAGCAGGTCACGGCGCGGGTCCGCGCCGGCCGCGCGCAGCAGCCGGGCGGCTCCGGAGCGGGTCCACACCTCCTGCGCGGTGGCCAGCAGCGAGGGGTCCTCCGTCGACTGCAGCAGCAGTTCCACGGTCCACTGCGCGGCCGCGTCACCGCTCCCATCGTGCGGACGCTCGCCGTCTTCTGGGGCGAGCAACCGGAAACAGGTGCGCACCGGGCTCGCGGTGGCGCGGTGCGTCGTGCGCCACTCGTCAAGGGCCGTCATGAAGCCTTGCGCGGTGGTCGGGTCGAGCCGATCCGGATCCAGCAGGTTGCCGGAGGCCGAGGTCAGCGCGTCGAGCCAGAGTTCTTCGATCGGCGTCTTGACGCGCGGACCGTCAAGCAACCGTGGCGGGACGAGCGATTCACCGTGCAGCCCGTGCGGCCCGGTCAATGCGCCGATGACGTACGCGTCGATGAGGGCATTGACTGCGCCGTCGAGTACGTCAGCGGCTGGACGCCCGGTCAGTTCAGTGTCCAGCAGTTGCGCACGGAACACCGGCGGCATCGCATCGATCAGTGCCTTGCGATGCGCGGCGCTGTCGAGCGCGTACGCCGGCCGCCACACCGCGTGGTACTCCCCGCTGTCCTCGTCCGCGTCCAGATCGGGCAGGATTTCTCCGCGCCGCACCAGGACTTCGGCGAACTTCGCGACCGCGGTCGCGTACCGCACCGTGTCGGACAGCGGGATGTCGGCCTCCGCACCGTCCACGTCGTAGGTGGCCAACGTTTCGCCGTCGAGCAGAGCCAGCAGCGCGGCGCCGTCCCGCGGATCGAGCACGAGCGTCGGCACAATCCAGGCCCGCAGCTCGGGCCGCGTGGTCGCGCCGTCGCCCGACCCGTCCCCGGCCGCGCCGCCGAGGACGAAACGCGTGAAGCTCGTCGACGGCCGCGGGCCGTTCCTGTGGGACGGCAGCGCGAGCGGAACGCTGCCGCGAGGGTCGGCGAACTCTACAGTCGCCGCGACCTCTTCTCCGGCGGCGCACAGAAGCCGCGCGAGCACCGCCGGCTCCGCGGCGAACGGATGCCGCTGTGCCGTACCGGGACCGCCGCGCCGCCGTGCCGGGGCCTCCAACGGCCGACCGGAGTCCTCCGCCCACAGCTCCCAGCAGCCCGCGTCGGTGAATAGGGCATGCAGGACGTACACGAGGCGGCTCGCTCCCTAGCACGGCGCCGGACAGGTGCAAAACCCCAGATTATCGCAAGGCCGCAAGCCCGGTTGCGCCTTGAATCGGTTACGCCTGCGGCTCGGCGAGGTAGCGCTCCACGGTCGCGACTTTCGCGTCCAACGCCCCGGTCACGCCCGGCCGGATATCGGCCTTGAGCACCAGGCTGAGACGTCCGGATGCGCCGTCGCGCTGCGCGCTGCGCTGCGCGGCCTCGCAGGCGCGCCGCACCACGTCGAGGACCTCGTCCCATTCCCCCTCGACGCTCGTGAACATCGCGTCCGTTCGGTTCGGCAGGCCGGATTCGCGCACCACGCGCACCGCGTCCGCGACATACGCGCCGACTTCTTCACCTACACCGAGCGGCGTTACCGAAAACGCGACCAGCATGTGCGTGTCCTTCCCTCCGGCGTCTCTTGCGGGTCCAGCCAATCAGACTCGCGGCGTACCCGGTCGCCGGGGTGTCCGTCAGGCGACCTGGCGATCAGCAGCGCGATGCCTGCGTCCTTCGCATTCCGGTCGACGGAGCCAACCGCACGGTGCCCCTGGTCTCTGGCGCTGCCCGTGCGCGCAGCGCTCGTCGGTGGGGAGTTTGGACGCCGGCTTTCCGTGGCGCTCGCTCGGGTGCCGCCCGCGCGTCCTGTGGCCCATCGGTGTCATCCCTGCCCGTTTGCCTCTGACAACCGCTTGTCCTCGTTTTCCAGCCACCGCGCGATGCCGTTGACGCTCGCCGCCGTCGAGGAGAGCTCCTCGAACTTCGCCGCCACTTCGGGCCGGGCCAGCAGATCGGCGTAACGCTCGCGGGTACGCTCACGCACCATGGCCACCGCGTGGTCGAGGTCGAACTGTCCGCCCTGGTCCGTCCGCGCGGCGCGCACGATCGAAACCCACAGCCGCATTTCCTGCGCGGCACGCCCCAGGGCGTCGTCGACCTCGGTAATCGGCCCGTAGTGCGAGAACAGCAAGCGGGTCGGGCGCAGGTCCCGGAAGCGGGCCAACGACTCGAGCGCGAGGTCGAGATCGAAGTCCGGCGGGGGCGTGCCGGGCAGCATCTGTCCCATCTCGCCGGATGATCCGAGTCCGGTGAGCGACGAGGCGTCGTCCGGGGGGATGTACAGCCCTGCCGCGTCGCCGACGTACAGGTCGCCGGTGGCCGTGTCGACGAGCCCGAGGTGGTGTCGGGCGTGGCCCGGTGTGTGATACCCCTCCAGCCGCCGCCCGTCGCCGAGGTCTACCGATCCCACGTCCCCGACGGTGTCGATCCGTGCCGCGTCCGTGGGCAGCAGTTCTCCGAAAAGCGCGTCCATCGCGGGCCCGAACACCCGCCTGGCGCTGGCCATCAGCCGCGACGGATCGGCCAGGTGTCGTGCGCCGGTGTCCTGGACGACGACCCGCGCCCTCGGGAACGCCGCGGCCAGGTCACCGACGCCGCCCGCGTGATCAAGGTGGATATGCGTCACCACGATCGTGGCCAGGTCGTCGGCCCCGACGCCCAGCCCGGCCAGGGCCTGGCGCACCACCTGCGCCGATGTCGCGGTACCGGTTTCCACCAGGCACGGCCTGGATCCGAGGATCACGTAGGCCGCGGTGATGCCGGAATAGCCCGACATGGCCGTGTCGATCATGTGGACGTCCGAACCGAGGTTCTGTGGCTGCGCTGCCATGTCCACAAGATACCGTCGTGCGGAACCGCCAGCTGCCCGGCCGCACGCCAGCAAGGCAGACAGGGAGGGAGGG
>NZ_JAGSXH010000047.1 GCF_018283645.1 Actinocrinis puniceicyclus | reverse complement strand
CCGCTGCCGGACGAGGACGAGATCCGCAAACGCCTGACCCTCGGCCAAGCCGTCGACAATCCGCTCACCCTCGGCCAATACCTCACCGAATGGCTGACCACCAAAGCCGACCTGGCCGGCGGCACCCAGATGTCCTACCAGATGCACATCCGCGTCCACCTCATCCCCCACCTCGGGAAGATCCGCCTGGACAAGCTGCGCGTGAGCCACGTCCGCGGCCTCGTCGACGCGATCGAAACGCAGAACACGAAGATCGAAGCCGACAACCTGCGCCGCGCCGCCCTCAAAGTCGAACTCGGCCAAGCCATCGAGACCGGCGACGCGGACCAGGCACGGCGCATCAGAGCCCGGATCAAGGCACTCGGCGCGCCGCGGCGGATCACCGGCCCCTCCAGCGTCAAACGCATCCGCGCCACCCTCTCCTCCGCCCTCTCGGACGCGGTCGCCCAGATGCTCATCCCCGTCAACCCCGCCAAACTCATCCGCCTGTCCGGCGGACGCCGACCCCGCGGCCTGGTCTGGACCCAGCCACGCGTCGCCGCGTGGCGCAAGACCGGGAAGAAGCCCTCCCCGGTGATGATCTGGACCATCGAACAGACCATCGCCTTCCTGCACACCACCCACGGCCACCCCTTCGCCATCGCCTACCACCTGATGGCCTTCACCGGCATGCGCCGCGGAGAAACCGCAGGACTGCACTGGCACGACGTCGACCTCGACGCGGGGGAACTGACCGTCACCTGCCAACTCGCCCAGATCGGCTGGCAAACCAAGCTGACCGCCCCCAAATCAGAAGACTCCTACCGCACCATCGCCATCGCCCAACCCATGGTCGAGCTACTGCGCGCACACCGCGCCAAACAGGAACGCAACCGCACCGCCATGGGCCAAGCCTGGCCGGATACGAACCTGGTCTTCACCCACCCCGACGGGCGCCGGTTGCACCCCGCGCAACTGACCTACGAGTTCTACAAGCTCGTGCGCGAACACGACCTACCGCCGATCCGGCTGCACGACCTGCGCCACGGCACCGCCACCCACGCACTCACAGCAGGCATCGACATCAAGCTGGTGCAGGACCTGCTGGGCCACACCACATCATCGTTCACCCGCGACACGTACATGTCGGTGGCCGACGAAGCCCGCCGCACCGCCGCCGACACCCTCGCCGCCATCTTCCACCACCGCGACCACCCAGCCGGCAACGCGACGCACGAACCCCGAGACGGCGACGCCCCCGCACCGCAAGCCGCATAACCGACCCCCGCCGCAACGCTGCGCCCCGCCACACGGCGGGGCGCAGCCACGTCCAGGCCCATGCCACGGCGCCGTTACACAAGCCGCCACGCCGGCCCGACACACGGACACAGTCCCCGGCCCCGCGACCACCGACGCAGCCACCCATCACCGTCGCACCGGCCATCCACGCACGGCGCGACAACCAGCGCACGGCACCGACAGAACACGATCAGAAACGGTGGAGAGGCCCGACCAACGGATTCGACCCCACTTTTCCCACGGGCGCTTTCGTTACAAACCGGCGACCAAGATCCATCCGGTTCCCTCCCACTTCCCTCCCACCACCACCTGACACTACGTCAGGTGGTCTGAACCATACGGAGAGAAACTGGGCATATATGCAGCTCACCCGCCTGGTTGGATGTCCAACCTCGGTAGGGCGGGTGGGACTCGAACCCACGACCCAAGGATTATGAGTCCTCTGCTCTAACCGGCTGAGCTACCGCCCCTCGTCACCAACGGATGGCTTGTGCCCGATTCGGCCCGGAATCAACCATTTCCCGCGGTAGACGCGAAACGTCTCCGGGCGGGCGCCTCGGAGACGTTGTCGTGCGCTCCCGCAATAGGACTCGAACCTATAACCTGCCGGTTAACAGCCGGCTGCTCTGCCAGTTGAGCTATGCGGGATCGTTCATGCCAGACCGCTGGTCACGGCGTGTTTATCGTTACTGCTACCTGATCGCGGCCCTGCGGACACCAACCTTAGCGCATCCAGGGGGGTGCTCCGCCACTCCGTATCCGGCGAAGTCTGACGGTGGAGCGTGCGCCACGAGGGGCAAGGGGACCGGTGCGCCGATTAGGTGGGACTGCGTGCGGGTAGTCGCGGCTCGTCGGGTCCTTGCCCGTGCGGGATCCGCTGTGGCCCACCCGGGCCGCCGGACCCACTGGTCCCACCGCACCCAGCGGATTGCTGGGACCGATGGATCCGACGAACCTGCCGGGCTTCGCTGGGAGTGGTGATGAAGGCCAAGATCAGTTTTGTAAGCGGAATGGTGCTCGGTCTGCTGGCCGGGAGCAAGATCGGCCCGCGGCTTTACGAACGGGTCTCCGCCGCCGTGTCGTCTCTCGCCGCGGATCCGCGGGTGCGGCACGGCGCGTCGAATGCCGGCGATCGCGCCGCGCATGTCGCGAAGAACGCCGGGATGTCGGCTGCGCAGCAGGTGCGACATGCCAGCGAGGTGGTCACGCACCGGTTCGGAGACCGATTCAACAGCGTTAGTCATTCAGCGCCGAACGGCGCGAAGCACGGCGGAAGCCGCTTTGATGAGGATCCGCTCGCAGATCAATGAGTCCTCGCGGGAACGGGCGTTGACGAGCGCTCGCCGCTGATCGTCACGCTGAGCCGCGCCGATGGGTTGGTGGGCCGGTGGCTCGGGCCATGCTCGCCCGAGCCACCGGCCCCTTCTCGGCTTCCCGGCCCGTTCTCGACATTCCTGGGCCGCCGGCCTCGACTCGACCCCGGGCCGGCCTACTAGGCTCCCGCCTCAGTCAACGCGGGCGGCCCTTGAGCCAAACGCTCAACGCAGGTAGTCCTTGAGCTGGTCGGCATACGAGTGGCCGCGCAGCTTCGCCAGCGTCTTGGCCTCGATCTGGCGGATGCGTTCACGCGTGACACCGAAGGTGCGGCCGATTTCCTCCAAGGTGTGCGGTTCGCCGTCGGTGAGGCCGTAACGCAGCTGAACCACGCGCTTTTCCCGCTCGCCGAGGGTCGAGAGCAGCGTATCCAGGTGCTCGCGCAGCATCATCACAGCCACGGAGTCGGCCGGTGAGACCGCGTCCGCGTCCTCGATCAGGTCGCCGAGCGCCACGTCGTCCTCTTCGCCTACCGGGGCGTGCAACGAGACCGGCTCCTGGGCGAGACGCAGGACCTCGACGACACGTTCCTCGGGGACGCCCAGCACATCCGCGATCTGCTCGGGGGTCGGCTCGATCGAGTTGGCCTGAAGCAGCGCCCGCTGCAACCGGACCACCCGGTTCATCAGCTCCACCACGTGCACCGGAACCCTGATCGTGCGGGCTTGGTCCGCCAGCGCCCGGCTCATCGCCTGGCGGATCCACCAGGTCGCGTACGTGGAGAACTTGTATCCGCGGGCGTAGTCGAACTTCTCGACCGCGCGGATCAGACCCAGGTTGCCCTCCTGCACCAGGTCGAGGATCGACATTCCGCGGCCGATGTAGCGTTTGGCGATCGACACGACCAGGCGCAGGTTCGCCTCGATGAGCTTGCGCTTGGCCGCCTGGCCGTGCAGCACCAGCACATGCAGGTCGCGACGGTCCTCGGGGCGCAGGTCGAAGCAGTGCAGCAGCTTCTCGTCCGCGAACAGGCCGGCTTCGACGGCGCGGGCCAGTTCCACCTCCTCCACCGCGGTCAGCAGCGGAATGCGGCCTATCTCGCGCAGGTACTGGCGAAAGAGGTCGCCCGCGGGACCGGCGGAGTCAGCCCAGGCGGCCACGTGGGCGTCGGCCGCCTCCTGCTCCTGCGCGGTGGGTTCCTCTTCCGCCTCGGTCTCGGCCAGTTCCTGCGGGTCCGGCTCGCGCAGGTCGCGGGTGCGCGCCGCCTCGGGGCCGGACTGGCCCGACTGGCCGGATTCCAGATCGGCGCCGGGCTCCGGGTCAGGGTCGGCCGCTTCGGCCAGACTTGCGTCCGGGTCGGCAGTGCTCTCGGCATCGTTGCGGGCAGCGGTCTCGGCGTCGCCGTCGGCGCTCGTTTCGGCTACGGCTGCGGCTACGGCTTCGGCTGCGGTCCCAATGTCGATACGCGGACCCGACACGGAGCCGTTGACGAGCGGGGTGGCCGTGCCCGCTGTAGCTGCGCCACGCCCTCGCGGCCCGGGTTGCGGACGCGCTGCGGCGGGCTCGGACGTGAGGGTGGCGGCATCCCGGTTGACCGGCAGTGGCATCACCCGGGCCAGGGGCAGCTCTTGGGTGTCCGCGAGCGCGTCCTGCGGTGGCACCGTCTCCACTGCCTCGGAAGGTGCGGCCTGTACGGCCGTTTCGCGTGGCTGGGTGACCACGGACAGGATGCGCTCGCCGCGCGGCTGCTGCGCGGCCTGCTGCTGCTCGGCCCCGCCCGGTGTGGGTCCGACGATGACACGTGCGAGGGCGCCGTCCATACGAACTCCGTCCACTTCACCGGCCAGCCCGCCGGGCCGCCGGGGACCTCGTCGTCCCCGCACGGTGCCCGAACACCCGGACGTCACTGGCGACTTGTGCACCGCGCCCCGCCGGATCGGCGACGCGGTCGGCTCCACGCGGTGTGGATTCCACGACTCCTCCCCTACCCCGGCACGCACCGTTTCGCGCCTCCCGACGGGCAAGAACTTCGGCGAATCCGGGGATTCGGCGGTGATACGCCAGGTGTCGGCGCAGTCACGCAAAGCGCTGGAGAAGGCGTCGGGGAGAGGCGCTGCGGCACGCGCGATGGCGCGGGGCGTGGTCCCGCGGATGGTCCCGCCGGGTCGCGAGCGCACCCGCTCGGGACGCGCCTACAGACGTCAGTCGAGGGAGGAGAACAGCTGCGCCCGGAACATGTTCAACTCGTTCAGCTCAACGGAGAGCTTCTGGTAATCCTCGGGCTGCGCGACCGGGTCCAGTCGGCGCAGCCGGGAGAGGGTTTCGGCGCGGCGCAGCTCGACCGCGTCGATCCAGATCCGGGTCACCAGTTCCGTCGCGTAGCGCGCGTCGACGCTCTGGCCGCCCTTGGCGTTTTCCCGCAGCATCAACGGCTCCACGGCCAGCCGGTTGATCAGGGAACGAACCGAGTCGTCGGCGGCGGCCGCGCTCACCGTGCTCAGCCACTGCACCGGGTCCGCGGCGCCCGATGCCCCTCCGGCCGCCGATATGGCCGCGTGCACGGCGGCGTAAGCGGGCGCGGTGAACTCCTCCGGGCCCAGCCCGTCGAAGGTCGCGCCGGCCAACTTCGGGTACTGCAAGGCGAGCTTGAGGGCTTCACGCTGTCGGCGGGAGGCAGGGCCGGTGGGCAGCGCGTTGCCCGCCGACGGCGACGCGGCGCCGGCGGTGGCGGCGCTCGCCGCGGGCGGCCCCTGCGAAGCGGTGTGCGAGGCAGCGGTGACAGACGACGAAGCGGGCGCGGAGGACGCGCCGCGGGTCTGTCCCGGGATGTTGCGCCGCGCGTTGGGGGTCGCGCGCCGGACCTCGGCGAGAACGAGCGGCACGTCGTCGAAGCCGAGCCAGCCGGCCAGCCTGCGGGCGTACTCGGGACGCAGCGCCGGGTCGTGGATCGCGGCGACGATGGGGGCCGCGGCGCGCAGTGCACGCACCCGGCCCTCCGGTGTATCCAGGTTGTGCTCGGACAGCCGGGCCCTGATCGCGAACTCGAACAGCGGGATCCGCGACGAGACCAGATCCCTGACAGCCGCGTCGCCGCGGGCGATCCGCAGGTCGCAGGGGTCCATACCGTCCGGCTGCACCGCCACGAAGGTCTGCGTGACCCAGCGCTGGTCCTCCATGAACGCCCGCAGCGCCGCCTTCTGGCCGGCCGAGTCGCCGTCGAAGGTGAAGACGACCTCACAGCCGAGGTACTGGTTGCGGTCCGCCAGCAGCCTGCGCAGGATCTTGATGTGCTCCTCACCGAACGCGGTCCCGCAGGTCGCGATCGCGGTGGTCTCGCCGGCCAGGTGGCAGGCCATCACGTCGGTGTAGCCCTCGACCACGACCGCGCGCTGCTGCTTGCCGAGCTCCTTGCGCGCCAGGTCGAGACCGTAGAGCACCGAGGACTTCTTGTAGAGCGGAGTCTCGGGGGTGTTCAGGTACTTGGGCGAGTCCTTGTCCTCGCTCAGCCGCCGCGCGCCGAACCCGATCACCTCGCCGCCGATGTCCGCGATCGGCCAGGCGAGGCGGTCACGGAAGCGGTCGATCGGGCCACGCCGTCCCTCGGAGGCGAGGCCGCCGACCAGCAGTTCCTTGTCGGTGAAGCCGCGGCCGCGCAGGTGCCGGACGAGCGCGTCCCAGCCGCCGGGCGCGTAGCCGACGCCGAAGCGTTCTAGCGCCGCAGCGTCGAAGCCGCGGCTGTTGAGGAACTCCCTGCCGTGCTTGGCCGCGGGAGTGGTCAGCTGCTCCCGGTAGTACTCCGCGGCGACGCTGTGCGCCTCAAGCAGCCGTGCGCGTTCGCTGGTCTCGGTGCGCTTGGTGTAGCCGCCTTCGGCGTACCGCAGCTCGATGCGGGCACGCTTGGCCAGTTGCTCGACCGCCTCGTTGAAGGAGAGGTGTTCGAGCTTCGTCAGGAACGTGATGACGTCCCCGCCCTCGCCGCAGCCGAAGCAGTGCCAAAGGCCGCGCGCCGGCGTCACGTTGAAGGACGGGGACTTCTCGTCGTGAAACGGGCACAGGCCCTTGAGATTCCCGCCGCCCGCGGAGCGCAGCTGGATGTGCTCCCCGATGACATCGGCGATCGCGGACGCGTCGCGGACGGCTTTCACGTCCTCGTCCCGAATGCGCCCGGCCATGGTCGGGATTCTACGCGGCGCTTCCGACAAGGCGTCGGTGTAGCCGCCGGGCCGAGCTGTCGGTGAGCGAGGCTATCTGGTCCACGACGACGCGCAGGCGCGCACCGTCGTCGGAGGCTTCGGACCACCATGCCTGAAACGGCGGCTCCAGCTGTTCGGGCCGGGCGGCGAGCAGCGCGACCAGCTCACGGATCAGTGCCGCCTGCTGCGTGCGCAAGGCGAGGGCATGCTCGGTCTCCATGACGTAACGCGCCGCGACCGCCTTGAGCACCGCGTTCTCCAGGCGGATCGGACGCGGTACGACGAGATGGGCGTTGTACCGCGTATGCGGTCCGGGTCCGAACTCGGACCGCGTCGCACGCACGACGGCTAAGCAGAAGCGGCCGATCAACTCGCTCGCGGCGCCCTTGAGCCGGGCCTGGGCGGCAAAGGAACGATCATAATCGGCGGGCCACCACTCCAGCGTCTGCAGCCGGTCGAGCGCGGCGGCCAGTTCCGCGGGCTCGGCGTCGGGGGCGTAGCCGCGGGAGCGTTCGAACAGCGCGGCGCGTTCCCCCTCGACGAGGAGGATCCTGGGATCGACGTGCCCGGCGTAGATCGCGTCCTCAAGATCGTGCACCGAGTAGGCGACGTCGTCGGACCAGTCCATGATCTGCGCCTCGAAACATTTGACCGGATCGGGCGGCGCGCCGATGCGCAACCAGGAGAAGACCGGAAGATCGTCCGAGTAAGCACCGAACTTGGTGTTCCCGGGGCGGCGCGTCCACGGGTACTTGGTCGCGGCATCAAGCAGCCCGCGGGTCGGGTTGAGCCCGGCGGACCGGCCGTCCGCCCGGACGACCTTCGCTTCGAGGCGGGTGAGGATGCGCAGGTTCTGCGCGTTGCCTTCGAAGCCGCCGATCGCGCCGGTGACCTCGTTGAGCGCGGCTTCACCGGTGTGGCCGAAGGGCGGGTGGCCGAGGTCGTGCGCGAGGCAGGCGGCCTCGACCAGGTCCGGGTCGGCACCGAGGGAGCCGGCCAGTTCGCGGCCGATCTGCGCCACCTCCAGCGAATGGGTCAGCCGGGTGCGCGGGAAGTCGGACTCGCCGGGAGTGACGACCTGGGTCTTTCCGGCCAGGCGGCGCAGCGCGAGGCTGTGCAGAACGCGCGCGCGGTCGCGCTGGAAGGGGGTGCGTTCCCCGCCGGTGCGCTTGAGCTCGCTGGCGGGCTCGACGGCGTACCGCTCCACGTCCGCCTGGTCGTACCCGGGCACGGTGATGACCTGTGTCATGGATCAACGGTAGTGCGCGGCGGCGCGCAGCACGTCCGTGTGAACGTCCCGGGTTACTTGGCCGATATATCTCCGCAACATCGAATGGCTAGCGTGAAGCGGTGATCACGATCGAACCGGTGCCTGTTGACGACGAGGAGCTGGCCAAGCTGCGCCAGGAACTGCGCGCCGACATCAGCGCACGCTATCCGGACGTAGGCGCGGACAGTGACGAGCACCTGACCGATGACATCCGCTTCCTGCTGATGCGCGAGAACGGCACGCCGATCGGCTGTTGCGCGCTACAGCCCAACCGCGCATCAGGGCTCGAAGGACTGGAACTGAAGCGGATGTACGTGGTGCCCACCTCGCGCGGCACCACGGCGGCCGGCCGGCTGCTCGCCGCGGCCGAGGCGCTGGCCCGGCGGCTCGGCGCGCCGCGGATCTACCTGGAGACCGGGACCGGACAGCCCGAGGCGATCCGGTTCTACGAGCGCAGCGGGTACACGACAATACCGTTGTACCCGCCGTACATCGGGTCGCCGCTGTCGGTCTCCTACGAGAAGGCCTTCGAGGCCGGATAGGCCCCGGAAGGGCCATTCGACCGGGTGCGAGAACGACAACGGCTAACCCGACGCACGGCAGGCGTTGGGGCGCGGGTGGAGCGAAGCGGTCAGGCGGTCGTGTCGGTACGCTCGCACTGCTGCTGTACAGCCGCGCGGGCGGCCTCCAGCCGGGCCACCGGGACGCGGAACGGCGAGCAGGACACGTAGTCGAGACCAACCTGGTGGAAGAAGTGCACCGAGTCCGGGTCGCCGCCGTGTTCGCCGCACACGCCGAGTTTGAGCGACGGGCGGGCGGCCTTGCCTTCGTCAGCGGCGATCTGCACCAGGCGGCCGACCCCGCCGCGGTCCAGGGTCTCGAACGGGGAGACGCCGAAGATGCCCTTGTCCAGGTAGGCGCTGAAGAACGCGGCCTCCACGTCGTCTCGGCTGAAGCCCCAGGTCGTCTGCGTCAGGTCGTTGGTGCCGAAGGAGAAGAACTCGGCGGCCTCGGCGATCTGGCCTGCGGTCAGGGCCGCGCGGGGCAGCTCGATCATCGTGCCGATCAGCGCCCGGATGTCGGCTCCGGTGATCTCGCGAACCTCGTCGAGCACCGCGCGGGCCTCCTCGCGGATGATCTCCAGCTCCTGCACCGCGCCGACCAGCGGCACCATGATCTCGATCCGGGCCACCCCGCCCGCCTTGGCCACCTGCGCGGCAGCCTCCGCCAGCGCCCTGACCTGCATGATGAACAGGCCCGGCACAACCAGGCCGAGCCGCACTCCGCGCAGGCCGAGCATCGGGTTGGCCTCGTGCAGCTTGTGCACCGCCTGCAACAGCCGCAGGTCGCCCTCGTGCTGTTCGCCGCGCGCCTCGGCCACGGCCACGCGCACGGACAGCTCGGTCAGGTCGGGAAGGAACTCGTGCAGCGGCGGGTCGAGCAGCCGCACGGTCACGGGCAGGCCGCCCATCGCGGTGAGGATCGCCACGAAGTCGTCGCGCTGCATAGGCAGCAGTTCGTCGAGCACCTTGACGCGCTCGGACTCGTCTTCGGCGAGGATCAGCCGCTCGACCAGCGCGCGGCGCTCGCCGAGGAACATGTGCTCCGTGCGGCACAGGCCGATGCCCTGTGCGCCGAACCGGCGGGCGCGCGCGGCGTCCTCCGGGTTGTCCGCGTTGGCGCGCACGTACAGCCGGCGCCGCTCGTCGGCCCACGTCATGATCCGGTGCACGGCCTTGACAAGCTCGCCGGCCCGCGGCGAGTCCGCGCCCAGCCGGCCCTCGAAGTACTCGACCACCGGGGACGGCGCGACCGCCACCTCGCCGAGGTAGACCGCTCCGGAGGTGCCGTCGATGGAGATCAGGTCGCCCTCCTCGACGGTGGTGCCGCCCGGGGCGGTGAACCTGCGTCCCTTGGTGTCGACGTGCAGTTCCTCGGCGCCGCACACGCAGGTCTTGCCCATGCCGCGGGCGACCACTGCGGCGTGCGAGGTCTTGCCGCCGCGCGAGGTCAGGATGCCCTGCGCCGCGATCATGCCGTTGAGGTCGTCCGGGTTGGTCTCGCGGCGGATGAGGATCACCCGCTCGCCGGAGCGCGACCACTTCACCGCGGTGTACGAGTCGAAGACCGCCTTGCCGACCGCGGCGCCCGGCGAGGCGTTCATGCCGGTGGTGATGCGCGTATGGCCGCCTCGGGTGTCGAACTGCGGGAACATCAGCTGCGCCAGCTGCGCGCCGGTGACCCGGGAGACCGCCTCGTCCCGGTCGATCGCGCCCTCGTCGACCAGGCTGGTGGCGATCAGGAACGCGGCGGCCGCGGTGCGCTTGCCGACGCGGGTCTGCAGCATCCAGAGCTTGCCGCGCTCGATGGTGAACTCGATGTCGCACAGGTCGCGGTAGTGGCCTTCCAGCGTGGCCATGATGTCCAGCAGTTCGCGGTACGACTTCGGGTCGAGCTTTTCGAGATCCTGCAGCGGCACGGTGTTGCGGATGCCCGCGACCACGTCCTCGCCCTGCGCGTTCGCCAGGTAGTCGCCGTAGACGCCCTGGGAGCCGGTCGCCGGGTCGCGGGTGAACGCGACGCCGGTGCCCGAGTCGGGACCGAGGTTGCCGAACACCATCGAGCACACGTTGACCGCAGTGCCCAGGTCGTGCGGGATGCGCTCCTGCCGCCGGTAGAGCTTGGCCCGCTTGGTGTTCCAGGAGTCGAACACGGCGCGGATCGCCAGGTCCATCTGCTCGCGCGGATCCTGCGGGAACTCCCGCTGGGCGTGCTCACGCACGATCGCCTTGTACGACTCGACCAGCGCGCGCAGATCCTCGGCGTCCAGGTCCAGATCGCTGGTTACGTTCTTCGCCTTCTTCGCGGCGTCGATCGCGTCCTCGAAGTGCTCGCCCTCGATGCCGAGCACCGTCTTGCCGAACATCTGGATCAGCCGCCGGTACGAATCCCAGGCGAAGCGCTCGTCACCGGCCACCTCGGCCAGGCCCCGCACCGATTCGTCGGACAGACCGATGTTCAGCACCGTCTCCATCATCCCGGGCATGGAGAACTTGGCACCGGAGCGCACTGAGACCAGCAGCGGGTCCGCGCTCGCGCCCAGCCGGCGGCCCATCCGCGCCTCCAGCGCGGCCAGGTGCTCGGAGACCTCGGCGCGCAGACCGTCCGGCTCGTCGCCGTCGGACAGGTATGCGCGGCATGCCTCCGTGGTGAGGGTGAACCCCGGCGGGACCGGCAGACCGAGGTTGGTCATCTCGGCGAGGTTCGCACCCTTGCCGCCGAGCAGATCCTTCAGATCCTTGTTGCCCTCGGTGAAGTCGTAGACGTATTTGGTTGTCCGAGTCGCCGCAGCAGTCGGCGCAATGTCGATCGGCACGTGAGGCTCCCTGAAGCTCAAACGCGTGCGCGTACAAGGTGCGAAATGGACGCCGACCCGCACGACCGGCGCCCACCTCCTGGTTCTCATGACAGTACCGGCCGGTCACGACGATGTCAGCGTGAGACTGACCACCCTGTGGATAACTCTCGCGCGCTTCGCCGGACGGCCCGGTTCCGATGCCCCGAACCGCGGCGGTGAAACGGCGGACGAGGCCGCGGGCAGCCCGGGCATGCGGCGAGGCGCCGGGAGCACACGGCTCGCTGCCCCTGCCCCTGTCTCTGTCTCTGTCTCCGGTGACGCCGCCGCCCGGCGCAGCGGCGTCGCCACCCGGGGCGAGGCGCCGCTCCAGGCAGTATCAGCCGCCTGATTCGTCGGTCTCGGCGCCGGTGGGCGGCGTCGGGTCGTCAGGGTTCTCCAACCAGCCGTAGGGCAGTGTGACCCGGCGCTCCGAGGCGTGGCTGCGGCCGCGCGGCGAGCCCTCGTTGGCGGCGGGCCAGGGCTCAGCGCGGTCGAGCCGGGCGAGCAGCTCTTCGAGCTCCGGCAGGTTCGAGGCCTGCGCCAGCCTGCCGCGCAGTTCGGAGCCGACCGGAAAGCCTTTGAGATACCAGGCGACGTGCTTGCGGAACTCGCGCACACCGTGATCGGAGCGGTGCATCGCGACCAGGCCCTCGGCGTGGCGGCGCATCATCGCGGCGACCTCGCCGAGGCAGGGGCGCACCGGTGCGCCGCCGACGAACGCCGCGGCCAGGTCCGCGAACAGCCACGGGCGGCCCAGGCAGCCGCGGCCGACCACGACCCCGTCCGCGCCGGTCTCGGCCATCATGCGCAGCGCGTCCGCGCCCTCCCAGATATCGCCGTTGCCGAGCACCGGAACCCCGCTGAGCTCGGCCTTGAGCTTCGCGATCCGGTCCCAGTCCGCCTCGCCCGAATAGCCCTGCGCGCCCGTGCGCGCGTGCAGCGCCACAGCCGCGACGCCTTCGTCCTCGGCGATCCGGCCGGCCTCCAGGTAGGTCTCGTGCTCCGGGTCGATGCCCACGCGCATTTTCACGGTCACGGGCAGCGCTCCGGCGTTACGCACCGCCGCCCGCACGATGTTGCGGAACAGCACCCGGTGGTACGGGAGCGCGCAACCGCCGCCGCGACGGGTGACCTTGGGGACGGGGCAGCCGAAATTCAGATCGATGTGATCAGCAAGGTCTTCCTCCGCGACGATACGCACTGCGCGTCCGACATAGTCCGGGTCCACGCCGTAGAGCTGGACCGACCGGGGCTGCTCGTCCGGCTCGAAGTGGATCATCTTGCGGGTCTTGGGGTTACCCTCGACCAGCCCGACCGTCGTGACCATCTCGCAGACGAACAGCCCTGCCGGGTGCCCTGTGTCCGCGGCCGGCACCCGGCTGGTCGCCTGTTCGCGGCACAGCGCGCGGAACGGCGGATTGGTGATGCCCGCCATCGGGGCGAGGACCACGGGCGGCCAGACCTGATAAGGACCGACCGCGAGCGGCGTATGTACTGCGGGCATCTAATGGACCTCGGACCGTTGCTCGGGCGTGTTCGCGGGTACCGGTCCATTGTCCCAGATCCGCGCCCCGGAGCCGGTGGCCCTGGTCGCGGCGTCCGCTGGGGCGTGGTCGGCCTAGACCGGAAAGGAGGCTAAGCGTGCTCGCATTGGGCATCGACATCGGCGGCTCAGGCATCAAGGCCGCCCCGGTCGACACGGTCACCGGCGAGTTGACCGCCGAGCGTTACCGCCTGGAGACGCCTCAGCCCGCGACGCCGGATGCCGTGGCCGAGACGGTCGGCCTGGTGGCCGGGCGCTTCACCTGGACCGGCGCCGTGGGTATCACCTTCCCCGGCGTCGTAAGGCACGGGACAGTCCTTACTGCGGCAAACGTAGACCCTGGCTGGGTCGGCATCGACGCTCCTACGCTGTTCACCCACGCGCTGTCCATCGCGGGCGGACGGCTGCCGCGGGTCCTGAACGACGCCGATGCCGCCGGTGTCGCGGAAATGGCGCACGGTGCGGGACGGGGTCGCAGTGGCGTAGTGATCATGTTCACCTTCGGCACCGGGATCGGGTCGGCACTTTTCGCCGACGGGGTGCTGGTTCCCAACACCGAACTGGGACACATCGAGGTGCGCGGCAAGGACGCCGAACGCCGCGCCTCGGCCCGGGTGCGCGAGGAGAAGAAGCTGACCTGGGAGGATTGGGCCGAGCGCGTCCAGGAATACCTCTCGCGCGCCGAGGCGCTGTTCAGTCCGGATCTGATCATCGTGGGCGGCGGGGTGTCCAGACACGCGGACCGCTTCCTGCCGCTGCTCTCGCTGCGCACGGAACTCGTGGCGGCCCGCCTGGCCAACACCGCGGGGATCGTGGGGGCCGCGATGGCCGCCGTCGCTCCGACCGCGCCCACCGCGCTCGCCGCGGCAACCGACAACCGAGAAATATCCGCGCCTTAGTGTCGTGTCCTGAGGCACTATTGAGGCTCGCTTACGTTGCCCCGACTACCCTTAGCGGGCACGTCGCCACGCTTAGCGATTCGGGCACGCGGGGACAGTGGACTGGTGAATGACTTGGCAGGCCAAAGGTCTGTGCGTAAGACAGCGGCGGCGCTGCTGATGTTGGCGCCGCTGGGAGCGGTCGCGGGGTGCAACTCCGCGCCGCGGCCTACTCCCGATATCAGCCCGACCGCGGTCGCGGCGCCGGTGGACGAACGCATCACGCTGCCCACGACGATGGGCCTGGCGTTCAAGCACCCACGGCCGACCAACCGCATCGAGCATCAGGTGTTGTATACCGTGCAGCAGTCGGTCCGCGCTCAACTGCACGCCGAGTACGGTGCCGGCTCCAAGGATCCGCTGTTGGGCGTCTACTGGTCCGGCAGCGCGCTGAGTACCGTGCGACACGAGGTGACCGGCTGGTCCGCCAGGCACCAGCAGCCGGTGGGCGTGTTGGTGGTGTCGAACACGGTCTACACGCCACCTGACGCGACCGGGAAGGCCACCGTGTCCTTCTGCGCCAGCTGGCGCAACGTCATGCGCGGGGACGCGAAGACACACGTAGTGGGTCCGGCTGTGCAGAAGGCCGGCACGCCGGGTACGTACACCGCGCTCACACTGACGCGCGCGGCCAGCCACTGGCAGGTGTCGAACGTGACCGAGGCCGCGCACTCGCCCAAGTGCGCGGCCTCGAAGTAACACCGTCCGGGAGCGGGCGACGGATCAGCAGGCTGCGGATCAGCGGATCAGCAGCCGACCAGCCGCGCGGCCAGGTACGACTCGACCTGGTCGAGCGAGACCCGTTCCTGCGCCATCGTGTCACGCTCGCGGACCGTCACCGCGTTGTCCTCCAGCGTCTCGAAGTCCACGGTGACGCAGAAGGGGGTGCCGACCTCGTCCTGGCGCCGATAGCGCCGGCCGATCGCCTGCGCGTCGTCGAAGTCGACGTTCCAGTGGGCACGCAGCGAGTCAGCCAACTGCCGGGCCTTCGGCGAGAGGTCCGCGTTGCGCGAGAGCGGCAGCACGGCCACCTTCACCGGCGCGAGCCTGCGGTCCAGCTTGAGCACGGTACGCGGCTCCATCACACCCTTGGCGTTGGGCGCCTCATCCGCGCTGTAGGCGTCCATGAGGAACGCGAGCATGCAGCGGTTCACGCCAGCCGCGGGCTCGATGACGTACGGCGTGAACCGCTCGTTGTTCGCCTGATCGAAGTACGACAGGTCCTGGCCGGAGTGCTTCGAGTGCGTGTTCAGGTCGAAGTCGGTGCGGTTCGCGATGCCCTCGAGTTCGGAGAACTCACTGCCGCCGAAGTTGAACCGGTACTCGATGTCGACGGTCCGCTTCGAGTAGTGCGACAGCTTCTCCTTCGGGTGCTCGAAGATCCGCAGGTTCGCCGGGTCGATGCCCAGGCCCGTGTACCAGGCGTAGCGCTCCTCGATCCAGTACTCGTGCCACTTCTCGTCCTCGCCGGGACGCACGAAGAACTCCATCTCCATCTGCTCGAACTCGCGGGTGCGGAAGATGAAGTTGCCGGGGGTGATCTCGTTGCGGAAGGACTTGCCCATCTGGCCGATGCCGAACGGGATCTTCTTGCGCGCGGTCTCGAAGACGTTCTTGTAGGACACGAAGATGCCCTGCGCGGTCTCCGGGCGCAGGTAGTGCAGGCCGGAGCCGTCCTGGACCGGGCCCAGGTGCGTGGTGAGCATGCCGTTGAACATCTTCGGCTCGGTGAACTGGCCCTTGTTGCCGCAGTTGGGGCAGTTGACGTCGGCCAGGCCGTGCTCGGGGGCGTGCTTGTGCTTGGCCTCGTACGCCTCCTCCAGGTGGTCGGCGCGGAAGCGCTTGTGACAGGAGAGGCATTCGGTGAGCGGATCGGCGAACTCCTTGACGTGCCCTGACGCCTCCCAGACCTCGCGTGCCAGGATCACCGAGGAGTCGAGCCCGACCACGTCGTCCCGGCCGCGCACCAGCGCCTGCCACCACTGCCGCTTGACGTTCTCCTTCAGCTCCACGCCGAGCGGACCGTAGTCGTAGGCGGCGCGGGAGCCGCCGTAGATCTCGCTGGAGGGGAAGACGATGCCGCGGGCCTTTGCGAGGCGCACGATGGTGTCGATCTTGTCGGCGGGCACGGTGTGCTCTCTCGTCTGCTCTGTTCGCCATCACACCCGGCTGGTGTGCGGTCAACCAAGGGGGAAAGCGTACCGAGGGTGAGCGCCGGGTTTCCAACGCGTTCCACGCGGCGGCCCCGGCCCGGTCGGGCCGGCGCCCGGAACGGCGCGCGGTGCCACAATGTCCCGGGCGCGCACGGTCGCGCCCGGGGTACTTTTGGGGGAGATTCACCCGAGCGAGGAGCACCGGCGATGAGCGAGACCGAGACCGGCGGGCCGCGCCCGCAGGTTCCCGCGCCCGGCCGTTCGACCCGGCAGCGGGCCGCGGTCACCGCCCTGCTGGAAGAGACCGACGACTTCCAGTCGGCGCAGCAGTTGCACGACCGCCTCAAGCACCGCGGCGACTCGGTGGGCCTGACGACCGTGTACCGCACGCTCCAGTCCCTCGCGGACGCCGGTGCTGTCGACGTGGTGCGCACGGACGACGGCGAGGCGGTCTACCGGCGGTGCACATCCGGCAGCCATCATCACCACCTGGTCTGCCGCGGCTGCGGCAAGACCGTCGAGGTGGAGGGGCCGGCCGTGGAGAGCTGGGCGGACCGGATCGCGGCCGAGCACGGTTTCACGGACGTCGCGCACACCCTGGAGATCTTCGGCACCTGCGCGCAGTGCGCGGCGCGCTGACGGCGCCGGATCTGTTCAGGCGCGCTCCCGCTCCTTGATCCACACCATTGCGCGGCCGGTCTCGAGCGGTGCGGCGATCGTGTCGTCCTCGATCCGGTCGAGCCGGTAGCCGAGGCGGCGCGGCACGGCCGCGCTGCGCTCGTTCGCCTCGTCGCAGTGGATTTCGACCCGGTCGACGCCGGGCAGGGCGAGCAGGATGTCGGTCAACGCGCGGGCGGCGCGCGTGATGACGCCCTTGCCGGTGTGGTCGATGTGGCACCAGTAACCGATCTCCAGTCCGCCGGGCCCGACCCGGTCGTGCACGCCGATCACGGCGAGCAGCGTGCCGGCGGCCGCGTCGAAGACGCCGTAGTTGTAGGAGAAGCCGGAAGGCCACGAGGCCAGTTGCCGCTCGATCCACTCGCGGTGCTCCTGCCGGGTGCGTGGCTCGGAGATCCAGTCCATCCACGCGTGCAAGGGCTCGTAGGACGCGGTGATCGCTTCGTAGCCGGCCTGCTCGTCGTCCGCCGTCCAGCGGCGCACGAGCATGCCGTCGACCGCGAACTGCTCGGGCGGCGACACGTCGCGCGGGAGCCACTGCGGTTGCTGGTTAGTCTCCATCACCTGATCATCAGGGCGCGGCAGCGCGACCGCAACGCAATAACACCGCAACGCAATAACAGCGCGCGGCGCCACGGCTGGGCCCGGGCTGGGATCAAGCTGGGATCAGGAATGGATCAGCCATGGATCCGTCATGCGGTGGCGCTCCCCGGTGAATCACGCGATCGATCGGTCCCATTTCCCCCCGAAATCGGTGCCGGTCTGGTGGAATGTCTCGCGCTGCGGGCCGAGACGGAAAGACAGCCGACCGACCCGACAGCCGACCCTAACCTCGGGAGGCACACGATGCCCAACCGCGCCAATCCGCTGCACCAGGCCAAGTACGCCCTTCAGCACCCCGGACGCGTCCCCGCCCACCTGCGGCGCCTGACCCGCGATCTGCGCCTGCGCCTGTCCACCCGCGACCACGTGTCCTACTACCGGGCGGTGATGCGCTCGGACGCCGCCCGCAGTCCCGAGGCCGCGGTCGGAAGCAAGACGCACGAACGCTGGCTGGCGCTCGGCCAGATGCAGTTCGACTACCTGGTCGACCACGGGCTCAAGGCGGGCGACCGGATGCTGGAGATCGGCTGCGGGAACCTGCGCGCCGGCTGGCGGTTCATCGACCACCTCGACACCGGGCACTACCACGGCATCGACATCTCGCCCGACATCCTGCTGGCCGCCCAGCAGACCCTCGTGCGGCAGGGGCTCCAGGACAAGTTGCCGAACCTGGCGTTGGTCGACGACCTGACCTTCGCCTTCCTGCCCGCCGGCCACTTCGACGTCGTACACGCCCACAGCGTCTTCTCCCACTCCCCCGTCGAGGTGGTCGACGAGGCGCTGGCGCACGTCGGGCGCATCCTGGCGCCGGGCGGCTTCTTCGACTTCACCTTCGACCGCACCGAGGGCAGCGAGCACCATGTGCTGTGGGAGGACTACTACTTCCGCACCGAGACCCTGCTTGAACTGGCCCGCAAGCACGGCCTGGAGGGCCGCTTCATGGATGACTGGGAGCAACTGCCGCACAAGCAGTCGAAGATCCGGGTGCGGCAGCCGCTCACGCACTGAGCAGGCCTCTGACGTCCGGGCACATACCATTACGGACGGTTGACCCCAAAACCAGGCCAAACGTCCTCAGACCACGGCGCCGTTCACGCGACGGCATTGGGCAGGGCGCCGCCGAACCGGCGGTCCCGCTCCGCGTAGATCTCGATGGCGCGCCACAGGTCTCGCCGGTCGAAGTCCGGCCAGAGCGTGTCCAGGAACACCATCTCCGCGTACGCGGCCTGCCAGAGCATGAAGTTCGAGATGCGCTGCTCGCCGGAGGAACGCAGGAACAGGTCCACGTCCGGCAGATCCGCTTCGTCGAGGTAGCGGGCGAGCGTGCGCTCGTCGATCCGGTTCGGGTTCAGCTTCCCCGCGACCGCGTCGCGCGCCATGGCCGCCGCCGCGTCCGCCAACTCGGCGCGGCCGCCGTAGTTGACGCACATCGTCAGCGTGAACCGTTTGTTGTCTCTCGTGCGCTCCTCGGCCATCTCCAGCTCCTCGATGACCGACTTCCACAGCCGCGGCCGCCGACCCGCCCAGCGGATGCGCACCCCGAGCTCGTCCATCTCATCGATACGGCGACGAATGGTCAGCCGGTTGAAACCCATCAGCCAGCGCACCTCGTCCGGCGAGCGCTTCCAGTTCTCGGTGGAGAACGCGTACGCGCTGATGTGCGTCACGCCGATCTGCACCGCGCCCTCGACAACGTCGAACAGCGACTTCTCGCCCTCCTCGTGGCCTTTGGTGCGCGGCAGGTTGCGCGCCTTGGCCCAACGCCCGTTGCCGTCCATCACGATCGCCACGTGCCTGGGCACCAGCTCGGCCGGGATCTTCGGCGGTTCCGCGCCGTCCTTGTGCGGCTTCGGGTCGCGGTAGGACCGCGGGCCGCGCGGGGCGGCCGGATAGCCGCCGTGGTTCTTGCGTCGCACTTGACTTTCCTTACCGTTCCACCAGTTTCAGCGACCGTAGTCCTCGCTCGACGTGCCATTGCAGGTAGGCCGCCACCAGGCCGCTGCCTTCCCGCCTGTGCCGCTCTTCGCTCGCGTCCGCGGTCCGCCACTCGCCGGCGAGCAGCGCCCCAAGCAGGTCAAGCGTGGGGCGCTGCGGTACGGCACAGGCCGGTGGCTTGCAGTTCGGGCACACCACTCCCCCGGCGGCCACGGCGAAGAAGCGCCAGGGCGCATCCTGCGTGGGCTCCGCTCCGCACTGGGCACAGTCGTAGAAGGAGGGTGCGTAACCCGCCACGGCCAGCGAACGCAGTATGAAGGCATCGAGCACCAGGCCCGGCGCGTGCTCTCCCGACGTCAGCGCGCGTAACCCGCCGAGCAGCAGCAGGTACTGCTGGACGGCCGGCTCGCCCTCGGCGTCGGTGAGCCGCTCGGCGGTTTCCAGCATCGCGGTACCGGAGGTGTAGCGGCTGTAGTCGTTCACGATCCGCTCGCCGTACGGCGCGATCGTCTCAGCCTGGGTGATCAGGTCGAGCGCGCGGTTGCCCAAGGGCTGATGGCGCCGCGAGAAGACCTGGAAGTCCACGTGCGCGAAGGGTTCGAGCCGGGCGCCGAACTTCGAACTGGTGCGCCGCACGCCCTTGGCCACCAGCCGGACGCGGCCGTGCTCGCGGGTCAGGATCGTGATGATCCGGTCCGCCTCACCCAGCTTCTGGGTGCGCAGGACGATCCCGTCGGCGCGATGCAGGCTCACCCGCTGATTCTCGCACGCCGTTCACGGCCTGCGGCCCTTCTGCACCCAACCTCCACAACCCCGGCGCGCGGCGCACGGCCCCTGGCGGGCGGCGTCACGCGCGGGCGGCCTGCTCGGCAACGGAGATGACCCCGGCGGTGTGCGTCGCGGTCATGCCGAGGGATGCGCCGGTGGAGACCAGAACCTGACGCTCAAGGTCCGTCAGCGGGCCGTCGGCCAGGGCGACCCGCGCGGCCGCGCCGAGCAGCGACTCCTTGCCGGTGTCGGCCAACTGCGAGCCGAGCGCGGCGTAGAGCTGGGACAAGTCGCCGGGCACCACGTCCAGGTCGGCGCTGAGGTTCTCGTCGGCGTAGCCGGGCAGGCCGACCTTGCCGATCTCGTGGACCGCCGCCGCCCGGGCTGCGGGCGACTCGGTGGAGCCGGTGCGCAGCACGTGTACCACCGTGCCGCGGGCGGCGTCGATCAGCAGCGCCGACAGCTGGCCGGAGGTCGGGCGGTTCAGCACGTCCTGGGTGTACGAGGTCTGGCACACGCCGCAGCGGATCTGCTCGCCGAGGACCGAGGCCGGAATCAGCGGAATGTAGTACAGGTGGAACCAGCGCTTGGCCTGCCGGCGCTCGAACGGCCGGTCGCCGCCGCAGCGCGGGCAGAAGAAGGTGCCGCTGCCGAGCACCTTGAAACGGACCTTGAATCCCCAGATGAGGAAGAACACGGATTTACCCCCTAGCGCAGACGCTGATGGACCGCGCCCGAAGACGCGGTCCATCAGCGTATTGGTTCCCATGCCGCTGTGGGAACCCTGTGCCGCGGGTGCCCGGAAAAGCGGGCTGATTTACCGCACGGCGCGGTTGACCGCCGAGACGACGGCCTTGAGCGAGGCGGTGACGATGTTCGCGTCGATGCCTACGCCCCACAGCACCCGGTCCCCGATGGCGCACTCGACGAACGCCGCGGCCTTCGCGTCGCCACCCGCGGACAGCGCGTGCTCGGCGTAGTCCAGGAACCGCATCTCCACGCCGAATCCGGACAACACGCCGACGAACGCGTCGATCGGCCCGTTACCCGCGGCCTCGACCGTGTGCGAGGCGCCGTCGACGACCAGGTCGACCGAGAGGGCGTCCTTGCCGTCGGTGGTCGCCTCGTTGCGGTGCCCGGCCAGCCGGAAGCGGCCCCACGGGGCGTCATCCACGGGCAGGTACTCGTCGGCGAAGAGCGCCCACACCTCCTCCGGGCTGACTTCGCCGCCGTCCGCGTCCGTCTTGGCCTGGATGACCTGCGAGAACTCGATCTGGAGGCGGCGCGGCAGGTCCAGCTGATAGTCCGCCTTCATGATGTAGGCGACCCCGCCCTTGCCGGACTGCGAGTTGACCCGGATCACGGCCTCGTAGGTGCGGCCGACGTCCTTCGGGTCGATCGGCAGGTAAGGCACCGCCCACGGGATCTCGTCCACGCTCTTGCCGGCCGCGGCGGCGTCCCGCTCCAGGTGCTCGAAGCCCTTCTTGATCGCGTCCTGGTGCGAGCCGGAGAAGGCCGTGTAGACCAGGTCGCCGCCGTACGGGTGCCGCGGGTGCACCGGCAGCTGGTTGCAGTACTCGACGGTGCGCCGGATCCCGTCGATGTCACTGAAGTCGACCTGCGGGTCAATGCCCTGCGAGAACAGGTTCAGTCCCAGGGTTACCAGGCACACGTTGCCGGTGCGCTCGCCGTTGCCGAACAGGCAGCCCTCGATGCGGTCAGCCCCGGCCTGGTAGCCGAGCTCCGCGGCGGCGACGGCGGTACCGCGGTCGTTGTGCGGGTGCAGCGACAGCACGATCGAGTCGCGGTGCTTCAGGTGCCGGTTCATCCACTCGATGGAGTCGGCGTAGACGTTCGGGGTGGCCATCTCCACGGTCGCCGGCAGGTTGATGATCACCTTGCGGTCCGGGGTGGGTTGCCACACGTCGTTGACCGCGTTGCAGACCTCGACCGCGAAGTCCAGTTCGGTGCCCGTGTACGACTCCGGCGAGTATTCGAACAGCACCTCGGTCTCGGGCAGCTGGTCGGCCTGCTTCAGGCAGTGCCGCGCGCCGTCGACGGCGATCTGCTTGATGCCCTCGCGGTCCAACCCGAAGACGACGCGGCGCTGGAGGGTGGAGGTGGAGTTGTACAGGTGCACGATGGCGCGTTTGGCACCGCGGATGGCCTCGAAGGTGCGCTCGATCAGGTGGTCGCGGGCCTGGGTCAGGACCTGGATCACCACGTCGTGCGGGATCCGGTCCTCCTCGATGATCTGCCGGACGAAGTCGAAGTCGGTCTGGCTGGCCGCCGGGAAGCCGACCTCGATCTCCTTGTAGCCCATCCGCACCAGCAGGTCGAACATCTCCAGCTTGCGCGCCGGTGACATCGGGTCGATCAGCGCCTGGTTGCCGTCACGCAGGTCCACCGCGCACCAGCGCGGCGCCTTGCCGATCACCTTGTCGGGCCAGGTCCGGTCCGGCAGCGGGACCGGGGCGAAGGGTACGTACTTGTGGACCGGCATCCCGGTGGGCTGTTGCGCGGTATGGGGGTAACCGTCGTGCGTAGCGGAGGTAGCAGAGCTCTTCGTCGAGTGCTCGGTCATGTGCGGGGTCTCCATCGCCTGTCGAAAGGAAGCCGACCGGCGGAAAAGACGAAACGAAAGCAACAACCATCACCGCGGCAGGGGTGCCGGTCTGTGGTCTACAGACCCCCGCCGCGGCAGGTAAGAAGCAGCCGCTTGGCGTACATAGGACACCCACGGTAGCGGATCACACCGCGGCGCGGCCAATCCATCCGGCCGACGTCCACCATGCGGACAGGCCGCGCCCGCGGGCCGGGCCGCACGACGCGCCCCGATTCCTGCGCAACTCGCGTGTCCCCGGGCGTTTCTGCTGGCTCGAAGGCGGCGCACGCTGTGAGATGGGAATGTGCGCGCCCTCTTCGCTCAACCCGCCGCAGCCTGCCCGACCCGCGGGTGGCGGGTGACGGCGCTGGAACTGGGGCCGGGCGGGTTGGCTACGGCGCAGCTGTGCTGGCTGTTGGCCTGCCAGAACGCCGCCGACCTGGCCGACCGTCCCGGAGAGCCGCCGGTAAGCCCGGCCGAGTTGCGGGTTCTGCTGGTCCCGCCGTACCGCGGGCGCCGGGTGCTGTTCGCCGCGACGGACGAGGCCGGCGGCGTGGGCGGCTGGGCGTGGCTGGGCGTGTACGAAGCCTTCCACCGGGAAGTCGCGCACGCGGCGATCGTCGTGCACCCGTCCGCGCGCCGTTGCGGTGTCGGCTCGGCTTTGCTCGACGCGCTGGCGGACGCCGCCCGAACGTGGCACCGCTCGCGCCTGATGCTGGACGCGCCGCGTACGCGTGCAAGCGAGAACTTCGCGGCCCGGCACGGCATGTACGTCGCGAGTCGCGACCTGCGTTCCCGGCTGGACCTGCGCGGCCCGCTGTCGCGCGAGCGGACGGCCGCGATCGTGCACAGCGCGCAGGCGGTGGGCCGTTCCGGCTCGCACCGCCGGCACGCGCTGCCGCCGCGTCACGACGGCTTCGTGCCGCTTCACTGGAAGAGCCACTGCCCGGACGACTTCCTGCCGGGCTACATCAGGGCGCTCGACGGCCTGCATACCGTGCCTGCCGCAGCGATGGCCGCGTCCGCCACCGGGGCGCCGGCGCCCGATCCCGCGGCCGCGCAGTTCTCACCGTTCACCCCTGCCGAGGTGCGCCACCGCGAGCAGGCCGCGCTCCGCGCCGGGCTGCGCGAGTACACCGCGTGCCTGATCGACCGTGCCACCGGCTGCATTGCAGCGCTCTCCAGCGCTCACACGGCCGACGGCCTACGCGGCGAGCAGAACGAGACCGTGGTGGTGCCCGAGTACCGCGGCCTGGGCTTGGCGCTGCGGGTGAAGGCGCAGTTGATCGGGGAGTTGCTGAAGGCTGAGCCTTCGCTGACGATGCTGGACACCTACAACGCGGTGGACAATCACCGGATGCTGGCGGTGAACCGCCGCCTCGGCTTCCAACCGATCGCGACGCACGCCGCCTGGACGCTCACGCTCTGATGCGCGTGTCCCGCGCCGGGATGACCCGCCGGTGGACCGGCTCTCGTCCGGCCGTCAGAAACCCAGCCGCTGCAACTGCTTCGGGTCGCGCTGCCAGTCCTTGGCCACTTTCACGTGCAGGTCCAGGAACACCGGCGTACCGAGCAGCGCCTCGATCTGGAGGCGCGCGCGGGTGCCGACATCGCGAAGCCGTGCGCCTCCGGTACCGATGACGATCGCCTTCTGGCTCTGCCGCTCGACGTACAGGATCGCGTGCACGTCCAGCAGCGGCCGGTCCTTGGAGCGCCCCGCTCGCGGCTGCATCTCCTCCACGGTCACCGCGAGCGAGTGCGGCAACTCGTCCCGCACGCCCTCAAGCGCCGCCTCGCGGATCAGCTCGGCGACCATGACCTGCTCGGGTTCGTCCGTCAGCTCCCCGCCGGGGTACAGCGGCGGCGAAACGGGCAGCTGCGTGACCAGCAGATCGGCCAGCAGCCCGACCTGGTCGCCGGCCACCGCGGAGACCGGGACCACGTCGGCCCACTCGATCCCGACCTCCTTGCCCAGCTCGACCGCGGCGAGCAGCTGCTCGCCGACCGCCTGCTTGCCGACCGTGTCGATCTTGGTCACGATCGCGACCTTCGGCGTGCGGCGTACCTCGGCCAGTTGCCGGGCGATGTACGTGTCGCCGGGGCCGATCTTCTGATCCGCCGGGATGCAGAAACCGATGACGTCGACCTCGCTCCAGGTCGCGCGCACCTGGTCGTTCAGCCGTTCGCCGAGAAGCGTGCGCGGCCGGTGCAGCCCTGGAGTGTCCACGACCACGAGCTGGGCGTCGGACCGGTGCACGATGCCGCGCACCGCGTGCCGGGTGGTCTGCGGGCGCCCCGAGGTGATGGCGATCTTCGCGCCGACGAGCGCGTTGGTCAGCGTGGACTTGCCCGCGTTCGGCCGGCCGACGAAGCACGCGAACCCCGCGCGGTACCCCTCCGGCGTTTCCGTGTATGAGGTCGGAGTCGGCGAGTCCTCGACCCGTGCGCGCCCGGCCGCGGTCGGAGCGGGTTCAGCGGAACGCACCGAGTCGGCCGTCGTGCGCCGCTCCGCCTTCGCGATGGAGCGGTTGCGCCGCTGCTCGGCAGCCTTGCGGTCGGCGGCCCACTGCTGGGCGCTGCCCCGTGCGGCGTTGCGGGAGGCCTTGGCCCGGGGGCTGGAACTGCGGCGCGGCTCGGTCATGGCCGCCATTGTCCCGCATCCGGCGGGTCCGCACCGACAGGCCCGCATTCGCCCTGGCCAACGGCTCGGACGGCTGTCAGAGTGGATCGATAGACTGGCGGCCTCGGGGTGAGACCAATCGGAGGAGTCGGCATGAGCCTGACTACGGACCTGCTCAACAAGGTCATCGAGGAAGTGCTGCCGGATACCGTTCGAGCCGAGATCATCGACGGGGAACTCATCGTGAACGCCGCCACACCGTTCAACCGGCACGCTTTCGCAGTCAGCCATCTGAGGGACGCTATAGGGCTGGTTCCCGGCCTGATCGCGCTTGAGATGACCACTGTCTTCCTGCCGGCCACCGACGAGGAGTTCATTCCCGATCTTGCCTACTACCGGTATGACGAACTCGATCCCGATGTCTGGCTAAACCCGGCGAGTGCGCTCGTCATGGCTGTCGAAGTCGTCTCCGGCAAAGACAACGGCAACGCCGCCCGGCGCGATCGGGAGGACAAGGCCAGGGGGTATGCAGCATCGGGAGTGCCGCTCTATCTCCTGATCGACAAGCCGCGCAAGATGGCGCTACTGCAGTCGACGCCGCGCTACGTGCCGGACGCAAAGGCAAGCCGCTACTCCGTCACGATCAGAACGTCGTACGGCGAACTGCTGGAGCTTCCCGAGCCGTTCAACCGCACGATCGACACATCCATCTTCGAACGCTGACCACTGCGAGCGGCGCCGAGACGTTCCGGCGCCGCCCAACCGTCGTGCGTGCGAGCTCTACCGGCCACGCAGCCCGCGGTACCGCTCGATCAGGCTCGTGGTCGACGAGTCGTGCTCGCCGTGTGAGCCGCCCGCGCCGAGTTCGGGCTCGATCTTCTTCGCCAGCACCTTGCCGAGCTCCACGCCCCACTGGTCGAAGGAGTTGATGTTCCACACCGCACCCTGGGTGAACACCTTGTGCTCATAGAGCGCGACGAGTTGGCCGAGTACCGAGGGCGTCAGCGTCGGGGCGAGGATCGTGGTCGTCGGGTGGTTGCCCTTGAACACCCGGTGCGGCACGATCGCCGGATCCGTGCCCTCCGCCTCCACCTGCTCCCTGGTCTTGCCGAAGGCCAGCGCCTCGGTCTGGGCCAGGAAGTTCGCGGTCAGCATGTCCTGGTGCGCGCCGCGCGGGTCGGCCGCGGGAATCACCGGCTCGGCGAAGCCGATGAAGTCGGCCGGGATGATTTTCGTACCCTGATGGATGAGTTGGTAGTAGGCGTGCTGGCCGTTGGTGCCCGGCGTGCCCCACACGATCGGGCCGGTCTGCCAGGCCACCGGCTCGCCGTCGCGCTGGACGCTCTTGCCGTTGGACTCCATGTCCAACTGCTGGAGGTACGCGGAGAACCTGCTCAGGTAGTGGCTGTACGGGAGCACCGCATGGGTCTGGGCGTCGAAGAAGGAGCCATACCAGACGCCCAGCAGCCCGAGCAGCGCCGGCACGTTGCGCTCCAGCGGCGCGGTGCGGAAGTGCTCGTCGACGGTGTGGAAGCCGTCCAGCATCTCGCGGAACTGCTTCGGCCCGATCGCGATCATCAGCGAAAGGCCGATCGCCGAGTCGTAGGAGTAGCGGCCGCCGACCCAGTCCCAGAAGCCGAACATGTTGCGCGTGTCGATGCCGAACTTCGCCACCTCGGCCGCGTTCGTCGAGACCGCGACGAAGTGCTTTGCGACGGCCGACTCGTCCCCGCCGAGCCCGGCCAGCAGCCAGGCGCGCGCCGACGTGGCGTTGGTGACGGTCTCCACGGTGGTGAAGGTCTTCGAGGAGACGATGAAGAGGGTCTCGGCCGGGTCCAGGTCGCGCGTCGCCTCATGGAGGTCCGCGCCGTCCACGTTGGAGACGAAGCGGAACACCCGCGTGCGGTCCGAGTACGCGCGCAGCGCCTCGTACGCCATCGCCGGGCCCAGGTCCGAGCCGCCGATGCCGATGTTGACCACGTTGCGGATCGGCTTGCCGCCGTGTCCGTCGACCGCGTGGCCGGTCCACTCGCCCGAACGGACGCGGTCGGCGAAGGCGGCCATCCGGTCAAGCACCTCGTGCACGCCGGGTACGACGTCCTGGCCGTCCACCTCGATGTGCTCCGAACGCGGCGCGCGCAGCGCGACGTGCAGCACGGCCCGGTTCTCGGTCAGGTTGATCTTCTCGCCGCGGAACATCGCGTCGCGCAGGACCTCGACGCCGCGCGCGCGGGCGAGGCCCACCAGCAGCGCCAGCGTCTCGTCGGTGATCAGGTTCTTGGACAGGTCGACGGTCAGATCGCCGACCGGCAGCGTGTGCTTGCCCGCGCGCCGCGGGTCCGCGGCGAAGAGTTCCCGCAGATGCGTCGCGCCGAACTTCTCCCGGTGGTCCGCCAGGGCCTGCCACTGCTCGGTCTGGGTCAACTGCTGCGCCATCGGCGTCTCCTCGAACTGCGGTGTCGAAACCACTGATATCCACACGTCTTCTTCACTGCACCGCCGAACCTAACATCGGCCCGGCGCACTACGGGCCACGCCGCATCTGTTTCACGGCGGCGCCTAAGCTTCCCGACATGGACACACCCGTGCGCCGCCTGATCCTGGTCGTCGAGGACGAGCCGACGCTCGCGGACGCGGTGGTGGCGCGGCTGGCCGCGGCGGGGTTCGCCACGGTGCACGCCGGGGACGGGCCGGGGGCGATGGCCGCCGTGCGCGAGCACAAGCCGGACGCGGTGGTCCTGGACGTGATGCTGCCGGGCTTCGACGGCCTCGAAGTGTGCAGGCGCATTCAACGCGAACGGCCGACTCCGGTGCTCATGCTCACCGCGCGGGACGCCGAGCCGGATCTGCTGGCGGGGCTCGGTTCGGGCGCGGACGACTACCTGACCAAGCCGTTCTCGATGCGGGAGCTGATCGCGCGGGTGCAGGCGCTGCTGCGGCGGGTCGAGGTGGTGCGCGAACAGACGCTGGAGCACGCCCGCGGGCTCGATGAGGCGCAGGCGGCACGTTCGGTGCGGTTACGAGGGCACGCGGCGGCCGCGGGGCGCGGCGAGAGCCACGAGGAGCCGCGCGACGGGCGGCCCGCGCTGGAACTCGACCATGCGGCGCGGCGGGTGCGGGTGGACGGGACGGACGTGCACCTCACGCCGATCGAGTTCGACCTGCTCGGCTGCCTGGCACGCAAGCCGGGGACGGTCGCGTCCCGCGAGTCGCTGCTGGCCGAGGTGTGGGACTGGGCGGACGCCTCGGGGACCCGGACCGTCGACTCACATATCAAGGCTCTGCGTAAGAAGATCGGGGCGGAGTGGATCCGCACCGTGCACGGGATCGGCTACGCGCTGGAGGCCGAGGCCGACGGAGAGGCTGCTACGGCTACGGCCACGGCCACGGGGCCGGAAGCGGCCGGGGCGCCGCCGACGCCCGCGGACCCACCGCCGGAACGGCCGTGAACGGTCCGCGGCGGCGGCGGCGCGAGGAGCGCGATCCGGGCCCGCGGCAGGCCCGCGATCCGCGCCCTGGCGACCTGCCTGCCGGGGCGCCGCACGAGATCCCGTGGACGCCGGGCCTCGGCACGCTGCTCGCGCGCTTTCCGCGGTTGCGCCGGCTCTGGCTCGACCTGCGCCCGCTGGACCCGGTCCGCTCGATCAAGGCGAAGCTCGGGATCCTGGTGATCGCGAGCGTCACCTTCGCGGGCTCCTTTACCGCGATCGGCGTATCGATCGGCATCCGCGCGCGTTACGTCGTGCTGACCGCGATCGTGCTGTCGATGATCGTGACCCAGATCCTCGCGCACGGCATGACGTCCCCGCTGCGCCGGATGACCGCCGCGGCGCGCGCGATGGCCGCCGGGGACTACAGCCGCCGGATCCGCGCCTCGTCCCGGGACGAGGTCGGCGAACTCGCCGGGGCGTTCAACCAGATGGCCGCGGACCTCGGCGCGGCGGACCGGCAGCGCCGCGAGCTGATCGCGAACGTCTCGCACGAACTGCGCACCCCGATCTCGGTCCTGCGCGCCGTGCTGGAGAACGTGGTGGACGGGGTGACCGGGCCGGACGACGCGGTGGTCAAGGCCGCTTTGACGCAGACCGAGCGGCTCGGCCGGCTGGTCGAGGAACTGCTGGACCTCTCCCGGCTGGAGGCCGGGGCGGTACCGCTGGACCTGTCCGACTTCGCCGTCGAGCCGTTCCTGGCCCGCGCCGTGGGCGAGGCCGCGGCAGCCGCGCGGCCGGTGCGCTTCAGCCTGTCGGTCGAGCCGCGCGACCTGATCGCCCGGGCCGACCAGTCCCGGCTGCACCAGGTCGTCGCGAACCTGGTGGACAACGCGGCCAAGCACTCCCCTCCGGACGGCGTGGTACGGGTCGGCGCGGCCGCGCGGTGGGGCGGCGGCATCCGGATCGAGGTGGCCGACGAGGGGCCCGGCATCCCGGAGGGCGAGCGGACCCGCGTGTTCGAGCGATTCACCCGCGGGACGGACGGCGGCGGGCAGCCGACCGGCGGCGGCACCGGGCTCGGGCTGGCCATCGCGCGCTGGGCGATCGAACTGCACGGCGGCACGATCGAAGTCGCCCCGTCCAGCCGCGGCGCGCTGATCCGGGTCGAGCTGCCCGCCGATTCGCAACCGCCCGCCCGCCCAACCGCGTCCGGACTGTGAGACGGCGATCGAGACGACGCGTGGATTCGCACGGAATGCGGGCATGCGCGGTGCCGTTGAACCAAGGGTGAACGGCGAAGGTCGCGAACGCGGTCGGCCGGCCGGCCCGGCGCAGTGCGATGACTCGGCGCACACGGCTCCGCACGCCTCGTTCGCGGCTCATCCAGCTGTAGTCATTCCGGGCTATCCGGCTACCATCTTCCTGGGTGGTAAACGCGGTGGACAGTGTGATACTCGTCGCTGTTCAGCGCGACAAGCGGCGATCGGCCCGGAAAAGGGCGTAATCTGGATGACCGCTGCCCGCTGGGAGTTCCCGCAGGGCTTTATTCATGCATGCGGGCGCCCCACCTGGCATCCGGCTGTTCACCGGCACAGCCATAGAACACGGATCTACGAAGCGGAAGAGGGCGGAACCCGCCGTGTCGCCACAGTCCACGTCAGCGTCCACATCGACCTCGACAGAGCCGGCGCAGGGGGGCCCGAACCACCCCGCCGCGCACACAGCGGCCGAGTTCGGGCCCAACGAGTGGCTCGTCGATGAGATCTACCAGCAGTACCTGCGCGATCCGGCCTCCGTGGACAAGGCGTGGTGGGACTTCTTCGCCGACTACCAGCCGACCGACACCGCCGCCACCGCGGCGGCGGCGAGCACGCCGGCCACGAGCGCGCCCCAGCGCCCCAGCGCGCCGGCCCGGCAGGCCGCGGCCCCCGCTTCAGCCGCACCGGCGCCGACGGCAGGGCCGGCGGCACCCGCCGCGCCCACGCCCGCTGCCGAGCCGGCCACGCCCGCCGCGCCCGACGGCATCGCCGCCAAGCCGACGCCGGTCGCCGTCTCCCCGGCCAGCGGCGTGCCGCGCGACGCCGCGATCACCGCTCCGCCCGCCGCCTCCACGCCCGCCGGCGGCGGCTCGCAGACCACCGTGCTCAAGGGCCCGGCCGCCCGGGTCGTGTCGAACATGGAGGTCTCGCTCGAACTGCCGACAGCCACCTCCGTGCGCGCGGTCCCGGCGAAGCTGCTGATCGACAACCGCATCGTGGTCAACAACTTCCTCAAGCGCGCCCGCGGCGGCAAGGTCTCCTTCACCCACCTCATCGGCTTCGCGATGGTGCAGGCGGTCAAGGCCATGCCGGCCATGAACGCCTCTTACGCCCAGGTCGACGGCAAGCCCGCGGTGGTCACCCCCGAGCACGTCAACCTCGGCCTGGCCATCGACGTGACCAAGCCGGACGGCTCGCGCTCGCTGGTGGTGCCCTCGATCAAGGCCGCGGAACTGATGGACTTCCGCGAGTTCTGGCAGTCCTACGAGGACATCGTCCGCAAGGCGCGCAACAACAAGCTGACGGCGGACGACTTCGCCGGCACCACGATCTCGCTGACGAACCCGGGCGGTATCGGTACCGTGCACTCGGTGCCGCGCCTGATGAAGGGTCAGGGCGCGATCCTCGGCGTCGGGGCCATGGAGTACCCCGCCGAGTACCAGGGTGCGAGCGAGGAGACGCTGTCGCGCCTCGCGGTGAGCAAGGTCATGACGCTGACCTCCACCTACGACCACCGCATCATCCAGGGCGCGCAGTCCGGCGAGTTCCTGCGCGCGATCCACCGGCTGCTGCTGGGCGAGGACGGGTTCTACGACAAGGTCTTCGAGTCGCTGCGCATCCCGTACGAGCCGGTGCGCTGGATCCAGGACATCCCCGCCTCGCACGAGAACGACATCAGCAAGACGGCGCGCGTCATCGAGCTGATCGACTCCTACCGCACCCGCGGGCACCTGATGGCGGACACCGACCCGCTTGAGTACAAGCAGCGCCGCCACCCCGACCTCGACGTGGTGTCGCACGGGCTGACCCTGTGGGACCTGGAGCGCGAGTTCGCCACCGGCGGCTTCGGCGGAAAGCCGCTGATGAAGCTGCGCGACATCCTCGGGGTGCTGCGCGACTCGTACTGCCGCACCGTCGGCATCGAGTACATGCACATCCAGGACCCGGAGCAGCGCCGCTGGATCCAGTCGAAGGTGGAGGCCGGCAACGCCAAGCCGACCCGCGAGGAGCAGTTGCGCATCCTCAACCGGCTCAACGCGGCCGAGGCGTTCGAAACCTTCCTGCAGGTCAAGTACGTCGGCCAGAAGCGCTTCTCGCTGGAAGGCGGCGAATCGGCGATCCCGCTGCTGGACCAGATCATCTCCGCGGCCGCCGAGCAGGGCCTGGACGAGGCCGCGATCGGCATGCCGCACCGCGGCCGTCTCAATGTCCTGACGAACATCGTCGGCAAGCCGTACGGCAAGGTGTTCAGCGAGTTCGAGGGCAACCTCGACCCGAAGTCGATGCACGGCTCCGGCGACGTGAAGTACCACCTGGGCACCGAGGGCACCTTCACGGCGCTCTCCGGCAAGCAGATCAAGGTCTCGCTGGTGGCCAACCCCTCGCATCTGGAGGCGGTGGACCCGGTCCTCGAAGGCTACGTGCGGGCCAAGCAGGACATCATCAACAAGGCCGGCACCGCCTTCACCGTGTTGCCGATCCTGATGCACGGAGACGCCGCGTTCGCCGGACAGGGCGTGGTCGCCGAGACGCTGAACATGTCGCAGCTACGCGGGTTCCGCACCGGCGGCACGATCCACCTGGTGATCAACAACCAGGTCGGCTTCACCACCTCGCCGGTCTTCTCGCGCTCCTCGGTGTACGCGACCGACGTGGCGCGCATGGTCGAGGCGCCGATCTTCCACGTCAACGGCGACGATCCCGAGGCGTGCGTCCGAGTCGCCCAGCTGGCCTTCGAGTTCCGCCAGTCGTTCAACAAGGACGTCGTGATCGACATGGTCTGCTACCGGCGGCGCGGGCACAACGAGGGCGACGACCCGTCGATGACCCAGCCGCTGATGTACCAGCTGATCGAGGCCAAGCGCTCGGTGCGCAAGCTCTACACCGAGGCGCTGATCGGCCGCGGCGACATCACCCTGGACGAGGCGGAGGCCGCGCTCAAGGACTACCAGTCGAAGCTGGAGCAGGTTTTCGCGGAGACCAAGGACAGCGCGCCGAAGACGGACGCGTCGTCGCTGACCTTCAACGGGCACACCGAGGACGGCGTGCCGTTCCCGGTTCCGGTGAGCACCGCGATCAGCGACGAGGTGGTCAAGCGGATCGTCGAGGTGCACGTCAACCTGCCCGAGGGCTTCGAGGCGCACCCGCGCGTGGTGCCCCAGCTCCAGCGCCGGGCGCAGATGGTCACCGACGGCACGATCGACTGGGCGATGGGTGAGACCCTCGCCTTCGGCTCGCTGCTGATGGAGGGCGTGCCGGTCCGTCTCACCGGCCAGGACTCGCGGCGCGGCACCTTCGTCCAGCGGCACCACGTGATCGTGGACCGGCACTCGGCCAAGGAGTACACGCCGCTGTCGTACCTGTCCGAGAACCAGGCCACGTATTCGGTGTACGACTCGATGCTCTCCGAGTTCGCCGCGATGGGCTTCGAGTACGGCTACTCGGTGGCCCGTCCCGGGGCGCTGGTGCTGTGGGAGGCGCAGTTCGGCGACTTCGGCAACGGCGCGCAGACCATCGTGGACGAGTTCATCTCCTCCGGCGAGCAGAAGTGGGGCCAGCACTCGGGCGTGGTACTGCTGCTTCCGCACGGATACGAGGGTCAGGGACCGGACCACTCCTCGGCCCGGATCGAGCGGTACCTCCAGATGTGTGCCCAGAACAACATGACCGTGGCGATGCCGTCGCTGCCGTCCTCCTACTTCCACCTGCTGCGCTGGCAGGCGCACAACCCGGCGCACAAGCCGCTGGTGGTGTTCACGCCGAAGTCGATGCTGCGGCTGAAGGCCGCGGCCTCCTCGATCGAGGAGTTCGCCCACCGCGGCTTCCAGCCGGTGCTCGGTGACGCCGGCGTGCAGCCCGAGGCGGTGCGGCGGATCCTGGTGTGCTCCGGCAAGGTCTACTGGGATCTGGCCGCGCGCCGCGGCAAGCAGGCCATCACCGACACGGCGATCCTGCGCGCCGAGCGGCTGTACCCGCTGCCCGCGGCTGAGTTGCTGGCGGAGATCGGCAAGTACCCGGCCGGCGCCGAGGTGCGGTGGGTGCAGGAGGAGCCGGCAAACCAGGGCGCCTGGCCGTTCATCGCGCTGAACCTGCCGGCCGAACTGGGCGGGCGAGCGCTGACCTGTGTCTCGCGCCCGGCCTCCTCCTCGCCCGCGGTCGGCTCGGCCAAGCGGCACGAGGTGGAGCAGCACCGGGTGGTGGAAGAGGCATTCGCCGACTGAGCGGCGCCCCGGCGACGAACGCGGCCCCGTCCGATCCGGACCGGGGCCGCTTCCTCGTCCGCCCGGGCGGACGCGGGTGCGCACCGCGCGGCGGATGCGCGCGGCGGATGCGCGGCATGGGGAAGATCGGCGCACGAGAAGAGCACGAAGACCGGATCTGGAACGGAGCACCACCGGTGTACTTCACCGACCGCGGCATCGAAGAGCTCGACGATCGGCGTGGCGAGGAAATGGTCTCACTCGCCTGGGTCGCCGAGCGGCTGCGCGAGTTCGTCGACCTCAACCCGGAGTTCGAAACGCCGATCGAGCGGCTGGCCACGTGGCTGGCGCGGCTGGACGACGCGGAAGAGGACGACTGACCAGCGCGGCACCCCCGCCGGCCGCAGAGGGCGTTTCCGCACGTCGCGGCGGCCGGGCGGCGGCGGTCGCCGCCCGTGGCTTGACTTCCCGGCAACGCGATATATCGTGGTTTTACAGAGACGCGATACATCGCGTCCCTCGGAATGCGGGAGGGCCGCGTAGATGCCAGAGAGCTGGAAGTTGGAGCACCCGGACCAGGTGGCCCTGGGTGACGGTGTGCGTTCGGTGCGCCTGAGCGCCGTGGCCGGTCGAGTCAACCTCATCGGCAAGGACGGCCCGGCCACGCTGGAGGTGACCAAGCTGAGCGGACCGCCGCTCCAGGTCGAGCTGTCGGACAGCGGCGAGCTGGTGGTGCGGCACGGCGAGTACGCCAGGCCGCAACTGTTCCAGTGGCTGCTGGCCGGCAAGCGGATGGAAGTCGAGCTCTCGCTCGCGCTGCCTCCGGACGCGCTGGTCGACGTCAGGGTCCTGTCCGGCCCGGTCGTGGTGTCGAACTTCCACGAGCGCGTCTCGGTCAAGGGCGTGTCCGGCGAGGTGACGCTGGCGGGCGTGCACGGCGAGGCGCGCGTCTCGACCGTGTCCGGGGCGGTGACCGCCGAGCAGGTGACCGGCGACCTGGCGGTCAAGGCGGTCTCCGGTGCGATCACGGTGATCGCCGGGGCGGGCGGCGCGATCGACCTGTCCGCCGTGTCGGGCGCGATCGCGCTGGACCTTGAGCAGCCGGTGCCTTCGTCGGTGAAGCTGCAGTGCGTGTCGGGGGCGATGACCGTCCGGCTGCCGCACGACCCCGATGTGCGCGTGGACCTCGGCACCGCGAACGGACGGGCCGTCAGCTCCTTCCCCGAGGTGCGCGCCAGCGGTATGCGCGGCTCGCAGAAGCTGACCGGCACGGTGGGCGGCGGAACCGCGGTGCTGACCGGCAAGACGGTCTCCGGCTCGGTGACGCTGCTGCGACGCAGCGCCGACGAAGAGCCCTGGGACGTGCTCGTCGAGGACGAGCGGCCCGCCGCCCGGCAAGACCCGAAGGACGCCGTCCCCGAGGACGCGGTACCTGGAGGCGACACGGCGCAGGGCGGCGCATCTCAGCCGCACGACGCCGGCGGTCCGGGCGGACAGCACGACGGCACGCACGCCGACGCGACGGACCCGGCCGGGACCGGCACGGACGGCGAAAACGGCGAGAACAGCGAGGAAGCGCGATGACCCCTGTCTTCGGCCACGGCCGGCTACGGCTTTACCTGCTCAAGCTGCTGGAGGAGAGCCCGCGGCACGGTTACGAGATCATCCAGCAGTTGCGTGAGCGCTTCGCGGGGCTCTACGCGCCGAGCGCCGGCACGGTTTACCCGCGCCTGGCCCGGCTGGAATCCGAGGGCCTGGTGCGGCACGAGACGGACGGGGGCCGGAAGGTCTACCAGATCACCGAGGCCGGACGTCGCGAGCTGGCGGCGCGCGCCGAGGAACTTGAGGCGCTGGAGAGCGAGATCCGCGACTCGGTCAACGATCTGGCCGAGGGCATCCGCGACGAGGTGCGCGAGTCCGCCCGCACCGTGCGCGAGGAGCTGGAGGCGGAGGCCCGTGAAGCGGCGCTGCAGGCCGCGCGCGAAGCCTCCGAGGGCCCGGCCCGCGCCGGAACCGGGGCCGGCTCGGCCGCGGGTGCGGGCCCGCGGCCTGGCGCCTGGGGCCCGGGCGCGCCGTTCGACTGGCGCTCGATGCCCGGGGGCCCGCCGCCCGAGTCTGCGGACTGGGACCGGGACCAGTGGCGCGACTGGAAGCGCGAGCAGCGCGAGCAGTGGCGGGACTGGAAGCGCGACCTGGGCGGGCAGCGCGAGCAGTGGAAGGACTGGCAGCGCGCCTGGAAGGAGCAGTGGGCACGCCAGTGGAAGGAGCAGTGGGAGGAGCAGTGGGCCCGGCAGCGCCAGGGTCAGCCGCCGGGACCGCCGTGGGCCTGGCTGTTCGGCGGCGCGCCGTTCTGGGGTCACGAGGAGGGCGGCACGCGGGAACGGGCCGACCAGCCCCCCGCGGGCGAGCCGCAGGACGCGGTGCCCGGTCAGCCGGGCGGCGGCAAGAGCGGCGGCCGGCGCCCCTTCGACTGGGAGGTGTTCGGCCCGCAGCTTCGAGACCTGTTCGAGGGCGTGCGCCGGGACGCCGGCCCCTTCTTCGACAGCCTGCGCCGCCACGGACCGCTGTCCGAGACGCAGAAGGCCGAGGCGAAGGCGATCATCGACCGGGCGGTGGCGGACCTGCGGAACCTGTTCGAGGGACCGCACGACCGCGGCCCCGGCGACGCGGCCTGATCCCGGCAGCGTCCTGATCCCGGCGTCGCGACCCGGCTCGTAACGCGCCTGTGCCCCGCCGGATCCGTTCCGGCGGGGCACAGGCGCGTCGCGTCCCGTGGATCAGACCGTGAAGACGATCTTGCCGATGAGGTCGCCGGTCTGCATCTTCGCGAAGCCGTCCGCGGCCTGCGCCAACGGCAGCACCGAGTCGATGACCGGGCGCACCCCGGAGACCTCACAGAAGCGCAACAGCCCGGCCAGTTCGTCGCGCGAACCCATGGTCGAGCCGACCACCCGCAACTGGTGGAAGTAGACCCGGGTCAGCGCGGCCGGCGGATTGGGTCCCGAGGTCGCCCCCGAGATCACGATCGTGCCCTCCTCGCGCACCGAGGCCACCGAGTGTGCCCAGGTCGCCGCGCCCACGGTCTCCATCACCGCGTCCACCCGCTCCGGCAGTCTCGCCCCGGACTCGAACGCCCGGTGCGCGCCGAGTTCGAGCGCGCGTGCGCGTTTCTCCTCGGAGCGCGACGTAGCCCATACGCGGTACCCCGCCGCGCGCGCGAGCACGATCAGCGCCGTGGCGACCCCGCCGCCCGCGCCCTGCACCAGGACCGTGTCGCCCGGACGCGTCCCCGAGCGCGTGAACAGCATCCGATAGGCCGTCAGCCACGCGGTCGGCAGACAGGCGGCCTGCTCGAACGAGAGCGCGGCCGGCTTGGGCAGCAGGTTCCACCGCGGCACCGCCACCCGCTCGGCGAAGGTGCCCTGATAACGCTCCGTCAGAATCGTTGGCCGCTCACCATCGGCGACCCCGCGCCCCGCCTCGCCGACGACGGCGTGTACGACCACCTCGTTGCCGTCCTCGTCGATGCCGGCACCGTCGCAGCCGAGGATCATCGGCAGCTGCGCCCCGGACAGGCCGACCCCGCGCAGCGACCACAGGTCGTGATGGTTGAGGGCGGCCGCGCGCAGCCGGACCGTGGTCCAGCCCGGGGGCGCCTCGGGTTCCGGGCGCTGCGCCAGCGCGAGGCCCTTGAGCGGCTCGTCCTTGTCGATGGCAGCGGCGTAGACAGCGAACATGCGCCTCACCCTACCCACCGGTAACCGAGGCGGCCACCGAGTAGGACCAGCGTCACAGCCGAGGCCGCCGACAGAAGGCTCAGGCTCTCGCACTCGATCGTCTCGCGCGCGGCGGGCTCAGCCGCGCGCGACCCCCGCCTCCCGGGCCGCCTGCGCCACGGCCGCGGTGACCGCGGGCGCGACCCGCGGGTCGAAGGGCGACGGGATCACGCACTCGGGCGAGAGCTCGTCGGCGACCACGGCGGCCAGTGCGTCGGCGGCGGCCAGCTTCATCGACTCGGTGATCTGCGCGGCGCGTACCGACAACGCCCCGGCGAACACCCCGGGGAAGGCCAGCACGTTGTTGACCTGGTTGGGGAAGTCCGAGCGGCCGGTGGCGACCACGGCGGCGTATTTGCGGGCCACGTCCGGGTGGATCTCCGGATTCGGGTTCGCCATCGCGGTGATGATGCAGTCCCGCGCCATGGTGGCGACCGCGGACTCGGGCACGGTACCGGCCGACACGCCGATGAACACGTCCGCGCCGGCCAGCGCCGACTCAAGGCTGCCGCTGAGCCCGGCGCGGTTGGTCAGCGCCGCAAGCTCGCGCTTCACCGGGTTCAGGTCCTCCCGGCCGGCGTCCACGATGCCCTTGGAGTCGGCGACCGCCACGTCTCCGATGCCCGCCTGCACGAGGATCTTCGCGATGGCCACCCCCGCCGCGCCGGCGCCGGAGATCACCGCGCGCAGCTGCGCGAGCGTGCGGCCGGTGACCGTGGCCGCGTTGCGCAGCGCCGCGAGCAGCACGATCGCGGTGCCGTGCTGGTCGTCGTGGAAGACCGGGATGTCCAGCCGGTCCCGCAGCCGCGCCTCGATCTCGAAGCAGCGCGGGGCGGAGATGTCCTCCAGGTTGATCCCGCCGAAGGCCGGAGCGAGCCGGGCGATCGTCTCCACCAGCTCGTCCACGTCCGTGCAGTCCAGGCAGATCGGGACCGCGTCCACGCCGCCGAAGTGCTTGAACAGGATCGCCTTGCCCTCCATCACGGGCAGCGCGGCAAGCGGGCCGATGTCGCCGAGGCCGAGCACGGCGGTGCCGTCGGTGACCACGGCCACGGTGTTGGACTTCCAGGTGTAGTCGAGCGCCAGCTCGGGACGCTCGGCGATCGCGGTGCACACCTCGGCCACACCCGGGGTGTACGCGAGCGAGAGGTCGTCCCGGTCGCGCAGCGGCACGGTCGCGGCGACGGCCAGCTTGCCGCCGCGGTGCAACGCGAACACGGGATTGCCGGCGGACTCGGGCGAGCCACCGGGCGCGGGCTGGGAGGAGGGGAACTGCCCAGGCATGGGGGGAGCATCCTTCGGTCGGCTGGGTGTCCCCGCGGTGCGCACCAGGACGATCGGGTGAGCGGGCGAACCGCCCACCCGGCGGTGCTGCGCCCGTCGAGGCACCGGGAGGGTGGAGGGTGCGGCCGACCGCCGAGACGCGCGCGAGGGTGGAGATGCGCGGCCGAGGCCGACCGATAACCGTTGGTGTCCGGTCGCTGTGGTCATTGTGACACCGCGGGCCAGCCGGCTGAGGGTGACGAACCGGGCCTGCCGATGCGGAATCACACGGCCCGGTGCGCAGGGCGCCGGGCTGGACTCTTACGGAAACCCTACGCCGCCGCGGCAGGGAGTTTCCAGGGAATGACTCAGTCCGTGATCCTTCAGACGGTGTGATTTTCGGCAAATAGGCATGATCACGACGGGTTTTACCGGACGGCCCGCACGGCTGTAACCCGCGCCCGCAGCGCTGATCCGGGCAATCCGTAGGCTTGCCAAGCCCGCATAGAGGCGTACCGTAACGGCAAGTCCGCTCCCGCGAGCCGCGAATCGCGTACGGTAAGCACGCGGGTACGAACCGCCGACCCGTCCCACACGCCATTACCGTTCGCATGACAACACCGAGGTCAACGCAGTGGAACTTGCCTCCTACGCGGACCGCGCCGTACAGCTGGTGAATACGGCCGATCCGTACCGCGACCAGGACCGCCTTACGACGGTCGATGACGCACGGGCGCTGCTGTCCCGTCAAGGCGCCTGCGGACGGCTCTCCCACGCAGACCTGGTCGAGCTGCGATCGCTGCGCCACCGACTGCGGGTCGTGTTCGACGCGGTGGAGGCGGGAGACCCGCAACAGGCCGTGGCCGTGCTGAACCAACTGCTGGAGCAGTATCCGATCAGGCCCCAGATCTCCGGGCACGACGATACGGACTGGCATCTGCATCTGGCCGAGGGCGCGCCATCCACGGCGGCCGCGTACGGCGCGAAGGCGTGCATGGGTTTGGCCGTGCAAGCCACCGAGGTCGGCATGGACCGGCTCGGCGTGTGTCAGGCGGCACCGTGTCGCGATGTATTCATCGACACCTCGACGAACCGCTCTCGGCGCTACTGCTCCGAGCGCTGCGCGACCCGGGCGAACGTCGCCGCGTACCGGGCGCGCCGCCGGGAGGCCGCGCTGGCTACCTCCGGCGTCGCGACCTGAACAACCGGCCGGCGCCGCTTCGCCGCACCGCCCTCGGCGGCCAGAGCCGCGCGAGCACCCGCCCGATCACCAGTTCGTCGGGCACTGCGCCGAACTGGCGGGAGTCCCCCGGCGCGTAGGGGTTGTCCGCGAGCAGCCACCAGCCGCCGTCTTCGCGCCGTGCGATCCGCTTGAGCAGCACCAGTTGCGGATCGCGCGGATCGCGGGCGAGCACGACGTCTCCCGGACCGACCGGCGCGCCGTAGCGAACCAGCAGCCTGTCGCCGTCGTAGTACGCCGGCACCATGGACGCACCGGAGACGCGCGCCAGACCGAATGGGGCCGAACCGGTGACAGCGCTCACAGCACGCGATGATCCCATGCTCGGCGGCACGGGTGGGTGCGGAGTAGGCTCGGACACGGACCGAACCGTAGAGGACCGAAGGGGACATCCCTCATGAAGCTGTCACCGATGCGCATCTTCGCCCCAAGGCTGACCGCGTACGCACACTGCGACCTGCCGTGCGGCGTATACGACCCGGCGCAGGCCCGGATCGAAGCGGAGTCGGTCAAGGCGATCCAGGAGAAGTACCAGGGCAACGAGGACCCGACCTTCCGCACCCGCGCGGTCCAGATCAAGGAGCAGCGGGCCGAACTGGTCAAGCACCACCTGGAGGTGCTGTGGGCGGACTACTTCAAGGCCGCGCACTTCGAGAAATACCCGCAGTTGCACGGGCTGTTCAACGACGCGGTCAAGGCCGCCGGCGCGAGCGGCGCGAAGGGCTCGAACGACCCGGCCACCGGTCAGCGCCTGCTCGATCTGATCGCCGAGATCGACAAGATCTTCTGGGAGACCAAGCAGGCCGCCTGACCTGCGATCTGCGGCCTCTGCGACGGCCGGGGCGCCGGGAACCGCCCGGCCGTCCCGGCCGTTGTCCACACCGGGGTGGCGCGGCTGTGGAAAAGTGCCCGGACGTATCAGTGTTGCGAGGCGACAGCGGTCACCCGTTGGAGGTACTTTCTTCTCACAGCAGGGTGCGGCTGCATACGATGCGTGCGGTCGGCGTGGGGCAGATTGCCTGGCACGGACGCGGGAGGCAGACACAGTGGACCAAGACGCGGTTGGACGGACACAAGCCGCTTCAAGGCTGGGCTCGGCGGGAGGGGCGACCGCGGTGGAGGATCGCGACTTCGTGGAGGTGCGCATCCCGGCCGTCGGAGCCTATCTGTCCGTGCTGCGCACGGCGACCGCGGGTCTGGCCGCACGGCTGGACTTCACCCTGGACGAGATCGAGGACCTGCGGATCGCGGTCGACGAGTCCTGCGCCATGTTGCTGCAGAAGGCGGTCGAGGGCACGAGCCTGACGTGCCGTTTCGACCTGGCGGGCAGCGCGTTGGCGATCACGGTCTCGGCGCCGACCTCGGATGGCAGGCCGCCTGCCCGCGACACGTTCGCCTGGACGGTGCTGACCGCCCTGGCCGGCGAGGTGGACGCGGTGACCGCCGAGGACGGGCGAACGGTGGCGATCACCATGGTCAAGCGGCGCGACGGCCTGGAGAAGGCGGCAGAGTGACTACCGCGCACACCCCGACCACCCCGGCGCCCGGCGGCGCCCACCCCGGCAGCGTGGACTCGCACGCCCTGGACGCCGAGTCCGCGGACCTCAGCGGTACCGACGTGGAAGCTGCGGACATGGACGCTGCGGACATGGACGCTGCGGACATGGACGCTGCGGACGTGAACGGCGCGGAGGTCGACGGCGCCGCGGTCAACGGCGCGGACGTCGACGCCCTGGAAGGCGACGGCGCCTTCGAACTTCCCGCCGCCGAACCGGAAGCCGGTGCGGTGCGCACCCCGCACCAGGGCACGCATCAGAGCACCCCGCGCAGTTCGGCGCACGCCGCCGCGCACGCCGAGGCCCGCGAACTGTTCCGCCGGATGGCCGAGCTCACCCCGCAGGACCCGGCCCGGGCGCAGATCCGCGATCGGCTGGTGCGCATGCACCTGCCGCTGGTCGAGCATCTGGCCCGGCGCTTCCGCAATCGCGGCGAACCGCTCGACGACCTGACCCAGGTGGCCACGATCGGCCTGATCAAGTCGGTGGACCGGTTCGACCCGCAGCGCGGTGTGGAGTTCTCCACCTACGCCACTCCCACGATCATCGGGGAGATCAAGCGGCACTTCCGGGACAAGGGCTGGGCCGTGCGCGTGCCGCGTCGGCTGCAGGAGCTGCGGCTGTCGCTGACCGCGGCGACCAGCGAACTGTCCCAGCGCAACGGTCGCTCCCCCACCGTGGGCGAGCTCGCCGGGCACCTGGGCCTGTCCGAGGAAGAGGTGCTCGAAGGGCTCGAATCGGCCAACGCTTACTCAACGCTGTCGCTCGACGTGCCTGAGTCCGGCGACGACGAGTCCCCGGCCGTGGCCGACTCGCTCGGCAGCGAGGACGAGGCGCTGGAGGGCGTGGAGTACCGCGAATCGCTCAAGCCGCTGCTGGAACAGCTGCCGGCGCGCGAGAAGCGGATTTTGCTGCTGCGCTTCTTCGGCAACATGACGCAGTCTCAGATCGCCGACGAGATCGGCATCTCGCAGATGCACGTCTCCCGGCTGCTCGCCCGCACGCTCGCGCAGTTGCGCGAGAAGCTGCTGGTCGACGAGTAAAGGGCGGCGCGGCGCGCGCGGCGGTCAGGGCCTGGAAATGAACGACACGCTCATTCGGGCGGTTCGGTCGCAATCAGGTCGTAGTTCCACTCGCCGTGGAACTCGTGTGGTCTGACGTGCCGCTCCTTCAGCAGTCGCATCTCGCGGTCGCTG
>NZ_JAGSXH010000046.1 GCF_018283645.1 Actinocrinis puniceicyclus | reverse complement strand
AGCCTGAAGCAGTCCCCGATGATCTTGACGGCGGCGGGGACGTGGATGAGGTGCGGGCGTGGGCGCGGGAGTGGGCGAAGCGGTTGCCGCACTGGTCGGATGAGCAGTGGCGCAGCATCAATGCGGGGCTGGGCTACCGGGTGCGTACCCGCAAGACGGCCAAGGGTAAGAGGCCTGACACCCGCCCGCCCCGGTAGCTCGGCGGGCGGGGTCCGGCCTGCTGTCAGCCGCGCTGTGCGGGCACGGGGGTGAGCCGGTGGTGTGTGGGCACTCCCCGGCGGCCGTTGGTCGGGGCGACGATCACGGCGGAGAACGCGCGTTCCAGATAGACGCGCTGCTCGGTGAGCGACAGGTTCCCGCCCGTCCAGTCCTCTTCCAAGGTCACCGGCACGTCGGCGGCCACCTGGGCGGCCTTGATCGTGGCGTTCTTCTCTTTGAGCAGTGCGCGTTCCGCTGCTTCCTGCTCGGCCAGATCGGCGTAGTAGCGCTCTGCGGTGATCTTCCCGGCCTTGCGGGCGGCCTTGGCGGCGGCCATGTCCTCACGCACCATCGTCAGCTCGCCTTCGCGCTGCCACGGCTCGGGTTCGGCGCTGGCCTCGCGCTCGGCGGCCTGCTCCTGGTACATCTCGATCGCAAGCCACATCAGAGCCTCGTCGGTCTCCCACCCGTTGACCTTCACCCCGCCGCACCCGCCCTGGCCCTTGGACAGGCAGGTGTACCAGAAGAACCCTTCCGGCTTGTGCGCGCTGGGCGGGGCCTTGGTCGCGCGGAGCGGGGTGTCGCAGTCGCCTTTGCCACACCGCAGCGTGCCCGTGGCCAGATGCGACCGGGTGTTGTTGCCGTCGCCGCGCTGCGGGGTCTCCCCGATGATCGCAATCAGCTTGTCCCAATCCGCCGGGGAGATCATCCGCTCCCACTGGCCCATGACGGGGTTACCGTCCTCGTCCTTGAGGGTGATCACGTGGCGGGAGAGCGTTTCCCCGTTGTCCTCGTCGGCGTTGGCGATGGTGACCATGCGGTATCCGGCCATGCGCGGGTTGCGCAGTACGGCTTTGAGGTTCACCGCGCGCCACAGCTTCCCGCGCGCCGTGGGGATCCCGCGCCGGTTCCAGTCGGCGGCGACCGCCGTGACCGCCCGGCCGTTCAAGATCTCCGCTACGGCGGTGCGCAACAGCGGGGCTTCGACCGGATGCAGGGTGCGCTTGTCGTCCTGCCACCCGAACGGGCGGTGTCCCCCGGTCGGGATGCCCTCGCGCTGGAGCGCCTTGTGTTTGCGGCCCACCCGTCGTCCCGTATCAGCGCTCTGCGCGTTCTTGAACGCGGTGATCACCCGCGCGTTGGTCTGTCCGTTCTGGGTGTTCAGGTCCAGCGCGCCGGACAGGTCGATGATCGGGCGGTGGTGGTGCACCACGGTATCGATCGAGTCCTCAAGATCCCGGTTGTCCCGGGTGAGCCGGTCAAGGTCCGGGCAGATCGCCCCGTCCAGGCGCTCCCCGTTCGGGGCCTTGCCCTTCGCGAGATCCCTGAGCATGGCCGCGTACACGGGCCGTATCACGCGGTAGATGACGCTGCCGTCGCTCTGCCTGATCTTGCGGCGCTTGTAGGCGGAGGTGTGCTCCTCGTCGTAGATGTGAACGATCCGCCCGCCGCGCGACTCGACGTATTGCCTGCAATCGGTCACCTGCTCGTCGCGGTTGTTGATGTCCATCCCGGTGCGGGGCCGCGCCTTCGGGTCCACCCCCGCCGCTTCCTGGTCCTTCAGGTGCCGCCGCCGCTTGGACTCGTTCGACAGCCGGTCCAGAATCGCGAAGTTCAGGCCGGTCAAGTCGCCTGTCATGGTCTGTCGTACCGGATCAATGCTCATACATCTAGGATACATCTGCGAAAGCTCTGCCTGGCGGTTCACGCCGCACACCGCCTGCGCGCGAACTGCCCGGACGGCGCCCTGCAAATCAGCCTTCGCACCCATCACCCCCACCAACCGGCGGTCGATCCGCGCGAGGCGTTGACGCAACTGCTGGAGGCCGTCTCGACACCCGCCGGCGAACTCGGACGCGCCGGCTCCCTCGACGCCCTGGCAGCGCTGTGGCGCCGGCGCAACAGCGGGCGGCGGTTGCTGGTCCTGCTCGACGACGTCCTGGACGCGGAACAGATCGCGCCCCTGCTGCCCACCACTCCCGGCAGCGTCGTCCTGCTCACCTCCCGCCGCCGGATATCCGGCCTCGTCGGCGCCCGGCAGCACACGGTGCGGCCGCTGACGGACGCCGCGGCCAGCGCCCTGCTCACCCAGATCACCGGCCGCGACTTCACAGCCGACCGCGACCAGCTTGCGCGGTTCACGCGCCACTGCGGGGGCCTGCCCCTGGCGATCGCGGTCGCGGCCGCCTATCTGCGCTCGCGGCCGACATGGCGACTGAACGACATAGTCGAGCGCCTGACCATGGCCGTCGCATCCGCCGTCGACGACAGCCTGACCAGCCCCATCCGGGCGGCCTTCGCGATGTCGTACCGCGCCCTGGCCCCGGCCCATCGCACGCTCCTGCGACGGCTCGCCGCGCACCCGGGCGACGACATCGGCTTGCAGGCTGCGGCGGTGTTAGCCGCGATGCCCGTCGGCCAGGCCGATCTCGCGCTCGACGTGCTGGTGGAGCACCACTTGATCGAGGAGACCGCGCGCCACCGCTATCGCCTGCACGACCTGCTGCGTGCATATGCTCTGATTCAGATCCAGCTCGAACTGGACACCGGCGCGTCGGACGACGCCGTGGGCCGCGTGCTCGAGTTCTACCTCGCCTGCGCCGCGCACGCCGAAAGCATCCTGCGCCCCTACCGGCGCACCCTCGGCGAGCCGACGGCGATATCCGCGTGGGGCGCGGCCACACTCGGCTCGCCTGCCAAGGCGCAAGCCTGGATGGACGAGGAGTCCGCCAACCTCATGGCGGCCGCGGCCTACGCCCACGAGCGCGGCTGGAGCCGGCACACCAGCCGTCTGCCCTTCGTCCTGGCACAGCATCTGGACCGGCGCGGCCACTGGAGCCAAGCCGTGCAGATGCTGCGCAAGGCTCTCGACGCCGCCCGCGCGCAGCAAGGCGAAACCCGTAACGACACCGTATCGGGCCAACTCATGACCGACCTCGCCGCGGCACACGTCCGTACCGGTGATCTCGATGAGGCGCTGGACGCCGCCGAGCAGGCGCTGGACGCCTGGAGTGGCTGCGGCGACGAGCGCGGACAGGGCGACGCGCTCATCGAACTCGGACGGGTCCACTGGCACGCCCGCCGTCCCACCGTCGCCGCGCAGGCGTTCGGCCGGGCCGTGGCCATCTTCGGCCGGATCGAGGACCGGCGCGGCCAAGCGGTCGCGGGATACCACAAGGGCATCGTCCTGTTCGAACTCGGCGAAAGTGAAGCAGCGCTGGTACAGACTCGCGAGGCGCTGAAGATGGCGCGGCAGTTGAACGATCCGGTACTGCAATGCGACGTGCTGGCCAACCTCGGCGAGATGTACCGGCTCATCGAAGACCACGACAAGGCGCTGCACTACTTCCGGCAGGCGCAGAAACTCGCCGACCGCCAGGGCAACCCGCACAACATCGCCATCCTCGCCAGCAACATCGGTGCCGTCCACGACCACACCGGCGACCACGAATCCGCGCTGGCGTCGTTCCGCACCGCGCTGCGGCTCTTCCAGGCCGTCGGAGACCGGCGCAACGAGGTCGACGTCCTGGTCCACCTCGCCCGCGCGCACACCCGCCTGGGCGACTACGAGTCCTCACTCGTCAGCATCGAGCGCGCCACCGAACTGGCCGAGCAGATCCGAGATCCGCTCCGGCACGCCCGGGTCTGCCTCGAGACCGGACGCATCCGCCAGGCGCAAGCCAGATATCCGGCCGCGGTGCATCTCTACCGCGCCTCACTCGGATATGCGCGGCAAGCGGCCGCGCCACTCGACCAGGCCCATGCGCACCAGGCACTCGGTGACGCACTGCTCGCGCTGAACGAGCCGTCAGCCGCCCGGGAGCACTGGAACCAGGCGCTGGACCTGTACCGGCAACTGGGCTACCGCGACGCCGATCCCATTACCGCGCAATGACGTCGCGAACGTGAGCCCCGTAGCGCGCCGCCGTGCACTCCCGCATGCTCACGAACCCGTTCCCGCCGCCCGGTGTGAAAGCGCCGTGTCAAACGTCGTGTAAGCGCCGTGAAGGCGACCGCGGAATTTCTCTGATGGAGGGGACGAATAGAAGTCCCGCGGTGGCGATGGCGACTCGGCCGCACGGATCCCCGCTCACCTGCGCCCAGCACGGGTATCAGTGCGCAGCGACGCATCGGGGAACGGCGGCGCGACGAGCCGGAGCCGGAATTTCACGGAGGAAGGCGATGAACCCGCAGGAACGGGGTTGGTTCAAGAGCAGCTTCAGCGACGACAACGGCGGCTGCGTGCAGGTGCGTTTCACCCAGGGATGGGCGCAGGTTCGCGACAGCAAGGACGTCACCGGCCCGGTGCTGGTGTTCAACCAGGGCGAGTGGGAGGCGTTCCTGCTCGGGGCGTTCAACGGCGAATTCGAAATGCCGCTGTAGGTTCGCGCGAGCGAACGCTGAGCGGTGATCGGGTGGCGTCGCGCCGACGAACCGGCGCGGCGCCACTTTCGCGTCCCGCGCCGTCCTGGCAGGCCACGGCCCGAAGGCCGGGGTGGGCAACCACGGAATGCATCATTAGAGTGCTGAGAAAGAGGGTGGGTCGAAGACACCGAGGGGATTCGCGCCATGCGGCAGTCAGCCGGTGATCCGTCGCGGCCGGAAGGAGTGTCCTCGACACTGGCGGGAGCGGCGCATGACGTCGTGCAGGCCCGCGACATCGCCGGCGGGGTGCACTTTTACACCGCGCAGCGAACCGAAAACGCCTCGGCGGTACCGCATCAGCTCCCTGCCGACCTACGTGGATTCGTCGGGCGGCGCGGCGAACTCGACAAGCTCGAAGCCTTACTTTCCGGCGGCGACGAGCCGGTGACGCTGGTCGTCGTGGCGGGCACGGCCGGGGTCGGTAAGACATCCCTGGCCGTCCACTTCGCGCACCTGGTGCGCTCCCGGTTTCCGGACGGGCAGTTGTTCGTGAACCTGCGCGGCTACGATCCGGGCACGCCGCTGACCTCCGCAGGCGCGCTGGAGCGGTTTCTGCGGGCGCTGGGTGTGGCGCCCGGCTCGATTCCCGCGGGCGTGGAAGAACGCGCGGCGCTGTACCGGACCCTCCTGGCCGGGCGCCGTGTGCTCGTCGTACTCGACAACGCGGCGACCGCCGGGCAGGTGCGCCCGCTGCTGCCCGGCGAGGCCGGTTCGCTGGCGGTGGTCACCTGCCGGGGCCGGCTGTCCGGGCTCTCGGCCCGCGACGGCGCCCGCCGGATCACCGTGGGCCTGCTGACCGAGACCGAATCGGTCGCTCTGGTGAACACGGTTACCACCGGTTATCGGGCCGGGGACGATCCGGCGCAGGTCGCCCAGCTGGCCCGGCTGTGCGCCCGGCTGCCGCTGGCGCTGCGCATCGCCGCCGAACGCGCGGCGGCCCGCCCGCTCATGCCGCTTCGAGAACTGATCGCGGACCTGCGCGACGAGTCCTCGTTGTGGGACGCCCTGTCCATCGAGGACGACGCCGACGCGGACGCGGTGCGCACGGTTTTCGCGTGGTCTTACCGCGCGCTGCCTCCGGCCGCGGCGCGCGCGTTCCGGCTGCTCGGACTGCACCCGGGCACCGACTTCAGCCTCGCCGCGGCAGCCGCCCTGCTCGATGAGACTCCTGAACGGACCCGGGCGCTGCTCGACGTGCTCACGGGCGCGCATCTGCTCGAACAGACCGGCAGCGCGCGCCACCAGTTTCACGACCTGCTGCGCGCCTACGCCGCAGACCTCGCGGCCAGCCAGGAGGAGGAGGCCGCCCAGCGCGCGGCCCTGCTGCGAGCGGCGCACTGGTATCTGCGCACGGCGGACACCGCGATGCGTGCGACGCAGAGCCTGCGCCCCAGCGTGCTGACCGGCAGCCCCGGTGCTTATCCGCCGCCCTTCGGCCCGGATGACCGGACGGCGGCCAACGACTGGTACGTCGCCGAACGCGCGAACCTGCTCGCGCTCGCCCACGCGGCGGCGCAGGCCCGGCTCGACGAGATCGCCTGGCAGCTGTCGGCGTCCGTGCAGACGCTGCAAGCAGCGCACGGCGATACCGACGACCGCCTGGAAATGGGACAGCTCGGCCTTCAGGCGGCGCGGCGGCTCGGCGACCGGCGGGCCGAGGCCAGGGTGCTGCAAGGACTGGGTTTCGCCTGGAAGGCGGCCGGCCAGGGCGAACGTGCGCTCAGCCACCATCTCGCCGCGCTGGAGATCTTCACCGTTCAGCGCGATCGCCTCGGGGTCATCGAGGCGCACAACAGCATAGGTCTGATCCACCTGCGTCACCGGGAACTCGATGACGCGGCCGACCGCTTCGAGCAGACGGTACGCCTGGCCGAGGCGGACGGTCACCGCGCCTGGCACGCGGTCGCGCTCGACAACCTCGCGCGCACCCGGCTCGAACAGGGACGGCTCGCCCAGGTGGTCGAGTTGGCCGACAGGGCGATGCGGGTACACCGCGAGATCCGCACCGAGGGAGCGCCGCTGCTGGAAACCCTCATCACCCTGATCCGCGCGCACCGGGAGAGCGGGCGCCTGGACCGGGCGCAGGAGTGCACCGTCAGCGCCGAGCGGATCCTCGAAGGCGGCACGCGATACGCAGCCCTCGAAGTCGACATCGCCCTCGAACGCGCGGCGATCACGCTTGAGAGCGGCGACGCCGGCGGCGCCTCGGAAATGTACCTCAACTGCCTGCGCCTGCAACGCCGGCTGAACGATCCCGCCCGGGAGGCCGCGACCTATTGCGGGATCGGCACGGCCCTGCGCAGCCAGGGCCGCGTCGAAGAGGCGATCGACTTCCACCGCAGGGCCGTCGCCGCGCGACGCGCTCTTCCGGACGCCTACCGGCTCGCTGTCGAACTCGGACTCCTGGCGCAGTGCCTCGACGCGGCCGGCCAGACGGAGCAGGCGCGGCCGTTCCGGGCGGAAGCGCGGGAACTGGCAGGCGCGTTCACCGACCCGCGCGCCGCCGCACTGCATGCCCGCTTATCCGCGCTCGCCGACCCGTGACAGCGCGAACCCGCGGCGGTGAATGCGTGCGGCATCGACGACGCCGCGGCCCGTCGCCGGCGGTCCGAGAAGGCTGATTCGGCTGTGTGCACACGGAACCGCTGCGACGTTGTTGATCGAGAATATCCGCTCACGCGGCTGCGTGCGATCGAACGCGTATACCGCGCACTCGTCCCAGCGCCGCGCCCACTTCTCCTCCAGGCCGTCCACGGTGGGATCGGCCGGAATGTCGACTCTTCGCTGAATCTTGCGCGTGGCGCGAAAGCGCCGTGAAACAGCGGTGAATCCGCCGGCCCGCATCCTTACCGCAGGTGCGGCCCCCGGGCCGCGGACACGGAAGGAGAGGCATGACTCCCACTGCCGCCGCGCCCGGCCCGGCGATCACGGCGACCGGGCTGCGCAAGTCCTTCGGGCAGAAAGTCGTGCTCGACGGCGTCGATCTGAGCGTCGCCGAGGGAACGGTCTTCTGCCTGCTCGGCCCGAACGGGGCGGGCAAGACCACCACGGTCCAGATCCTGGCCACCCTGATACGCGCCGACGGCGGCCAGGCGCGGGTCACGGGCCGGGACCCGGCCCGTGAACCTGACGCGGTACGCCGTGCGATCGGCGTGACAGGTCAGTTCTCCGCGGTGGACGGCCTGCTCACCGGCCGGGAAAACCTGCGGCTGATGGCCGACCTGCACCACCTGCCCCGCGCCGAGGGACGCCGCCGCGCCGCCGACCTGCTGGGCCGCTTCGAGCTGCTCGACGCGGCCGACAGGAGGGCCGCGACCTACTCCGGCGGCATGCGCCGGCGGCTCGACCTGGCGATGACGCTGATCGGCGAGCCGCGCGTCATCTTCCTCGACGAGCCCACCACTGGCCTGGACCCGCGCAGCCGCCGCACGATGTGGCAGATCGTGCGGGACCTGGCGGCCCGCGGCGTCACGATCTTCCTGACGACCCAGGACCTCGACGAGGCCGACGAGCTGGCCGACCGGATCGCGGTACTCGACCAGGGCAGGATCGTGGCCGCGGGCACCCCCGCCGAGCTCAAGCGCCGCGTCCCCGGCGGCCACGTGAGCCTCCAGTTCGCCGATGATGCGCGATTGACGGCGGCCGCCGGCATCCTCGACGGCGCGTCCCGCGCGGACGACCTCTCGCTGCACGTGCCGGGCGACCGCGGTGTCAGTGCGCTGCGGACGCTGCTCAACCGGCTCGACGAGGCCGCGATCGAGGTCGACTCGCTCTCCGTGCACACCCCGGACCTCGACGACGTCTTCTTCGCGCTCACCGGCCACCCGCCCACTGAGAACAAGACCTCTGACAACACCGCCGCACCGCGCCCGGCCCGGGAGGAGCCCGTCCGATGAACACCCTTACTTACGCCGCACGCGATTCGGCGACGATGCTGCGGCGCAATCTGCGGCACACGGTGCGCTATCCCGCGACGATCATCGTCTCCCTGGCGGTGCCGGCCCTGTTGCTGCTGCTGTTCGTCGGGGTCTTCGGCGGTGCGTTGGGCGCCGGCTTGGCAGCCACGCCCTCCGGCGGCAGGTACGTCGACTACGCCGTGCCCGGCATCCTGCTGATGACCGTCGGCTACGGGGCTTCCTCCACGACGCTGGCGGTGAACCGGGACATGACTGAAGGCATCATCGGGCGCTTCCGCACCATGGCGGTCTCCCGAGGTTCGGTGCTCGCCGGGCACGTCGCCGCCGCCCTGATCCGCACGCTGGTCAGCGCCGCCCTGCTCGTCGCGGTCGCCCTGCTCATGGGCTTTCGCTCCGGCGCGGGCGCCGCCGGGTGGCTCGCGGCGGCGGCCCTGGTCGCGCTACTCAGCCTCGCCCTGAGCTGGCTCGCGGTCGCGGTCGGCCTGGCCGCCGGGAACGCCGAGGGCACCAGCGGCTTCACGCTCATCGTGCAGTTGCTGCCGTTCGTCAGCAGCGCCTTCGTCCCGACCGGCACGATGTCCGGGCCGGTGCGGTGGTTCGCGCACAACCAGCCGTTCACCCCGGTCATCGACACCCTGCGCGGGCTGTTGACGGGCGCGGCGATCGGACACAGCTGGGTGCCGGCCGTCGCCTGGTGCGCCGGACTGACAGTGCTCGGATACACCTGGGCGGGAGCGCTGTTCAGGCGGGGTTCGGTTCGGTGAACCGGTCGCGGCCCAGCACGGCCGCGGCCGCGGCGGCGCGCAGCGCGTCCGCGCCGAGGCCGGCGTATGCCGACACCGCCTCCGTGTACGCCTGCATGTCCGCTTGCTCGGCGAGGCGGGCGACCCGGGCGGCGGACATCGTCGGCTGGAAGCCGCAGTTGAAACGGAAGCGACCGGCCAAGGCGATCATGCGCGCGCCGGACCTGGCGGCGCGCGCGTCGCCGGTGCGCCGCCCCCGGTCGAGATCCAGCACGGCCAGGGCCACCAGCAGCGTGCCCACGATCGGGAAGTCCTCGTATGACATCGACGAGCCGTTGACCTTGGCCGTGATCAGCGTGGAGGCGGTTCGCGGCATGCGGCCCGCGAGCCGCCCGACCAAGGCGAGCCGGTCGTGCTGCGCGTGGGCGATCAGAGCCATCGCCTCGACTTGCAGACTCCAGGTCTGCGTGTGGAGCATCAGTTCTCCCGCGCGGGCGCGGCCGACCGGTTCGCTCAGCGCGTCGGCAGCCTGTCGCCACAGCCGCAACCCGGCCTCGACCTCGCCGCGCGCCAGCAGGATCTCCGCGCGCGCCGCGAGATCGAACATCGGCAGCCCGCAGCTGTCTTCCCCGTCCTCGCGCAGCATCGTCTCCAGCCAATGCTCGGCCTCGTCGACGGCGCCGCGCTGCAGATCGGCCAGGACCATCGCGCACCGCACCCGGGCCGCGCTGGATCCGCTCTCGAACCCGTTGAGCCCCGGCATCGCCTCCAGGAGCGAGAGCGTCGCCGCGAAGTGCTCGTGCGCCTCGTCGCCGCGGCCCAGTTCCAGGCACAGTTCACCGATCCGGCTGTGCGTGACGACCCGGAACCACGGCAGCCGCCGCTCGTGCCCGTCGAAGGCCGCGAGGGTGCGCCGCGCCGCCTTCAGCGCGCTGTCCGGGTCGTTGACGCTCTGCCACACGAAGCCGGCCACGGTGTTGGCCATGGCGGCCAGCAGCGGCTCCTGGCTTTCGCACAGCAACCGCAGCGTCGGGAGCTGCTCGGCGCGGGCCTCGGCAAGGACGGACAGCACGACCGCGGTCGCCCGCGCCGGGGTGTCGGGCGGGGCCGGAGGCAGCCGGCGCAGGCAGACCAGGGCGCGCGCGGCGGCGGGATGCCGCAGGATCAGCGCGCTGACGGCCGCCAGCACCGCGGCTGTCCTGACCACCTCGATGAAGACCGGTTCGGTCCGCACGTGTGACAGCACGGACGCGCTCTGCCCGACCAGAGACGCCATGCGCGCGAAGTCGGCCTCGAACATCCACAGGCCGCCGAGCACGGCGCTCGTGGCCGCGACGCAGACGCCGTCGCCGCGCTCGATCCCGAGGCGCAGCGCCGAGAGCAGGTTCTCCTGCTCCTGCCTGGTTCGCGCCGCGGAGGTGACCAGGTCCGGCCCGAACAGCGATTCGTGATGCGCCAGGCCGAACTCCCGCGCCCACTCGAGGAACCGGCCGGTGACCCGGTCGTCCTCACCGGCCTCGCGGCGGCGCGCCGCGCTGAACTCGCGCACGGTCTCCAGCATCCGGAAACGCGTGCCCGATCCGGCCTCGGCCGTCTGAAGCAGCGACTGGCCGACCAGCTGCTCAAGGATCTGCAACACGTCCCCTTCGTCTTCCCCGAGCAGGTGCCGCGCGGCCCCGGCGGTGAAGCCGCCGGGAAAGACCGACAGGGCGCGCATCGCGGCCTGCTCGTGCGGCGCCAGCAGGTTCCAGCTCCAGTCGATGACGGCGTGCAGGGTGCGGTGCCGCGGCGGCGCATCGCGAGGCGCCCCGCGCAGCAGGGCGAATCGGTCGTCCAGGCGCCGGACGATCTCGGCGACCGACAGCACCCGCACCCGCGCGGCCGCCAGCTCCACCGCGAGCGGCAGTCCATCGAGGCGGCCGCACAGCTCCCGCACCGCGTCCGGCGGTATCTCGACTCCCGGCCGGGCCGCGTTCGCCCGCTGCCGGAACAGTTCGCCGCTGGTCGCCGCGCTCAGCGCCGGCAGAAGGTATACGGACTCTGACGAGAGGGCGAGCGGGGCGCGGCTGGTGGTCAGCACCCGCAGATCCTCGCTCTTCGCCACCAGGTCGCGTACCAACTCGACCACGCCGCGGATGACGTGCTCGCAGTTGTCTAATACGAGCAGCGACGGGCTGTGGCCCAGGACGTCCGCGATCCCTGTGACCACGTCCGTCGGGGCGGCGCGGCCGACCGGCGCGTTCCCGCGCTGCGCGAGGCTGAGTGCGGACGCCACTTCCGCGACCACGTCGGCGTCGCGGGTGGCCCCGGCGAGGGCGACCAGATGAACCAGGCGCTGCTGCGCGCCGCGGGCGACGGCGTGCGCCAGCCTGGTCTTGCCCAGACCGCCCGAGCCGATGATCGAGACCACCCGGGAGGTGCGCAGCAGTTCGATCACCGCGGCGACGTCGTCGTCCCGGCCGAGCAGCGCGTTGGGCTCGTGCGGGACACCGCGCCGGACGACCGGCGTTCCGTGCTGCATTAGCTGCTCGTGCACCCGCTGCAACAACGGCCCCGGATCGCTGCCCAACCGCTCGCGCAATCCGCGCCGGTACGCCTCGTACCTCGTCAGCGCCGCGGACGGTCCGAGCGCCGCGGACTCGTGTAGCAGAAGTTGCGCCAGGACCTCCTCATCGCGCGGATGCCCGCGGATCAGTTCCCTGAGTGTCCCGGCGGCCTCGGCGCGCCGCCCGAGATGGCACAGCGCCAACGCGCGGGTGCGTGTCAGTGCTCGATACGTCGATGCCCGGGCGGCGCGAAGCTCGCAGAGCGGGTCGGCGGACTCGGCCTGTCCGCTCGGCGCGCCGTCCCACAGCTCCAGACCCGCCGCGGCCTGCGCGAGCGCCTGCGCGTGATCGCCGTCGTGCGAACATCGGGCGCTGGCCGCCGCGAATGTCAGTACCGCGGCGGCGTCGACCTGCTCGTCGTCGAGGGCAAGCCGGTAACCGATGGATGTCGCGGCGATAGTTTCGGCGCCCAGCTGTGCCCGCGCGCGCGAGACCAGCACCTGAAGCGCCCGGGTGGGGTGCTGCGGCCGCTCGTCCGGCCACAGCCCCTCGACCAGGCGCATCGTGCCACAGCCGCGGTGCAGGTCGCTGGCCAGCAACGCGAGCAGGCCGCCCATCCGCGCCCCGGCGATCTCCCGCCCGCGAAAGGCCACCCTCGGCAACAGGACCAGCTCAACACCCATCGCAGCAGGTTAACCCTTCGCTCGCGCGGCCGTGCGGCGACCGCACGCGGCCCGCGGTGGCGAGGTGACCGGGTGGCGAGGTGACCGGGTGGCGAGGCGGCTGTGACAAGGCTGCCGGGGCCGAGAGACCGATGACTTTGCGGGGTGCGGCGCGTCAAAGGTACATGGACCAAGTCGTGGAGGCGGCGCGCCCCGGGGACGAGGCGGCGTTCGCGCAGGTGATCGAGCCGTTGCGGCACGAGCTGCAGATCCACTGCTATCGCATGCTCGGCTCGATCGAGGACGCCGAGGACGCGGTGCAGGAGACGTTCCTGCGGGCGTGGACCCGCCGTGATTCGTACGCGGGCCGCGCACCGTTTCGGGCGTGGTTGTACGGCATCGCGACGCACGCGTGTCTCGACGCACTGCGACGCAAGAAGGCGCGCATGTGGCCGACGGACCTGGCCGGTCCGGCCGACCCGCGCAACTACGCGTTGGCGGCGCTGGACGTGCCGTGGCTTCAGCCGTATCCCGACCGGCTTCTCGACGCCGCGGCGGCCGCCCGGGACGAGCCGGAGGCCGTCGTCACGGCGAAGGAGACGATCGAGCTCGCGTTCCTGGCCGCGATCCAGCGGCTGCCCGCACGGCAGCGCGCTGTGCTGGTGCTGCGCGACACACTGGACTGGTCGGTCAGGGACACCGCGGCCGCTTTGAACGTGACCCAGGCGGCCGTCAACAGCGCTTTGCAGCGGGCGCACGCGACGCTGGCCGCGCACCTGCCTCAGCGCAGGGCCGAGTGGCGCTCGGATCCCACCGTGTCGGAACGCAGGGCGCTGGAACGGCTGATCGCCGCGTGGGAACGCGGCGACGCCGCGGCCCTGGTCGAGCTGCTCAGCGACGACGCCAAGCTGATCATGCCGCCCGGTAGCACCTGGTTCGCCGGGCGCCGGGACATCGCGACGTTCCTCGCAGAGCACGTATTCGGGCAGATGAGCGCCGGCTGGCGGTTGCTGCCCACGGCGGCCAACCGGCAGCCGGCGTTCGGGCTGTACTGGCGCCGACCGGGCGATGACGTGTTCCGCGCGTTCGCCATCGGGGTGCTGCGGGTGGACGGGGACGCCATCGGGCAGATCGCGCTGTTTCAGCAGCCTGAGTTGTTCGGCGCGTTCGCGCTGGCGCCCTGCCGGTGACGCTCCGGGGTCGGGTGCGGCGCTGGACGGTGCGCCTCGCCCCCGGTGCCGCGGTCGACTTCGTGGCCGCCGACTGGGCGGACGCGCTCGTGGTGGTGAAGCGCGGCGAACTGGAGGTCGAGTGCCGCAGCGGGCGGCGCGCCAGGTTCGCCGCCGGCGCGGTCCTGACGTTCGCCGGATTGCCTGTGCGGCGCCTGCACAACCCGCATCCCGAGCCGGTTGTGCTCTCGCTGGTGGCGCGCCGCAGTCCGGACCGATGACCGATCGGGTCGGCGCGCGTCACACAAGCGAACGTACCGAACGCACAGAACGCACAGAACGGGGCAGGTTTTCGTGACTACGATTCATCGCTGGCGAGCCTTCAGCGTGCTCGCCGTGGCTTACTTCATGACGATCGTCGACCTGACGATCGTGAACGTCTCCTTGCCGAGCATCGGCCGTGACCTGCGCTTCTCCGAGTCCGGGCTGCAGTGGGTGGTGACCGCCTACGGCGTGACGTTCGGCGGCCTGCTGCTGCTGGGCGGGCGTGCGGCGGACGCGCTGGGACGGCGGCGGGTCTTCCTGCTCGGGCTGGTCGTGTTCACGGCCGCGTCCCTGGCGTGCGCGCTTGCCCGCGACGACACGTTTCTGGTCGTGATGCGCGGCGTGCAGGGCGCGGGCGCCGCGATCGTCCTGCCGGCCGCGCTTTCGATCGTGATGAACATGTTCACCGAGGGCGCTGAGCGCAACAAGGCGCTCGGTCTGTGGGGCGCCATCGGGGCGTCCGGCGCGACCATCGGGCTGATCACCGGGGGGCTGGTCACCCGCTATCTCGGCTGGGAGTACATCTTCTACCTCAACATCCCGACCGGCCTGGCCGCGCTGATGCTCGCGCCGCGTGTGGTGCCGGAAAGCCGGATCGAGACGCTGCGGCGCCGGTTCGACTCCCTCGGCGCGCTGACCGTCACCGCCGGGCTGCTGCTGCTTGTCTACGGGATCTCGACCGCGCCGCAGGACGGCTGGGGCGCCGCGAAGAGCGTCGGTTCGCTCACCGCGGGCGGCGCCCTGCTGATCGCGTTCCTCGTCATCGAGGCGCGCGCGCAGTCGCCGCTGCTGCCACTGCGGATACTTCGGATGCGCACGGTCGCGGGCGCCGACTCGGCCGGATTCCTGCTCGGCGGCAGCTTCTACGCCTTCGTCTTCGTCGGGACGCTCTACATGCAGCAGGTGCTCGGCTACTCGGCGCTACAGACAGGTCTGGCGTGGCTCGCCACCTCGCTGACGTCGGTGGCGCTGGCCGGGTTGTCCCAACTCCTCGTCGGCCGGGTCGGATCGGCGCCGATCCTGGCCGCGGGAATGGCGATGATCAGCGGCGGGACGCTGTGGGCGGCGCACATCGGCGTGCACGGCCGGTTCTGGGCCGACCTGGCCGGCCCGCTGTTCGTCACCGGTGCGGGGACGGCGTTCGCGTTCATCCCGATCTCGATCGCCGGTCTCACCGGTGTGTCCGCGCGCGACGCCGGCCTGGCGTCCGGGCTGCTGAACACCGCGCAGCAACTGGGCGGGGCGATCGGCGTGGCCGTCACCTCGACGGTCGCGGCCAGCCGCGCAGGTGCACTCGCCGCGGCTGGCCGCGCGCCGGATGTGGCGCTGACCGGCGGATTCCGGGACGCGTTCTACGTGTGCGCCGCGCTCGCCGCGCTCGGCGTCTTGATCGGGGGCCTGATCATTCCGCGGCGCACCACGGCGCTGACACAGCGGCTGGAACCGGCGGTGGCGGCGAGCGCGGCGGACAAGGTCGAGTACCCGGACGCCATCGTCAACTGAACCGTTCACGCAGCACGCAGCACGCAGCACGCAGCACGCAGCACGCCGCACGCAGCACGCCGCGGTCCTCATTCCCGCGCACAGCAACTCCGCGCAGCCGGCCGTCCGCGCGCCGCGGGCGTCCGGACCTGCCGGCCCGTAGCCACTTATCCAGGAGGAACCGATGACGACAGCAGCAGCGAAGATCGCGGACCCGTTCGCGGACAAGGCCGTTCTGGTGACCGGGGCCAACCGCGGGCTCGGGCGGGAACTGGTCGCGCAGGCGCTGAGCCGTGGCGCGAGCCGGGTGTATGCCGGCACGCGCGGGCCCCTGGTCCATCCCGACCGCCGTGTCACGCCGGTGCGGTTGGACGTGACCAGCGCGCAGCAGATCCAGGCCGCCGCCGAACGCGTCGAGTCTCTTGACGTGCTGGTCAACAACGCCGGGGTCGCGTTCGTCGACGACCTCGGCGACCGCGCCGCGATCGAGCAGCATCTGGCGGTCAACCTGTTCGGCACCTACGCGGTTACCCAGGCGCTCCTGCCGAAGCTGCGCCGGTCTCGGGGCGCCGTGGTCAACGTGCTCTCGCTCGCGTCCCTGGCGACCGTGCCGGTCACCCCCGCGTACGCGATCTCGAAAGCGGCCGCGTTCTCCATGTCGCAGTCGCTGCGCGCCCTGCTGGCCGGCCAGGGCGTGACCGTGCACGTCGTCCTGGCCGGGCCCGTGGACACCGACATGATCCGCGGATGGGACATCCCGAAGAGCCCTGCGTCCTCGGTCGCGCACGCGATCTTCGACGGCGTCCGGAACGGTGAAGAGGAGATCTTTCCCGACCCCATGTCGGCGGCGTTGGCCGAGACCTGGCGCGACGGTGCGGTCAAGGCGCTCGAGCGGCAGAACGCAGCTGCGGTGCAGGCCATGGCCGTCCGGCGCTGAGAACCTGCCCGGGAGCGGCATCTCTCGGGGCCCGGGACCGCTGACAGGCGCACCCGAGGACGTGCCGCCCGGGCGCGGCGGCACAGCCCCGGCTCGGCGCCGCACGATCGAACCGGCGAACCGGTAAACCATGACGAAGAGGAGAACACTGTGAGTGACATGTCCGATCACACGACGCTCGTGGTCGGTGCCAGCCGCGGACTGGGCCGCGGCATCGCCGCCGCCTTCGCGCAAGCCGGCGCCCCCGTGGTGGCCGTGGCCCGCACCGCCTCCGCGCTCGCCGAACTCGCCGCGGCCACGAGCGGCATCGAGCCGCACGTCGCCGACGCGGCCGACGCCGCCGCGCCCGGCATGCTGATCGAGCGTTACCAGCCGCGCAACGTGATCGTGGTGGCCGGCGCCACGCCGCCGGTGCGGCCGCTGCACCAGCACACCTGGGAGACGTTCTCGGTGAACTGGAACTGCGACGTGCGCATCGCGTTCCACTGGCTGCGCGAAGCCCTGCGCAGGCCGCTGCCGCCGGGAAGCCGGGTCATCGTCGTCAGCAGTGGCGCGGCGCTGAAGGGATCGCCTCTCAGCGGTGGTTACGCGGGCGCGAAGGCCACCGAGCGTTTCATCACCGGATACGCTCAGGGCGAGTCGGAGCGCGCCGGCCTGGGGATCGCGTTCACCGCGGTTCTGCCTCAGCTCACGCCGGCGACCGATCTGGGCCTTTCCGCGGCACGCGCCTACGCCGAACGCGCGGGGCAGTCCATGGAGGAGTACCTCCAGCAACTCGGCGATCCGCTGACGCCACAAGGCGCCGGCGAGGCGCTGGTGAAATTGGCGCGAGCAGAGGCCGCCGGCCTGGCCCCCGCCTACCGGCTCACCAGCGTCGGCCTGCAGCCACTGCCGTGACAGGGCGCGCTTGTGCTTGGGGGCAGGTCGAGCGAGTCGCGGCATCCGGCGCGTGCGGCTGCAAGGCGAGGGGCGCGACGCGTGCGCACCAGATATCAGGCCACGATGGCGGCTTTCCACGCATTACCTTGTGTTCCGAGAACCGCTTAGCAGCACTCGATGACATTCCGGGCTCACCCGGCCGCATTGCAGTGCGAGAATGTACGAACCGGAAGGAATGACGCGATGACGCAGACCTCGTCGAGCTTTGCCGGCCAGGTGGCACTGGTCACCGGCGCCAGCGGCGGCATCGGCGGCGCTATCGCCCGGCGGTTGTCCGCCCACGGAGCCGCCGTCGCGCTCGGTTACTCCCACGGCAGGCAAGCAGCCGAGTCGCTGGCGGCCGAGATCGAGGCCGGCGGGGGCCGCGCCGTCGCCTTCGCCGCGGACCTCGCCGATCCGGCCGCGCCCGCCCGCCTCGTGCGCGACGTCGAGGAACGCCTCGGAAGCATCGGCATCCTCGTCAACAACGCCGGGCTGGGCCGTACCCTCCAGTTCGACGCGATCAGTGTCGAGGACTTCGACACGACTTTGGCCGTCAACCTACGGGCGCCGTTCCTGCTTGCGCAGCGTGTCGTTCCCGCGATGCGCGAACGGGGAGCCGGCCGGATTCTCTTCGTCTCCTCTGTGGCCGCGTTCACCGGCGGAATCGTCGGAGCGCACTACGCCGCGTCCAAAGCCGGCCTGCACGGTCTCACGCACTACCTCGCCACGTTGCTCGCCGCGCACGGCATCACGGTCAACGCCCTGGCGCCGGCGCTCGTCGCCGAGACCGGCATGCTCCCGGGCGCCGCCGACGAACTGGCCGAACGGATTCCGGTCGGTCGTCTCGGCCGCCCCGGCGAAGTGGCGGACCTCGCGGTCGCGATCCTGCGCAACGGATACATGACGAACCAGGTCGTCTCCCTCGACGGCGGCCTGCATCCGCGCTGAGCGGATTCGACGTGCGCGCCGGCCGCGAGCGCGACAGCACGGCTGGTGTCGAACGTCGGGGCGCGCGGCGGGTCTTCGGTATGCGTCAGGCTGATGGCTCTTGGTCATCGGGCGGGGGAAAGAGCTGCCACGCGGAAGTCCCCGCGTACCTGTCGGGATCGGGAATGCGCGCGCAGCGGATCGGCTCGGTGAACCAAGCGGATTCGATCCGCACACCCATCACACGTTCCGCAGCCAGGAACAGCCGCGCGCCACGCAGCCACACCTCCGCCTCCACATCGGTCAGCCCGCGGACCCAGGCGGGATCCCACCGTGAGTCGCCGGCGCGCAACGGCGTCGGCTCCCCCCAGGGCTCCTCACTAACCACAAGCTCGCCGCCGACCGCGTACGTCAGATTGTCGGCTGCGTTGACGTGGGTATAGACGCACAAGCAGCGCCCCTCGCGCGAAAGACTGCGCAGCACGCCGGGCACGTTCCCGGTATAGCCGTTCTCCTCGATCGCGAACACTACCCCGCCGGCGGTGCCGACACCGACGATGGCCTGTAGCTGCTGATAGCCCTCCGGTTGCAGGTCCCAGTATCCGGGCACGTCGAGTGCGAACGTCTCGCCCGGGTCGCCCCCGAACCGTCTGATCACTTCATCCTCGTCAACGCCCTCGATGAGCGTCATGCACATGGGGTCGAGTCGCTCAACCCAGGCCAGCCGCTGAAGATCCTGTTCCCGTTGCAGTTCGTCCACGCCGCCATGCATATCGGATCGGTTCGACACCCGCGAACGAGAAACCGGCAGAGAGTCACGACGCTTTTCCCCTTGACTCTCCAGCCGCTTGAGATCGCATAGTGACTGGTGTGAACGAGTCAGAGCTCTACTCCATCGGGGACGTCGCCCGTCGCACGGGCCTGAGCGTGAGCGCGATCAGGTACTACGCCGACGAGGGCGTGGTCGCGCCCACCGGCGTGACCGACGGCGGCTTCCGGCAGTACGACGTGCACGCCATCGCCCAGCTCGAACTCGTGCGCACCCTGCGCGAGCTGGGTGCCGGGCTGGGCGAGATCCGCCGGGTGCTGACCGCGCAGGCCACCCTGCACGACCTGGCCGTCACGCACCTGCGGCTGGTCGAGGGCCAGCTGGGGCAACTGCGGGCGCGCCGCGCCGTACTGCGCGCCGTCGTGCGGCAGAACACCACGACAGAACACGTGAGCCTGCTGCACAAGCTCGTGTCGATGTCCGACGACGAGCGTGACCGGCTCATCAACCAGTTCTGGGACTTCGTGACCGACGGCCTGGACGTGCACCCCGGCTACGTCGAGCGGCTGCACAATCAGCGCCCGCACCTACCCGAGGAGCCGTCCAGCGAGCAGTTGGAGGCTTGGATCGAACTTGCCGAGATCGTGCAGGACGAGGAATTCCGCGCGGCGCTGCGGGACTTCTTCCGCCGCGGCGTCGGCTCCGAGAAGGGCAAGCTGTTGGCTTCGCCTGAGATGATGGCCCGCGTCGAGCAGCATCTAAAGCTCCGCTCGGAGGCACGGGCCTCCCAGCAGGCAGGCGTGGCCGCGGATTCGCCGCAGGCCCGGGACATCGCCGAGCGCGTGGCCGCCGATTCAGCCGAGCTGGTCGCCGCCATGACCGGGAAGCACGACCTCGACAAGGCCCGGCGCGGCATCGCCGAGTTCGACCGGAGCGAGAAAGAGCCGCAGTGGCTCGCCAAGGCGCCCGGCCTGAAGCTGCTGACCAGATACCTCCGGCTGGTGGCGACGATCAACGGCACGCCCAAGCCGGACCCGGACCGGGCGGCGGCGATCCGCGAGTGGATGGCCGCCGCGCTGCGCTCCCAGGCCTAGGCAGTGTCGGGGGTGTATCAAGGCACCGATTCGGCCTAGATGACCGGGCCGGTGTCGGCGATCGGGATCAGCGCCAGACCGGCCCGCTCTCTTATGCTCGCCTCCACGGCCGGCACGTCGTCCGGGGTGATGAACGGCTTGACCGGCGACCGACCTCAAGGATGAGGGCACCAGCGGATCACGATCCCGTCTTCCGCGCAGGTGATCCAGCGATCGCGATAGAGCTCCGTCATACCGGGATCATGCCGCCGGCCGCGGGGCCGGGGAACAGAGGCGTCGGACCCGTGGTCAGCAGGCCGAAATCCGTCGAACCCGACCACTGCCGTTCGAAATGTTTCGAGGAATTCGGAATGCGCCGTGGTGCATCGTGTGTCAGGGCGCTGCCGGCGCAGTCGTGCCGCGCGGGAGACGTGAAAGTTTCCCCGCGACGCGGCCGATCGCGCGGCCGCTTTCGTGAAGCATTCCTGGTATCCACACCGCGGCACTCGTTCGGGGCGCCGCCGGACCGCACGGTTGCCGGGCGGTCGACAGCCCTTGCCGCTCCATGAGGCTGCGGCTGCCCGCGTGGATCGATCCGACAGGTGTTTACGACCGGACCCTGAGATGTTTCGAAATTATTGACGAAACATTCGACGCGCGCCATAGTGGCGGCCGTCGCTCCGCGTGCACATGCGACTCCGCCGGGAGTTCGGCTTCGCCGCGGCGCATCGCTTTCTGTCAGCGATAACAACGTGAATTGGCGGGAAAGGCGGCGGAGCAGTGAGCGAAGGTCGCAAGGGAATCACCCGACGGGCGGGCCTTCAGGGCTCTTTGGCGGCCGGGTTGGCGAGCGCGCTGCCGGCCAAGGCCGCCGCCGCGGCGTCATCGCAGGTCAGCGCAGTCATCGACGTGGCCAAGACCGGCGAGGCGATCCCGAAGTTCCTCTACGGCGCCTTTTCCGAACACATCCAGGGCTTCATCTACAGCGCCCTGTGGGCCGAGGTCCTCAGCGACCGGAAGTTCTACTACGCCGTCGACAACCAGGATCCGTCGGTGCAGAAATGGCGGCCGCTCGCGCAGCCCGAAACCGTGACGATGGATTCGACGGCCCCTTATGTCGGCGCGCACTCACCGGTCGTGTCGCTTTCCCCGTCGCAGCGGCGCGGAATAGCGCAGTCCGGCCTGGCGCTCGCCGAGACGGACTACGTCGGCCGGATCGTCCTCTCCGGCGACCCCGGGGCGCACGTGGTCGTGACGCTGTCCTGGGACAGCGGTCCGGGCCAGAGCGTCGTCGTGCCGGTCAAAAGGCACTGGGCGAGCGTCGCGCTGAGATTCTCCTGCCGGGCGGGCAGCACGAACGGGCGACTGGAGATCGCGGGCACCGGAACCGGGAGCTTCAAAATCGGAGCGGTCTCCCTGATGGCGGCGGACAACGTGCACGGCTTTCGCAAGGACACGGTCGCGCTGCTGCGGGCGATGGACTCCGGGATGTGGCGCTTCCCGGGCGGGAACTTCACCTCGGGACACGACTGGAAGGACGCCGTCGGCGATCCCGACCGGCGAGCGCCGAAATGGGACTACGTGTGGAACTATCCGCAGTCCAACGACATCGGCACGGACGAGTTCCTGACGCTGTGCCGCCTGATCGAGGTGGAGCCGTATCTCTGCGTCAACAGCGGCTTCGGCTCGGCCCGCGAGGCGGCGGAACTCGTGGAATACGTCAACGGGGACGCCGACAGCCCGATGGGCCGAGTGCGCGCGGCCAACGGACACCCGGAGCCGCGCAGGGTCAAGTACTGGAACATCGGAAACGAGATGTTCGGCTTCTGGCAGCTGGGCTACATGACGCCGTCGCAGTACATGATCAAGCACAACCTCTTCGCCGAGGCGATGAAGAAGGCCGACCCCTCCATCACCCTGGTCGCCTCCGGCGCGTTCCCGGCGAGCCTGACGATCCACAGCGAGCCGTTCTACATCGATCCGGACACCCGCAAGATCGTCCACCCCACGCCGGTCATCGTCGAGTACGGATCCGAAACCGACTGGAACCACCGGCTGATGAAGAACGCCTGGGGCAACTTCGACATCATCTCCGAGCACACCTACGGCGATCCGCGCCGCTACGACCTGACTCTGGGGGAGCGGGTCGACGTCACCGAGTCGGTGCTGGACTCGGTGCGCCGGGGAGCGAACTACATCCACGCGGTGCGCGAGGACTGGGAGCTGTACAAGAAGGACTTCCCGATCGAGCGCGACAACATCAAGGTGAGCATCGACGAATGGGCCTTCTTCGCGCGCGGGCTCAGGGGCGTGTTGGCCAACGCCCTGATGCTTCAGGAGATGTTCCGCAACACCGACTTCATCGCGATGGGCGCCTACACGACGGGAATGAGCTGGCTGTCGTACAACGGCACCGACTCGACCTACAGCGAACAGGGCTTGCTCTTCCTGCTCTACCGGCAGCACTTCGGCACCGTCCCGGTCGCGGTCTCCGGCGACTCGCCGCAGCCCGCGCCGAAGTGGCCGGCCGGCGGCGACCAGCCGAGCGTCACCTCCGGAAGCCCGACCTACCCGCTCGACCTGTCGGCCGCGCTGACCGCCGACCGCAGGACACTGACCATCGCGGCGGTCAACGCGACCGCGGACGCGCAAAGCCTTGAGGTCAGCCTGCGCGGCTTCAACCCGCGCGCCCGTGGCCGGCTGTGGCGCCTGACCGGACCGAGCCTGGACTCCGGCAACCAGGTCGGGCAGCCGCCGCAGGTGACGGTGACCGAGACCGGGTTCGACGTCGGCGAGGGCGCGCTGTCAGTCGAGCCGTACAGCGTCGAGATACGCGCCTACACCCGGCGCGACTGAACCGGCGCCGCGACGGCGCGCTCACAGGTCGTTGCCGGCGTAGGAGAGGTTGAAGCTCTTGTTGACCAGCGGGAAGTCCGGGACGATCGCGCCGGTCAAGGCCACGGGCAGCGCGGGCCAGTTGAAGAACGAGGGATCGGCGACCTTGACCCGTTCCAGCGTGCCGTCGGGGGCGAGCTCGATACGGTGCACGATGGTGCCGCGCCAGCCCTCTGCGATGCCGACCCCGCTTCGCTCGCGGCCGGGGGCGCGGATCTCGGCCGGGGTGTCGTCGAGGCCTGAAGCCGGCAGCAGCTCGCCGAGATCGTCGAGGTAGTCCACCGAGCCCTGGAACTCCCGGGCCCGCACCTGGAAGCGGGCCAGCACGTCGCCGCCGGTCTCCAGCACCCGCGGCGCGGCGGGCAGCTGCGGGTGGGCGGGGTGGTCGTGACGCGCGTCGGTGTCCAGGCCGCTGGCGCGGGCGACGTAGCCGAGCGTCCCGAGCGCCCGGGCCTGCTCGGTGGTCAGCGGCGCGGTGCCGGTGAACCGGTCGCGCACCACGCTGTGGCCGAGAGCGAGCTCGGCCAGCTCCTGCACGTCGCGGGCGAGGGCGCGCAGCCGGGCCGGGTCGGGGCGGGTGAGCAGCCGGGCGCCGCCGGGCACGATGCCGCCGCGCAGCAGCCGGTGGCCGGTGGTCTCGGCGTTGATGCGCAGCAGTTGCTCGCGGATGCGTCCGGCGTGCGCTCCCAGGATGCCGTGGCCGACGTCGGTGCACAGCGCGCCCAGGTCCGTGACGTGGTTGTAGAGGCGTTCGAGTTCGAGCAGGAAGGCGCGGGCGGCCTCGGCGCGCAGGTCCGGTCGCACCTGCGCGGCCTCTTCCAGCGCGCGGCAGTAGGCCAGGGCGTGGCCGACGGCGGTGTCGCCGCTGACGCGCTCGGCCAGGGGCAGGCCGCGCGCGGGTGTCCGGTTTTCGAAGAGCCTCTCGACGCCCTTGTGGACGTACCAGAGGCGGGCCTTGAGCTTGAGGATGGTCTCACCGACCACGCTGAAGCGGAAATGTCCGGGTTCGATCAGGCCCGCGTGCACGGGGCCGACGGGGATCTCATAGACGCCGGGGCCTTCGACGGTCAGGAACGGGAACGGGGCCGGATCGGGGTCCAGCGGCGGACGCGCCCCGGCGTCCGCGCGCATCGGATGCCAGGTGTCGGGCCACGCGGGGTGGCGCACCAGGGGGCGCGCCAGCGGATGCCCTACCGGCTCGACGCCGAACTGGTCGCGCATCTCGCGTTCGAAACGGGCCGCGGGAAAGCTGAGCGCGGCCAGGCTCGGCACGGCCGGGGCGGCAGGGTCGAGCGGCACGGTCAGTTCGACGCGGGAGTCCGGGCGCGCCGCCAGGAACAGGTACACCGCGTGCATCGCCTCGCCGCGCGCGTCCTCGGGACCGCGGTGGGAGGCGTGCGCGAGCGCCAGACGGTATCCGCGCTCCAGCAGGGCCGCGGCGCGGGCGGTCAGCTCGTGCGGCTCGGTCGCGACGGGCGCGGCCTGCTGCCCGCTGCGTTCGCCGCGCGGCAGGAAGTCCAGGTCGTTCATCAGCGCCCGCCCTGCGCCGCGAGACCCAGCAGGGTGGTGACGGGCCAGGCGGTGACGCCGAGGGCCGCCACCGTGACCAGGCCGGTGACCAGCGGGCCCCAGGCGGCCGGGCCGAGCCGGGCCGCCGCGACCGGTTGCGTTGCGCCGCCGGACGCGCCCGGGTCCTCGTCGCCGAGCAGCATCCCGGCGGTGTGCCGGGCCAAGGCGGCGAAGGCGAGCAGTGCGAGCAGGAACGCGGCGGTGACCGGGACGCCCAGGTGCGCGGCGAAACCGGCGCGGGCGATGCCGAGTTCGGAGGCGAACAGCGAGAACGGGGGCAGGCCGAGCAGGGCGAGGATCGCGGCGGCCAGGACCCCGCCGAGCGCCGGTCGCCGGATCGCCAGGGCCCTGACCTGGTCGATGCGGGTGGTGTGCTCGGCGCGCAGCAGGTGGCCGGAGGCGGTGAAGGCGACGGTCTTGGCCAGCCCGTGTCCGGCGATGTGCAGCAGCAGCGCGGCCAGGGCCAGGCGCGTGCCGATGGCGGCGGCCACCGCTATCAGGCCCATGTGTTCCATGCTGGAGTAGGCGAGCATGCGCTTGTAGTCGCGCTGGGCGAGCAGCAGCAGTGCGGCGACCGCGAGCGTGGCCAGGCCGGTGATCAGCAGCAGGGTTCTGGCGAAGGCGGGGCCGAGCGCCGCGTCGGCGATCTGCTTGACCCGCAGGATCTGGACGAAGGCCACCGCCAGCAGCACCCCGGACATCAGGGCACTGACGGGCGCGGGCGCCTGGCTGTGCGCGTCGGGCAGCCAGGCGTGCAGCGGCGCGAGCCCGGCCTTGGCGCCGAAACCCAGGATCATGAACGCGGTGGCCATCCTCGTGACCGCCGGGTCCAGCGCGCCGGCGTGGGCGGTGAGCACCCGCGGATTGAGCGCGGTGGCCTCGGAGAGCCCGGCGTGCCGGGCGGCGTCGTAGAGCACGACGATGCCGAGCAGCGCCAGGGCGATGCCGACCGAGCAGACCACGGTGTACTTCCACGCGGCCTCGACGGCGGCGCGGGTGTGGCCGAATCCGACCAGGAACGCGGTGACGATCGTGGTGGCCTCGATCGCGATCCAGGCCACGCCCAGGTTCCCGGCCAGCGCGCCCAGGCACATCGCGGCGAGGAAGAACTGGACCAGCACGCCGTAGCGCCGCCCCGATCCGCCGCCGTGGGCGTGCTCGGCGGCGAGGTAGCCGGGGGAGGCGGCGCAGGCCAGGGTCGCGACCGCGCCGACGACCAGGAGCAGGAACGCGGACAGGGCGTCGGCGTGCAGCCAGCCGCCCAGGGCGTCCAGCGGGGCGTCGCGGGTGACCCGGACCGCGAGCGCGATCGCGCCGCCGAGGATCACGGCCGCGGCGGCGGTGCCGAGGTGCGCGGTCGGCCGGCGCCAACCGGCCAGGGCGTAGCCGAGGGCCGCCAGCAGCGGCGCCGCGATCGGCAGCAGGAGCAGCAGGAGATCCATCAGTCGCGCAACTCCCGCATCTCGTCCAGGTCGCTGCCGCCGAACAGGTTGCGCATCCGGGCCGTGAGCACCCGCAGCACCAGGACCGCGAGCAGCAGGTCGAAGGAGACGCCGAATTCGACCAGCAGCGGAACGCCGGCGGCGGCGAGGAACGCGACCGCGGTGATCCCGTTGTCCAGCAGCAGGAAACCGACGATCTGCGACAGCGCCTTGCGGCGCGTCACCAGGATCAGCAGCCCGATCAGGACGACCGAGAGCCCCACGGGCAGCGCGCGTGCGGCGGGGGTGTCCTCCAGGCGCACCAGCGGCTGGGCGACCGTGTACGCGAGCAGCACCAGCGCGACGGCGGCCAGCAGCGACGCCCCGACGTTGATGAGGGGCGCGGACTCGCGGTCCTCGGCGCGCGCCGCGATCGCCCTGCGCACCAGCGTGGGAAGCAGCGCGGCGCGCAGCAGCGCGACGCCGGCGGCGACCCCGTACAGGTCGGGGCGCGCGTCCTGCGCGCCGAGGATCGCCGCGATCGCGGCGAGCGCGATGCCCTGCCCGCTGAGCCACGCGGTCTGCGCCCGCACGTCGCGGCGCCACAGGATGGCGACCGCGCACAGCAGGAACAGCCCCGCGGCCAGGTCGAGCAGTTCGGCGCGGTTACTCATCGGGCGTCTCTCACCGGGATCGTCATCCTCAGGCCAGGAAGAAGGAAGCGCTCACGGCGAGCACCGCGAGCAGGAACGAGCCGGCCAGCAGCTCGGGGACGCGGAAGAGGCGCACCTTGGCCATGAACACCTCGCCGGCCGCGATCAGGCAGCCGAGCAGGAGCGTCTTGCCCGCGAACGCGGCCAGGCCGAGCAGCAGGCGGGCCGGGTCGGCGGTGGTGGTGATGCCCCACGGCGCGAACAGCGCGCTCCACAGGCCGAGCAGCACGGTCAGCCGCATCGCCGCGCCGAGTTCGACCATGGCCAGATCGGGACCGGAATACTCCAGGACCATCGCCTCGTGCACCATGGTCAGCTCCAGGTGCGTGGACGGGTTGTCCACCGGCAGCCGCCCGGTCTCGGCCAGCACCACCACCGCGAGCGCCACGGCCGCCAGCAGGTTCGCCGGGGAGGCCGGGCGGGCGCCGTGGCTGAGCGTCGCGGCCACGATCGCCGGCAGGTTGGTCGAGCCGACCTTCGCGGCCAGGGCGCACACGGCGGTCAGCACGGCCGGCTCGGCCAGCGCGGTGATCGTCATCTCGCGGCTCGCGCCCATCCCGCCGAACGCGGTGGCGGTGTCCAGCCCGGCCAGGGCGAGCGCGGCGGTGGCGAGCGTGAGCAGCGCGACCACGGCGATCAGGTCCGCCCCCGCGCCCAGCCCGGTGCGTGTGGAGAGCAGCGGGATCGCCGCGGCGGCCACCCCCGAACAGGCCACGCCCAGCAGCGGCGCGAACCGGAACGCCGCGCCGGTGCCCTGCGGGTGCAGTGGCGCCTTGCGCAGCAGTTTGAGCAGGTCGCGCCAGGGCTGTAGCACCCCGCCGCCGGTGCGGCCCTCCATCCGGGCGCGCAGCCGGCGCATCGCGCCGACCAGCAGCGGCGCGCCGAGCAGCACGAGCAGCACCTGGGCGAGCGAGACCAGGACCGGGGCGCTCACCGGGCGGCCGCCAGCACCAGCAGGAGGATCACGACGCTGCCGAAGCCGTAGCCGAGGTAGCGGTGCACGCTGCCGTCGGCCAGCGCCCGCGCCGCGAGCCCGGCGCGGCGGACCGTGTGCACGACCGGGTTGTAGAGGCGGTGCTCGACCCGGTCCGGGACCGCGCGGCTGTAGGCGATCCGCTCGACCAGGTACGCGGACTCGGCGTGCGGGGTGACGTCGAGGTCCGACTCGGGCGCGAGCACGTCGTCGAACACCCGCTGTAAGGGCTCTGCGAACGAGGTCGCGGTGTACTCCATCCGCGCGGTGAGCGGCGGGGCGCCGCAGTCCCACAGCGGCGCCGTCGCCCGCTGTCCGGCGCGCCGGGAGACCAGGGCCAGCCCGGCGCGCAGCAGCACCAGGGCACCGAGTGTCACCGCGACGAGCATCAGCGGCCAGAGTGTGGAACCGAGCGCGGTCAACTGGCGCGCGACGCCGGCGGAGACCCGTGGGCCCCCGCCCGGCACCGCGCAGGCGGTGGCGCGGGCCAGCGCCGGGCCCGCGGCGCCCGGCAGCACCGCCAGGGCGGCGCACGCCGCGGCGGCCAGCCCCATCCCCGTGCGCATCGATCCGCGGGCCTCGTGGGCCTGTTCGGCCGCGCGCGACCTGGCCTTGGCGAGGAACCCGGTGCCCAGTGCCTTGACGAAGGTCGCCACCGCCAGGCCCGCGGACAGGGCGATCGCGCCGACCGTGACCGGCAGCACGACCACGACGAGCGTTCCGGGCACGGCAAGGCCGTGGATCAGCGATTGCAGCAGCAGCCACTCGGACGGGAAGGCGGCCCCGCCCGGCAGCGCGGCCGCGCCCAGTGCCCCGAGCGCGAACACCCCGGTGGTCACGGGCATCCGGGTCCGCAGACCGCCGAGCTCGTCGAGGTCACGGGTGCCGGTGGCGTGCAGCACGGATCCGGCGCCCAGGAACAGCACGGTCTTGAAGGCGGCGTGCGCGGCGGTGTGCAGCAGCGCCGCGGCCAAGGCGAGGACGGCCAGGGCCGGGTGCCCGGAGTCCTGGAACACCCCGGCGGCGCCGACGCCGACGAGGACCAGACCGAGGTTCTCCACGGTCGAATACGCCAGCAGGCGTTTGAGATCGTTCGCGACCGCCGCCTGTACGATCCCGTATACGGCCGAGAGCGCGCCCAGGGTCATCGTGGTCAGCCACCACCAGCGCGACCCCGCGCCCATCAGGTCCAGGCCGAAGCGTACGAGGCCGTATATGCCCAGGTTCACCATGGCCGCGCTCATCAGCGCCGAGACCGGGCTGGGCGCCTCCGGGTGGGCGCGCGGCAGCCAGGCGTGCAGCGGCGCCATGCCCGCCTTCGACCCGAACCCGATCAGCAGCAGCACGAACACGCCGCCGCGCACCGCCGGGGAGATGCCGGCCGCGGCGATCCGCAGGCCGGCGAAGGTCTCGGTGTGCGCCGCGGCGCCGAGCCACAGCAGCCCGGTGAGGATCGCCACCAGACCCAGGTGGGTCATGACCGCGTACCAGACCCCGGCCTCCCGTACCCGCCCGCTCGCCGGATCGCCCGAGACGACCAGCAGCAGCGAGCACAGCGCCATCAGCTCCCACGCGACCAGCAGCGTGGACACGCTGCCCGCCGCGGGCACGAGCAGCAGGCTGAACGCGAAAAGCGGCCACAGCGCCTGCGCCCACCTGCCGCGCCCCGGGCCGGAGGCGTATCCGATCCCGTAGATCGACGTCGCCGAGACGACCGCGCCCGCGATCGCGAGGAACACCCCGGACAGCGCGTCCACCTGCAGAGTGACTCCGGAGAGCGCGAACAGGTCCGGCAGGCGTGCCGCATAGGTGTGCCCGGCCAGGGCCGCGCCGCCCGCCACCGCCCCGGCCGCGCCCAGCAGCGCGCTGAGCGTCCCGACCAGTCGCACCCTGATGCGGTCCGGGGCGCACAACGCCGCCGCGGCCGCACCGGCGGACAGTCCCGCGGCCACCGCGAGCGCGGTACCGGGCAGGTTCACACTCACCGGCCGGTCACCCGGCGCAGAGCGGCCACGATCTGGTCCGGCGCGGGCGGGCAGCCCGGCACGGCCAGGTCCACCGGCACCACGTCCGCCACCGCGCCCTCGACCCCGTAAGCCCCGGCGAACTCACCGCAGTCGATCGCGCAGTCCCCGACCGCGACCACCACCCGCGGCTGCGCGGCGGCCTGATAGGTGCGGCGCAGCGGCTCGGCCATGTTGCGGGTGACCGGACCGGTAACCAGCAGCACGTCCGCGTGCCGGGGCGAGGCCACGATCCGGGCCCCGTAACGCTCCGCGTCGTATACGGGCCCGAACGCCTGGCCGATCTCGATCTCGCATCCGTTGCACGAACCCGCGTCGACGCACCGCACCTGCGCCGAGCCTCTCAGGGTTCGTATACGTTGGGCCGGATCCGCCGCCGCCGGCTCGGGCCGGGGCGGCGCCGGTTCGGCGACCCGGCCCACCGAGACGATCTTGCGTAACAGGCTGAGCACGGCGATACCCACTCACGACTTCGACGAGGACGAACACGACGGGACGGCGCTTCCCCCACGGGTCAGGGGCGGCTCATGGGGCGCCCGTCTCCTGCAACGCGGTCAGCAGCTCGCGTTTGTCCACCAGAAGCTCGGTCAGGATCCGCCGCGCGGCCAGCATCAGCTCCGAGACGTCCGCGCCCGCCAGCGCGTACACCACCGTCGAGCCCTCCCGCGTGGCGGTCACGATCCCGTACCGGCGCAGCACCGCCAGCTGCTGCGACAGGCTGGACGCCTCGATGTCGATCTCGGCCAGCAGTTCGCGCACCGGTTTGGGACCGTCACACAGCAGTTCCAGCACCCGTATGCGCACCGGATGCCCGAGCACCCGGAAGAATTCGGCCTTGGCCTGGTACAGCGGCACCGGCATCGCGCTCACACCCCGCCCGGCCCGGGCACCGCGCGGTCTTGCGGCGCGTCGTCGCCGGGCAGCTCGACCTGGTGCTCCGCGGCGATGTCCAGCAGATAGCGCAGCCTCTGCCCGTAGGACTTGATCCCGGCGTAGTCCCGGTCGGCGCGTGCGGCCGCGAGCCGGTGGCGCGCCTCTGCGACCTGCGCGCGCAGCACCGCCTCGAACTCGCCCGTCGCCATCCTCACCACACCGTTCCGCCGTTTCACACCTGTCCGCCGTCTGACGGGTCCATCATGAAGGAAAATGAAAAAGTCTTCAACTCGGCGACATTCAACTCAGCGACCTTCAACTGAGCGGGTCTTCAACTCGACGTGGCCCGGTGCTGTGCTTCGGTCTTCCTTCGCCGGCCGCCCGGCGGCGCGGTCAGCCGCCGGGTTGCAGCGCGGCGAGGCGGTCGCTCAGGAAGCGCCGCTCGGGATCGCTCTGCGCGAGCTCCAGCGCCCGCCGGTACGCCTCGCGGGCCTCGCCTCGGCGCCCGGCGCGGCGAAGCAGGTCGGCGCGGGTCGAGTGGAAGTAGCGGTAGTGATCCAGCGCGAGGCCGTCGAGGATGACCAGGGCGGCCTCGGGTCCGTGAATCTCGGCGAGGGCGATGGCCCGGTTCATCTCGACGATCGGCGATCCGGTCTGCCGGGCGAGGCTCTCGTAGAGCGCGGCGATCTGCGGCCAGTCACGGGGCTGGTGCATGTGCAGGTCGGCGATGGCCGCCTGGACGGCGTACGGGCCGGCGTGGCGCCCGCGGGCCAGCGCGGCCTGCAGGATCCGGCGCCCTTCCGCGATGCGCTCCTCGTCCCACAGCGCGCGGTCCTGCTCGTCGAGCGGGACGACCCGCCCGTCTCGGATCCGCGCGGATCGGCGCGCGTCGTGCAGGAGCATGAGCGCCAGCAGTGCCAGAGCCTCGTCCTGCTCGGGCATCAGCTCGGCCAGCGCCCGGCCCAGCGCGATCGCCTCGCCGGCCAGGTCGATCCGGCCGCCGCCCCAGCCCTCGTTGAAGATCAGGTACACGACGGCCAGGGCGGCGGCGAGCCGGTCGGGGAGCCGGTGTCCGGGCGGCACCGCGAAGGGTATGCCGGCGTCGCGGATCTTGCGCTTGGCCCGGGTCAGCCGCTTGCTCATCGTCTCGAACGGGACGAGGAAGGCCAGCGCGATCTCCTCGGTCGACAGGCCGCCGAGGGTGCGCAGGGTGAGCGCCACCTGCGCGTCGAGGGCCAGCGCCGGGTGGCAGCACATGAAGATGAGTTCGAGTCGTTCGTCCGGGATGGCCGCGCCGTCCGGCGCCGCCGTGGCCTCGGCTGCGGGTTCGATGTCGCGCGCCAGCAGTTTCGTCTTCGCGGCCAGCACCCGGCGGCGGCGGATCTGGTCGACGGCGCGGTTGCGCGCGGTCGCGACGAGCCAGCCGGCCGGGTTGGCCGGTTCTCCGTCCCGGGGCCAGCGCTCCGCCGCGATCGCGAAGGCGTCCGCGGCCGCTTCCTCGGCCAGTTCGATGTCGCCGAGGATCCCGGTCAGCGTCGCCAGCACGCGGCCCCAGTGATCGCGGAAGACGGCGTCAAGCGCCACGGAACGTTCCCTCGATGACCGGCCGTATCTCGATCCCGCCGCCGGTGCGGGTCTCCTGCAACTCCCGGGCGATGTCGAGCGCCTGGTCGAGGTTCTCCGCTTCGATCATGATCAGCCCGGCCAGGTACTCCTTGCTGTCGACGAACGGGCCGTCGGTCAGCAGCGTCTTGCCCCCGTCCGCGCGCAGGGTGGTCGCCGACTCGTCGGAGTGAAGGCGAACCCAGCCCGTGACGTACGGCCGGGCCAGCACCGCGGCGATGGCCTCGTCGATCGAACCCGGGGTGTCGCGCGGCGCGGCGGGGCGGCCGTAGGCCAGCAGTGCGTACTGCATCAGTCCTCCAGCGACGGTTTCAGTGCGGTCCAAGTATCTGACGAAGCAACGCCCCGCGCGCGGGCCGCCCCGATGCGCCGACGCGCCGCGGGGCGCGGGGCGCGGGAAGATCCCGCCCCGCAATAGAAGATTCCGCGGCGAAGGTGTCCGTCCGGCGCCCCGCTGTTCGTCATCGCTGGCAGACCCGCCCCGAGGAGGCGGCACGCTCGAAAGGATCCGAGCCGATGACGAACACGGCGACCGCGTCCGCGGCGGCCCGGCTGCGCTGGGTGCTGGGCCTGACCTCGACCGCTTATTTCATGGTCGTGCTCGACTCTCTGGTCGTGGTCACCGCGCTGCCCAAGATGCAAAGCGACCTGCACGCGGACGTGGCGTCCCTGCAGTGGACGGTCAACTCCTACGGCATCGCGTTCGCCGCGGGGATCATCACCGCCGCGGCGCTCGGCGACCGGTTCGGGCGCCGGCGCGTGTTCAATCTCGGTCTGGCGCTGTTCACGCTCTCGTCGGCGGCGTGCGCCGTGGCGCCGGGCATCGGCGCGCTGGTCGCCGCGCGCACCGCGCAAGGGCTCGGCGCCGCCGTGGTCATGCCGCTGAGTCTGACCATCCTGGCCACCGCGTTCCCGCCGCAGCGACGCGGCATGATCGTCGGCGTCTACGGCGGCCTGGCCGGTTTGGCCGTCGCCGCCGGCCCGATCGTCGCGGGTGTGGTGACCGAGCGTCTCGACTGGCACTGGATCTTCTGGCTCAACGTCCCGATCGGCCTGGTGGCCCTGGTGCTGGGCGCCCGGTTGCTTCCGGAGAGCCACGGGGCGCCGCAGCGGCTCGACCTGGTCGGCGTCGTGCTCGTCAGCGGCGGCGTGGTCGCTCTGGTGTGGGCGCTGGTGCGGGGCAACGAGGTGGGCTGGTCCAGCCCGCAGATCCTCGCGACGCTGCTCGCCGGGCTCGCGCTCCTGCCGGCCTTCGCCGCCTGGGAGCGCAAAGCGGCCGCGGCGATGGTGCCGGCGCGGCTGATGCGCAACCGGGTCTTCGCGCTCGGCACGGTCACGACCTTCCTGATGTCCGGAGCCACGTTCGCCGCGGCGTTCCTGGTCACGCAGGAGTTCCAGCTCGCGCGCGGGTACTCGCCGATCTCGACCGGCGTGCGACTGCTGCCCTTCTTCGGCACGCCGATGCTCGTCTCGCCGCTGGCCGGCGCGCTCTGCGACCGGATCGGGCGCCGGCCGATCATGCTGGCCGGCCTCACGCTGCAGGCCGCCGGCTACACATGGGTGGCCGTGCGCGGCTCCCTGGCCACCGGCTGGGTGGAAATCGTCGTCGCGCTGCTCGTGGCCGGCATCGGCATCTCGATGGCGCTGCCCACCGTGCCCACCGCCGTTCTCAACGCGGTCGCCGAGGCGGACGTGGGCAAAGCGTCCGGGGCCAACTACATGGCGCAGCGCTTCGGCGCGGTCTTCGCGGTCGCGATCGCCAGCGCCGTGTTCGCCGCCCACGGCCACCTCGGCAGCCCGGCCGGCGTGAGCGCCGGGTTCCGCCCCGCCCTGTGGTCCTGCGTGATCTTCGCCGTGCTCGCCGCGCTGACGGCGGTCGCGATCACCGCGCGTGCGTCCGGGACGCCCGCCGAAACCCCCCGGGCCGACGTCCTCGTCGCCGCCTGAACCCGAATCACCGAAAGGAACGACTATGCCTGACATCCTGCACCGCATCAGCATCGACGCCCCGGTCGCGCGCGTTCACGACCTGATCGCCGGCACCGAAGGCATCGCCCGCTGGTGGACCGGACGGCCGCTCGACGGCAGCGCCGGGATCGGCGGCCGCTTCGGCGTCTACTTCGCGGACGCCGACAAACCGGCCGCGGTCATGCGGGTCACCGCCGACACGCCCGGCGAGATCAGCTGGCGCGTCGAGCAGGGCCCTGGTTCATGGCTCGACACGCTCATCACCTTCACCCTGCGTCCCCACGGCGAGGAGGGCACGACGCTGCTGTTCACGCACGCCGGCTGGCAGGAGGCGAGCGAGTTCATGAGCGGTTGCAGCACCAACTGGGGCGCCTATCTCACCAGCCTGAAGACCGGCGCGGAAAGCGGCCGGTTCACCCCGTACCCGCAGGGAGAGATCAGCCGCTGGAGCTGAGCTGAGCTGAGCTGAGCTGAGCTGAGCTGAGCTGAGCGGCCGCGACGCCGCGGGCGCCATCCCCGCCCGCGGCGTCCTGCGTCGGCTGCGAAACGCCGCGTCGACCGGCCGCCTGCCGGGCAGTGCGGGGCGCCGCCGGGAACCAGGTCCGGCGCACTCGGCCGGAACCACGTATCCGTTGCGTCTCAGGGCACTTCCGCAGACCGCTGATGACAAGGCCGCGCGCCCGCGACTTGCCGTGGCGCGAGGTGCGATCCGGACCGCAGTATCAGAGGTCAAACACGGCGGAAACGCACGCCCACGTGCCGGTCCCGGTGCGCGCCGCCGGTGTCTGACGCCCGGCCGGGACCATCGTCCCTGGCGGCGCGCGATCTCGCATGGTCTGCTGGACGGGAGAAGCAGTTCGCCGAGCCCGCAGCGCGGAGGCACCCATGGACTTGACCACCCGCTACCTGGGTCTACAACTGCGCAACCCGATCGTCGCCTCGGCCGGGCCGCTGGCGGGCACCGTCGCGGGGGTGCGCCGCCTTGCGGACGCCGGCGCGGCCGCGGTGGTGCTGCCGTCGCTGTTCGAGGAGCAGTTGCTGCGCGAGCCGGGCGGCGAGGCGGAGCACACCGTCCTGGGCACCGACGATCTCGCCGCGACGCTCGACTACCTGCCCCCGGGCGGCCAGCGGCACGGCCCGCGCGGCTACCTGGAGCTGATCAGGAAGTCGGCGGCCTCGGTGGGAGTCCCGGTGATCGCCAGTCTCAACGGCTTCACGACGGGCGGATGGACCGACTACGCCGCCGCGATGCAGGAAGCCGGCGCCGCGGCGATCGAGCTGAACCTGTACTTCCCGCAGGCCGATCCGCTCATGTCGGGCCAGGAGGTCGAGCTGCGCCACGTCGAAGTGCTCACCACGGTCAAGGCCGCAGTCAGCATCCCGGTCGCGGTGAAGATCGGACCGGCCTTCAGCTCCCCGGGGCAGATGGCGATGCGGCTGGACCACGCGGGCGCGGACGGCCTGGTGCTGTTCAACCGGTTCATGCAGGTCGGCGTCGATGCCGAGACCCTGTCGGTGAACGCGGCCTTCGAGCTGTCGCGCCCGGCGGACGCGGCCGTCGCGCGAGCCTGGATCGCCCGGCTGCGTGGCCGGGTCAAGGCCAGCCTTGCCGCCAGCAGCGGCGTGGACCAGGCTGGAGACGTCGCCGCGTATCTGCTGGCCGGGGCCGACGTGGTGATGACCACCTCGGCGCTGCTGCGGCACGGCCCGGAGCACATCGGTACGCTGTTGGACGGCTTGAGCGCCTGGATGGGGCGCAAGGGATTCACCGGCCTGGTCCAGGTGCGCGGCATGCTGGCCGACGCGGCGGCGGGCATCGGGGCGCAGGATGTGGCGGGCCGCGGCGTTGTGCCCGAGGAGCAGCAGCGCGCCGCGTATCTCAATGCGCTGCAGAAGGCGACCTCGCTCTACGGCCCGCACGCCTGAGAAAGCCGCGCGGCGCCCGCTTCTCGTCGCAGTCGCAGTCGCAGTCGCGCTCGCAGCCGCAGCCGCAGTCCCGGCCACCGTCAGTGCCGTCGCCACCATCGGCTCGCGGCGAAGTCCGCAGAGCGCTGAGGTGTGAGTCCACGCATCAGTTCGCTGCGGCTTCATCCGGTCTCCACCTTAACTTGTCTGGACAAGTCACCGCCGACTGAGAGACCTTCTCAGTGCGCCCCGCCCACGGGCACCCTGAGGAAAGGTCCTGATTCGACGATGTCACCGCTCTCCCGCCGCGCGCTGCTCGGCGTCGCCGCCGCCGGCGCCGGAACCGCGCTCGGCGCCCTGCCGCTGCGCGCCGCCCGCGCCCGGGCCGCCGCCACCGGGTCCATCACCGACGTGCGCCACGTGGTGATCCTGATGCAGGAGAACCGTAGCTTCGACCACTACTTCGGCACCCTCAAAGGCGTGCGGGGTTTCGGCGACCGCGCCACCGTGCCGCTCTCCGGCGGCAACTCGGTGTTCAACCAGCCGAACGGCAGCGGCCGGCAGTACCCGTGGAACCTGAGCAACGGCTCGGGCAACTTCATCGCCGGAGCGGAGACCCTGGCCCAGTGCGACGGCTCGCTCGACCACGGCTGGAACACCCAGCACCAGGCGTGGAACGGCGGCAAGATGGACGCCTGGATCGCCGCCAAGGGCTCGAACCGCACGATGGGATACCTCACCCGCTCCGACATCCCGTTCCATTACGCGCTCGCCGACGCTTACACCGTCTGCGACGCCTACCACTGCTCGATCCTGAGCGCCACCGGGCCGAACCGCACGTACCTGTGGAGCGGCATGATCGACCCGGCCGGCACGGCCGGCGGACCGGCCTACGACGGCGGCTCGGAGTCCGGACTGCGCTGGCAGACCTACGCCGAAGCGCTCCAGAACGCGGGCCTGAGCTGGAAGGTCTACCAGGTCGCAAGCGACAACTTCGGCGACAACGGGCTGGCTTACTTCACGCAGTTCGCCAACGCCTCCACCGGTTCCCCGCTCTACGCCAACGGCATGAGTTCGGTCCCGCGCACCACCGGCTCCACCCCGACCGACATCGCCGCCGCCATCAAACAGGACGCGCTGAGCGGCACCCTGCCGCAGGTTTCCTGGGTGGTGGCCAACCAGCAGTGCTCCGAGCACCCCGACGCCCCGCCGGAGGACGGCGCGCAGTTCCTGCACGAGGTCATCCAGGCGCTGGCCGCCGACGCCTCCGTGTTCGACTCCACCGTGCTGTTCGTCAACTACGACGAGAACGACGGGTTCTTCGACCACGTCCCGCCGCCGGTGCCGCCCGCGGGGACCGCGGGGGAGTTCATCCTCGGCGGCGTACCGATCGGGCTGGGCTTCCGGGTGCCGATGATCGTCGTCTCGCCGTGGACCCGCGGCGGCTGGGTCGATTCGCAGACCTATGACCACACGTCCGTGATCCGCTTCCTGGAGACCTGGACCGCCGCCCTCGGCACGCCGGCCGCCTGCCCGAACATCAGCGCCTGGCGGCGGCAGGTCTGTGGCGACCTGACCGGCGCGTTCGACTTCGCCAACCCGGTCTACGGCCTGCCCTCGACGCTGCCGGCCACCAACTCGTCGATCAGCATCTACTACTGCGACCTGATGGTGAACCCGTCCGCGTCGACGAACGCGCTGCCCGCCCAGGAATCCGGCACCAAACCCGCCCGCGCGCTGCCTTACCAGCCGAACGGCTACGTCAGTTCGATCCAGTACGGCGCGAACGGCCAGATCCTGCTGTGGATCGAGATGGCGAACCAGGGGCCGCAGGCGACCAGCGCCGCCGCGTTCTCCATATACGCCGACGCTTACCGCAGCGGTGGCCCGTGGCAGTACACGTGCGCGGCCGGCGGCACGGTCAGTGACTACTTCAACATCGGCACCGGATACGGCTCCGGCAAGTACGACCTGACCCTGACCGGCCCGAACCGCTTCCTGCGCCGATTCCAGGGCGACGCCACCGCGGCCGGACAGCACGCCGAGGTCGCCACGTCCTACAGCCCGGCGCCGGACACCGGAAAGCAGGCGGTCTGGTTCGCCATGACCAATTCGGGCTCTGCCGCGGCCACCTTCACGATCACTTCGAACCATTACCGCGGTGACGGGCCGTGGACGTACACCGTCCCGGCGGGCGGCAGCGTCTCCGACTACTTCAACCAGGTCGCCTACTGCGGTGGCTGGTACGACTTCACGGTCACGGTGAGCACCGACGCCTCCTGGTCGCGGCGCTTCACCGGCCACCTGGAGACGGGGCAGGCGAGCGTCACCGGCTGACCGGCGGCGCGGCCCGGCGGTACCCCGCGGACACGGCCTATCTCACAGCGCTGATTCATAGGCCGGTTGTGGTCGCGGCGCTTCAGAGGCCGGTGCGCGCACGTCTGTTTCATCGGGGGCATGTACGCCGCCGATGAAGCAGGCGTCGGAGGCCGGGCGGCCGGTCGCGGGCCGGCGGCGTCAGCGTTCGCCGAGCGGCGTGAAGTCCCTGACCGTCGCGCCGGTGTACACCTGGCGCGGCCGGCCGATCTTGGTGGCCGGATCGTTGATCATCTCGCGGTAGTGGGCTATCCAGCCGGGCAGCCGGCCGATCGCGAACAGGACGGTGAAGAAATCGGTCGGAAAACCCATCGCGCGGTAGATCAGCCCGGTGTAGAAGTCGACGTTCGGATACAGGCGCCGTTCGATGAAGTAGTCGTCGGACAGCGCGGTCTCCTCCAGGTCTTTCGCGATGCCCAGCAGCGGGTCGTCGGGGGCCAGGCGCGCGATCAGCGCGTCCGCGGTGCGCTTGACGATCGTGGCGCGCGGATCGTAGTGCCGGTAGACCCGGTGGCCGAAGCCCATCAGCCGCACGCCGTCGTGCTGGCCCTTGACCTTGCGCACGAACTGCGCGACGTCCACGCCGGTGGTGTTGATCTCCTCGAGCATGTCCAGCACGGCCGCGTTCGCCCCGCCGTGCAGCGGGCCGAAGAGGGCGTTGATGCCCGCGGAGACGCTGGCGAACAGGTTCGCCTGCGCGGAGCCCACCATCCGGACCGTCGAGGTCGAGCAGTTCTGCTCGTGGTCGGCGTGCAGCAGGAACAGCAGGTCCAGTGCCCGGGCCACGTCGGGATCCGGCTCGTACTGCTCGGCGGGCAGCCCGAAGGTCATCCGCAGGAAGTTCTCCACCAGGCCCAGGGCGTTGTCCGGGTAGAGGAACGGCTGGCCGATCGACTTCTTGTAGGCGTAGGCGGCCAGCGTGGGGAGCTTGGCGAGCAGACGCACCGTGGACAGGTCCACGTTCGGCTCGTCGAACGGGTTGAGGCTGGCCTGGTAGAACGTGGAGAGCGCGGAGACGGCCGAGGCGAGCACCGGCATCGGGTGCGCGTCGCGGGGGAATCCGTCGAAGAACCGCTTCAGGTCCTCGTGCAGCAGGGTGTGCCGGCTGATCTTCCCGGTGAACTCGGCGTACTGCGCCGCGGTGGGCAACTGCCCGTAGATCAGCAGGTAGCAGACCTCCAGGAAGTTCGACTGCTCCGCCAGCTGCTCGATCGGGTAGCCGCGGTAGCGCAGGATGCCCGCCTCGCCGTCGATGTAGGTGATCGCGGAGGAGCACGAGGCGGTGTTGGCGAAGCCGGGGTCGAGCGTGACCGCGCCGGTCCGCGCGAGCAGGCTCTTGATCTCGATCCCGCGCGCGCCCTCCGTGCCCGCGAGCACGGGGAACTCGACCTGCGAGCCGTCGATGCTCAGCGCGGCGGTGGATGCTGGTGAGTCGGACATACGAACACCTCGCGCGGTCGTTGCTGCCAGGGCGTGTCCCGATCCACGCTAGCGGCGCGGGCCGCTGCCGCCATCGGGCCATTCGGCCCAAGCATCAGCGACCCGGCGCTTGCGTCACCTCGTGGTGCACGGTGCGGCTGCCGCGCCTGACGTCACGCGCCGCCGACGGCGACGACCCCGTGGACGGTGCCCACGAACGCCTGGTCTCCGACCACGGTGGGCGTCACGAAGTTCGGGGCCGTGCTGCCGAGGTAGATCTGCGCCTTCGTCGCCCCGGTGGCCGGGTCGAGGGCGTAGAGCTCGCCGCCGAAGTAGTCCACGGCCCACACCGCGCCGCCGCCGAGCACCGGCGAACCCTCGGCCGGGACCGTGGACTTCCACAGCAGCGTCGGTGTTCCGTCGGCACCGATGGTCACCGCCTGCGGGCCGGTCGCGCAGGGCAGGTAGACGGTGTTGCCGGAGACCGCGGCCGTGCCGAAGGTCTGGCAGGTGTTGGCCAGCTCGGCGACCTGGCCTCCGACGCCGCCGAGAGCGCCGTTGCGCAGCACGTAGCCGTTGTTGGTCTTGCCGTCGACGTAGATGTACTGCCCGACCAGGGCCGGGGTCATCGAACCGAGGTCCGCGTCGCCGCCGTTCTGGGTCGCCCAGTCCGTCGGGGCGAAGTAATCGAGCCGTTGAAGGGTGGGCGACAGCTCGATTACCGAGTCGCTGCCGTCGTAGGATCCTGACGTGGCCTGGCCGTTTCCGGATGCGTAGAGCAGGTTGGCTCCGTCCACGACGCCGCCGCCGGTCTCCCAGATGCCGCCCTCGCGTGTGGTCGGCACGGCGAAGCTCTGCATGCCCGTGCCGTCAGTGGCCACCGAGAGCACCTGGCCGATGTAGTTGCCGCAGTCGCCGAACAGCCCGCCATAGGGTATGTAGATGCGGCCGTTGAGCAGTGTCAGGGCGCCGCGCTGCTGATACGTGATCGCGTCGCCCAACGGCGGCTCGATCTCGGTCTGCACCTCGATCGCCCCGGTTCCGGCATTGAGACCGAACAGGGTGTGGACACCGCCGGTCGTCTCCGCGACGGCGAAGACCCGGTTGGTGCCCGGGTCGTACACCATCGTGCTGGTGATGCCCAAGGGGGAGATGTCACCGCAGGGCAGGCTGGCGAGCGGTTCAGGCGAGCCGACGTGCGCGGACCAGAGAACGGCGCCGGTGCTGCGGTTGAGCGCGTAGATGGTGTCGTTCTCGGTGGCGGCCAGGACGCGGCCGCCGACGAGCAGCGGCTCGCCGTACACGGCACCGTCGAGCGGCGCGCTCCAGTCCACCGACAGCGTCGAGACGGGGTTGAGCTTCGTCTGGTTCCCGTCGCGCGTGTTGTTCAGGTGGTAGGTGGGCCAGTCGCCGGCGGTGACCTGTCCGAGGGGGACCGTCGCGGCTGCCGCCGCGTGGACGGTGGCGCTGGCGGTGGTGGCGGCGGCGCCACCACCGGCCAGAGCGGCGTATGCGACGAAGATCCCTGATGCCGCGATCATGCGTAAGCCAATCCTTCTCATGAGCTGCGACCCTCATCCGCTGCGGTGAACCTGGGCTGGACCGTGTTGAAGAAGCACGCCGGGCGCGCGACGCCACTTCTCCGGCACGGCCTGACCGGGCGGCTCACGTGGCCGGCCCACCGTCAGGCTTAGGGAGTAGGGGGGATTTGCGCCAGTGCCGTCCCCTTCGCAATCCGCACGGCCACCCGAATCCGCCTACTGACCCGTGCCGACGCGATGCGTGCAGACGCGGCGAGCTGAAACTTTCCTTCCGACCAGGCAAGTAGCGTCGCACCGGTGGCTGGGACACGGCCTGTGCGGCCGGCGAGACGCCCGAATCTCCGGACGCCGCGGCCCTATCCGCCACTACCTCTCAAACGCACCTGAATCAGCTTGTTTCGACAGGTGCGCGCGTATCGGGCGCATCTCGGCCCGTTCCGCCGCGCGCAGATCGGCGACCACCCGGCCGATGGGCTCACCGCCCCACTGCCGCGCACCGGGATACGTGCGCACGACATAGTCGTCGAACGCCCGCAGCGCGATCGTCCCGAAAGGCTGCGCGCCGATCCGCTCGGCATAGCTGACATGCTGGTCCGCCCGGAACGGCCCGACCAGGACGCGCGCGCCGCCGCGCCGGGCCGCGGACATCCGCCGCTGTATCGCCGCGAGATAGGCGCCGTACTCGGGCTCGGTCAACTCGCCCTGACGCGGTATCAGCTCCAGGTACTCGGATTCGTCGAGAACGATCGCGAAGCCGCGCCGGTTCGCGTTCCCGGCCGCCGCCGCAAGAGGAAAAGTGCGCATGATGCCCGCCTGAGTCGATTGAACCCGGACCGTTTTCGAGCCGGTCACTCCAGCATGCACGTTGTCTTCTCTTCGGGGGTGGAATTCTGTCTCTTCATATTAAAGGTCTAATACAATGCTTCGGCGACTGTCCTGGCTGCCCTCGCCGGGTGAGCGACACCGAACCACCCGGATGCGGCGCCGTTCTTTGTGCGGACCGGCTCTGTATGTGCTCGGGTGCCCCTTGGACCACCGTCGGATAGTCTCGACCGGCGTGAAGACGATCGCCTCCTCAGCCGCGCCGGACCGCCTGTACCACCCCGCACTCTGGCCCCTGGATCCGAAGCGAGCGCACGTGAACCACGGTTCGTTCGGAGCGGTTCCGTTGCCGGTGCTCGCCGAGCAGCAGCGCTGGCGCGAGCGGATGGAGGCGAACCCGACGGGGTTCTTCCGCCGCGAACTACAGCCGGCGCTGGAGGAGGCGCGGCGCGCGGCGTGCGCCTTCCTGGGTTCGGACGCCGAGGACCTGACGTTCGTCCAGAACTCGACAGCCGGAGCCGGCGCGGTCCTGGCCGGGTTCCCGCTCGCCGCCGGCGACGAGATCCTGGTCACCGATCACGTGTACGGCGCGGTGCTGCTCGGTGCGCGCAAGGCGGCCGCGCGGGCCGGAGCGTCGGTGGTCACGGTGCCGGTGGCGCTCGGGGCCTCGGATGAGGCGATGGTCGCCGCCCTGGCCTCCGGCGTGACGCCGCGTACCCGCCTGGCCGTGGTCGACCACGTCGCCTCCGCGACCGCGCAAGTGTTCCCGGTGCGGCGAATCGTCGCATCGCTGCACGCGCTCGGGGTCGCGGTGTTGGTGGACGGCGCGCACGCGCCCGGCCTGCTGCCGGTCGACCTGGGCGCGCTGGGCGCGGACTTCTGGGTGGGCAACTTCCACAAGTGGCCGTGCGCGCCGCGCGGCAGTGCCGGGCTGTACGTGGCTGAGCGGTGGCGGGACGCGGTGGGCTCGTTTCCGGTGTCGTGGCGCGAGCAGGAGGGGTTTCCGTACTCGTTCCTGCAGCCGGGCACGGTGGATTCGTCAGCGTGGCTCGCGGTGCCGGCCGCGCTGGAACTGTTCGGGGCGTGGGGCTGGGACGAGGTGCGCGAACGCAACGGGGCGCTGGCCGCGCACGGGCAGCGGCTGGTCGCGCAGGCCGTAGGCGGCGACGTGAGCGGGATGCCCGGCGTCGGCGAAGGCGTCGGCGCCGCCGGGTTGGCGATGCGACTGGTCCCGTTGCCGCAGGTGCCCGCAGACCAAGCGGTAGCGGACAGCCTGCGTGACCGGATGGCGGACGAGTTCGGGGTCGAGACGGTGATCAACGTGTGGGGCGGGTACACGCTGCTGCGCGTGTCGGCGCAGCTGTACAACGACCAGAGCGATTACGAGCGTCTCGCCGATGCGGTGCGAGCGGTGGTGTGAACCGGCCGAGCCGCGGGGTTCGCGGCACGGTCGGCGGGGCGCCCGCCTTCGTCGCGGTAGGTACTCATTCGTCGCGGTCAGGTGCTCAGCGGCCGCGTTTCGTCGAGGCCCCGGTCGGCCTGCGCCGCCCGCGCCGTGGTGTTGTTCGCGCTGCGTGACGAGCCGGAGCCGAGGAACACGCTGGCGGCGATCGCGGCGAGCACCCCGATGAGGAACCCGAGCAGCAGGCCCCCGGCGAGGGTGTCGCGGTAGGTGTCGGCGGTGGCCATTCCGGAAACGCCCGCGTAGGCCAGGGGCGTGCACAGCAGCCCGGCCGCGGCGCCGGCGAGCGTGGTCGCACCCCAGACACCCAGGAACAGGGCGATGCGGCCGCGGTTGTGGGCCGCGGCCGTGGCGAGCAGGGCGGTCAGCACGACGAGGGCGGCATCGAAGACCAGGGGCGCGAGCCAGTGGGCGGTGGCGTTCGCCCCGGAGCGCGGGGTGAAGCGCCAGCCGGTGAGAGCGATCGGCTGGAACAGGTCGGCGATCCAGTGGTTGGCGCTGCTCGCGCGGCTGTTGCGCCAGCCCTGCAGGGCCTGGTTGCCGAGGGCCGCGGTGACGATGAGGGGGACCGCGGCTGCTGCGGCGACCGCGGCGGTGGTGCGGATGCGTGACGCTGCATCGGCCATGTTGTCTCCCAAGAACTTTTGCGGGCAGTGTCCGCTCTGGTGGGGGCGGTGGCAAGCGGCGGGCCGCCGCGGGTGCGCCGAGCGGTGGCGGGCGTGCGTCGTGCGGGCGGATGTGTCGCAGAACGGGGATAGGGTGGGACAAAGCCGAATCGGGTGAATTGTGTGAGTGCGTGAGGGAGCGGCGGAATGGGACGGGTGCGGGCCGTGACGAGCCGTCAGATCGGAGTGTCGGCGCAGGCGGTGTTCGAGGCGCTCGCGGATTACGCGCAGGTGCGGCCGAAGATCCTTCCGGCTCAGTACAGCGGGTATGCGGTGCGTGAGGGCGGGGTCGGCGCGGGGACCGTGGCGTCCTGGCGGTTGGCCGCGACGCAGCGGCGGTCACGGGACGTGCTGGCGCGAGTGTCGCAGCCTGCTGCGTTAACGCTGGTGGAAGTGGATGAGAATTCGTCGCTGCGGGTGACGTGGACGGTCAGCGGCCAGGGGAATGTGGCGTTGGTGACGGCGGAGGCGGTCTGGAGCGGCGCGCGGGGGATCGGGGGCTTCTTCGAGCGCAGATTCGCGCCGAAAGGGATGAACCAGATCCACGACCGGGTGTTGGCGGGGTTGGCTGAGTACGTCGGGGGGTGATCGCCGGATGGCGAGGACGTCCCGGCGCGATCGCGGGGCCGAAGCCCGGTGACGGGAGAAGTCTGGTGACGCGGGAAGCCCGGTAACGCGAGTCGCCCCCGGCGTGGCCGGGGGCGACGATGCGCGGGTTGTCCTGTCCGCGGGTTGAGGCGCCGGTCAGGGCGCCTCAACCGCGCGGCGGGGTGTGGCTGCTAGGAGACCGGCGGGTAGGCGTCGGTCACCAGCTGCTGGAACTGCGCGGCGAACCAGTTGCCGGCGGGGACGTTGTAGCCGGGGATGGCGTCGGTCGGGTAGGTGCCGCCGTTGCCGTCGCTCTGGGTGCCGTTCGGGTCGCAGTGCGGGTCGCCGTGCGTGTGCGTGGCGGTCGGGTAGTCGCCG